>NZ_JYMS01000006.1:0-131598 GCF_000938285.1 Bradyrhizobium sp. LTSP857 | reverse complement strand
AATCGGCTGCACGTGATTCTTTGAATCATGGCTGATTCTAGCGAGGGGAGCCATGGTTGAGCGCAATGTCGGTCAGATGAGCTTGGCGGATGGCCTGGTTCGGGCACCGCGAAGCAGCATCCTGGATGAGGTGGAGGCTGTTGTGGATTGGGCGCCGCTGCGCTCGCTGCTTGGCAAGCGGGGCGGCGATGGTGCCGGCAACAGCAGCTATCCGGCGGAAGTCTTGCTTCGCTGCTTGCTCGCCGGGATCTGGCACAATCTGTCTGATCCCGCGCTGGAAGCGGCCATTGCAGACCGGTTGTCGTTCCGCCGCTTTGTTGGTCTGAGCCTGCACGATCAGACCCCGGATCACACGACATTGTGGCGGTTTCGGCAGGAACTCGCCAAGGACGGTCTGATCGAGAAGATCTTCACTGAGATCAATCGGCAGTTGGAGGCCAAGAAGCTGATCCTCAAGCAGGGAACGCTGGTCGACGCCTCGTTAATCGCGGCACGAGCCACTCCGCCCCGCAAGGCACGCAAGGATGGCGAGGATACGCCACCCAAACCATCTGCGGATCGCGATGCTCGCTGGGGCCGGAAAGGCAAAAAGAGCGTGTTCGGCTATAAAATCCACACGGGCGTGGATGCAGGTCACACCCTCATTCGTCGCGTCCATGTGACGGACGCCTCAATCACCGATACCGAGCCAGCGGATCGTCTGTTCTGCGGCGATGAGGCCGCGGTCTATGGCGATCAGGCCTACTACACGCATGCCCGGCACGCGCGTCTTAAAGAAGCTGGCATCAAGGACCGCCTGATGCATCGGCCCAACAAGCATCATCCCGAACTGCCGCCGCGGCAGAAGCTGCGCAACAAACTAATCGCCAAGGTGCGCGCCGCCGTCGAGCGTCCGTACGCCGTGTTCAAGGAGCATTATGGTCTCCGGCGGATGCGCTTCTTCAACTTCGAGCGCAATCAGGTGCACATCGTGCTGGCCTGCTGCGCCTACAACCTACGGCGTGCGGCCGGCGCATTGGCCGCACAACGCCAGGAGTCCGTCTCCGCATGAAAAAACAGAGGACAACAGGGGATGAAATGAGCAAAATGCCGCTCACTGTAGCGGGCTGACATCAAAAAAGCCCGCGACGCACCTCAAGCGCCCGCTCGCCCCTCTGTGCAAAGCCCTCCCTGCGGGAGAAGGTGGCGCGAAGCGCCGGATGAGGGGTTTCTCTCCGCGAATTCAGATGTGAGAGGTTCGCTCGCGGAGACGACCCCTCACCCGTCTCGCCGCTACGCGGCGAGCCACCCTCTCCCACAAGGGGAGAGGGGAAGAGACCACCCGTGCGGCCTTCTCACACCCCGTAAGTCGAACCCTTCGGCAGCGGAAATACCGGGTCCTGTGTCCTGATGTTCGTCGGCCACACCACCGAGATGTGCTCGCCGGCGTTCTGCATCACCACCGGCGTCGAGCGTTCGTTCTGGCCGGAGAGCGGCGTGCCCGGCGGGAAGAATTTGACGCCATAGCCCTGGATGGTACCGCCGGCGGGGATGTCGACGTCGAGCGCTGCTTTGCGGATCGCCTCGGGCTCGAAGCTGCCGTATTTCTCCTTGGCGACCGGTAGCACGTTGTTGAGCAGCAACCAGGTCTGGTTGAAACCCATCGAGCAGTGCGGCGGCACGTCAGTGGCGCCGGTCTTGGCCTGGTAGCGCGTGACCATGGTTTTGGTCAGATCGCCGATGCCCGGCGCAAGCTTCGCCGGATCGAGCAATTGCGCGGGCACGGGATCGATGTTGCAGAAATTGTCGATGTCGGGTCCGAAGGTCGCGCGCAGCTTGTCGAGTTGGCTGTAGCCGGCGCCGGCTCCGAACAGCATCTTGAAGCGCAGGCCGCTCTCGCGCGCCTGGCGCAGGAAAAGCGTGATGTCGGGATTGTAGCCGGCATGCGAGATCACATCGACCTTGGCGCGCTTGAGCTTGGTGACGAGCACCGAGAGATCAGGCGCGGAGGCCGAATAGCCCTCGCGCAGGGCGATCTGGATGCCGGCTTGCTTGGCATAGGCCTCGTCGGCAGCCGCAACGCCAACGCCATAGGGGCCGTCCTCGTGGATCAGCGCGACCTTCACCTCGCCCGGCTCCATGCCGAGTTTTGTCTTCGCATGCTCGGCGATGAAGCCGGCGAAGGCCTGGCCATACTGGTCGGAGTGGATCTGCGCGCGAAACACATATTGCAGGTTCTTGTCCTTGAACACGGCGGTCGAGACCGCGGTCGTGATCCAGAGGATCTTCTTCTGCTGCTCGACTTTCGCGGCCATCGGCACCGCATGCGCGCTGGAGAACACACCTTCGATGATGTCGACCTTCTCCTGGCTGATCAGGCGCTCGGCCTCGTTGATCGCGACGTCGGCCTTGCTCTGGGAGTCGGCGGCGACGGGCGCCACCTTGTATTTGCCACCGATGCCGCCCTTCTCGTTGACGAGATCCATCGCGATCTGCGTTCCGACGGATGAGGCGACCGAGCCGCCGGCGGCAAACGGGCCTGTGAGATCGTAGATCACGCCGATACGCATCGTCTCGGCTTGGGCCTGTGCCCGGGTCCAATCAAGGCTGAGTGCAGCGGCGGCAGCCGCCGAGCTCTTCAGCAGCTGCCTGCGTGAAGTGGGCATCCTATCCTCCCTCAAAACCGTCTTATGATTGGTTGTTATTTTTTTACGAAGTATGGGGAGCGGGAAGGCGGAAAGTCAACATCGCCCAAGGTCGATACGCGCCGGCCGCGGGTCACAACGCATCTGCGAAAGACAACGAAAAGCCCACCGCTCCGCAAGGAGAGCGATGGGCTTGATGTCGGCGTAAGCTGATTACTGCGACAGCTTCACGAAGTTCGGAAACTTCAGCTTGCCTTCCGCGATCTTCTCGGGCCAGACCACGACCTGCTTGGAGTCCTGCCACTGGAAGACCAGGCCGGTCACGGTGCCGGGGCCGGACTTGATGCCGTGGGTGAACTCGTCATCCTTGCCGTAGAACTGGATCTGGCCGATCGTGCCTTCGAAGTTGGTCTTCTCCATCTCGGCGACCATCTTGTCGGGATCGGTCGAGCCGGCGCGCTTGATGGCGTCGGTGATGATGTAGACCTCGTCATAGGCGGTGTAGCCGGTATAGGCAGGCGGCATGCCGAACTTGGCTGCGAAGGCCGCCGCGAACGGCTTCGTCTTCGAGGTCACGGCGACGTCAGGCGTTGCTACTGCCAGCGAGGGCACGCCGTCGGCGGCGCCATTGGTGTCCTTCCAGAAGGTCGGGCTCAGCGCCTGCGCGCTGATGCCGAACATGGGGATCGGTACCTGCTGGTTCTTCCACTGCACCGTCGGCTGCACGCCGACATGCGAGATGCCGGTGACGATCACGTCGGGCTTCTTAGCCTCCATGTTGTTGAAGATCGGCGTGAAGTCGGTGGTATCAGGCGAGAAGCGCACATGCTCGACGACCTTCAGGCCGGCTTTGGGCAGGCAGGCCTCGTAGCCGATGTCGAGCGGCTTGGTCCAGGCGGCGTCCTCGCTCATGATCGCGACGGTCTTCATGTGCATCTTGTCGACAAGCAGATCCTTGGCCGCGTCGCAGACGATCTGGGCTTGGGCGGCCGAGGTCAGATAGCCGTGGAACGTGTACTTGTTCTTCTCGTAGTCGTTGTGGATTGCCTTGGTGATCTCGTTCGAGGCGGCACCTGGTGTGATCAGTGGCATCTTGAGACGCGCGGCCCAAGGCTCGAGCGCCAGTACGACCTCGCTGATATAGCTCGCGATCACGGCAGAGACTTTGTCCTCACTCACCGCGCGCTGGAACGCGCGCACCGAGTCCGCCGATGAGCTCTTGTTGTCATAGGTGACGATCTCGACCTTGCGGCCGAGGATGCCGCCCTTGGCATTGATCTCGTCGGCAGCGATCTGCGCGCCACCCGGCGTCGCCGCACCCGCGATCGACTGCACCTCGGCGATGATTCCGATCTTGATCGGATCGTTCGACTGCGCGTAGGCGGGAGCTGCGAGGCACAGCGCCAGCGCGGAGGTGAGGAAGCTGCTGCTCAAAATCGTTTGTGGTCGCATGGTCGTTTCCTTTTCCTTGTTTTGTTATTGATACGCGCGAACTAGAGAAAATCGGCGCCGGCCTCGGCGGCGAAGCGTCCGGGATCGCCCTCCCAGACGATCCGGGCATGTTCGAGCACATAGACGCGGTCGGCATGCGGCAGCGCGAAGGTGACGTTCTGCTCGCCGAGCAGCACCGTGATCGACGTGGTCTGCCGCAGCCTCGTGAGCGCCTTGGACAGGAGCTCGAGGATGACGGGGGCAAGCCCCAGCGTCGGCTCGTCCAGGATCAGGATCTGCGGCTGCATCATCAGCGCGCGGCCGATTGCGAGCATCTGCTGCTCGCCGCCGGAGAGCGTCTGTGCCATTTGGCCCTGCCGCTCTTTCAGGATCGGAAACAGCTCGAACAGCCAGGCGAGCTGCGCTGCGCGCTTATCGTCGGTCAAATGTTGTCCGCCGAGATCGAGATTTTCTCGCACGCTCATCTCGCCGAACAGCTCGCGCGATTCCGGGCACTGCACGATGCCGCTGCGAGCGATCTTCGCTGGACTCGTGCCGCGCAGCTTTTCGCCGCCGCGCGAGATCTCGCCGCTATAGGGCAGGAAGCCGGAGATGGTGTTGAACAGCGTGGTCTTACCGGCGCCGTTGAGCCCGACGATCGAGACGAACTCGCCCTCGTGGATGTGGATCGACACGTTCTCCAGCGCCTGCGCCTTGCCGTAATGAACGCTGACATTCTCCACTTGCAGCAGAGGCACCTTGTCCTTGAAGCTGTTCTCGGGCCGCGCATGAGTCTCGATCGCGCCGCCGAGATAGACCCTGCGCACCGTCTCGTTCTTCATGACGTCTTCGGCCTTGCCGGTGACGATCTCCTCGCCGAGATACATTGCGAGCACACGATCGACCAGCGCTGCGACGCTCTTGACGTTGTGGTCGACCAGCATCACCGCGCGGCCGTCATCGCGAAAGCTGCGGATCAGGTCGGAGAAGACGTCGACCTCGGCGCGCGTCAGGCCGGCGAAGGGCTCGTCCACCAGCACCACTTTTGGATCACGCGCGATAGCCTTGGCTAGTTCGAGCCGGCGCAGATCGGCAAACGGCAGCGTCGGTGGACGGCGGTTCATCACGGAGCCCAAGCCCACGCGGTCGGCGATCCATTTGGCACGCTCGAGCAGCGCCTTGTCCGGGAACAGCATGAACAGGCTGTCCGGCAGCAGCGCCGCCATGATGTTCTCCAGCACCGTCTGCCGGTTCAGCGGCCGCGAGTGCTGGAACACCATGCCAAAGCCTTTGCGCGCGATCTTGTGCGCGGGCAGGCCGGCGACGTTCTCGCCCTCGAAGATCACCTCGCCGGCGGTCGGGCGCTCGATGCCCATCACGCTCTTCATCGCGGTCGACTTGCCTGAGCCGTTCGGCCCGATCAGGCCAAAGATCTCGCCGCTGTTGACCTCGAAGCCGAGGTTCTTCACCGCCGTCAATCCGCCGAAGCGTTTTGTCAGGCCGCGGACTTCGAGTACGGGTCGGTTTGAAAGCCTCTGATCCATTACGAGCGAGCCTCGCGCGAGAGGGCCGCTCCGAGGAAGCCGCCGGGGAAGAACAGCACGACGAGCAGCGCGACCGCCGAGACGATGAAGGTCGCGAGCTCGCCGGTCGGCCGCAAGAACTCGCCGGCGACGATCAGGAAGATCGCCCCTAACGCAGCCCCAAGCACGGTGCGCCGGCCGCCGAGCACGGCCGAGACGATGACGTTCACGCCAACCGCGACGTCGACGACGGTGCCGACCGAGGCGGTGCCGAAGTAGAACACCAGCAGCGCGCCGGACAGGCCTGAGAAGAACGCGCTGACGATGAAGGCGGCAAGCTTGTGCTTGACGATGTTGAAGCCGAGCGCGCCGGCCTGCACCGGGTCCTGGCCGCTTGCTTGCAGCACGAGGCCAACCGGGGATTGCGACAGGCCGTAGAGGATCGCCGCCGAGATCGTCATGAAGCCGAGCGCGATCCAGTAATTGACGCCGGCGTCAATCGAGATGACGTCGGGGATGGTCAGTCCGATCTCGCCGCCGGTAAGGTCTGCGAACACCACGATGAAGTTTTGCAGCATCAAGACCGCGACCAGCGTGGTCAGGCCGAAATACGGCCCGCGCACCCGCAGCGCCGGCAGCGCGAGCACGAGGCCTGCGACGACGGAGGCGAGCGCGCCGAGCACGATGCAGAGATAGACCGACCAGCCGAACTGGGCATTGAGGATGCCGGCGGTGTAGGCGCCGACACCGATCAGGAAGGTCGGGCCGAAATTGACCTCGCCGGCGAAGCCGAACAGCAGGTCCCAGGCCATCGCGAACACGCCGAAATAGAACGCGACCGTCAACAGGCCCAGCACGTAGCCAGAGACATAGAGCGGCAAGGTCGACGCGATCACGACCAGCGCAAGAGAGATGAAGAACAGGCGCGTCGTAAAGAAGCTCGCCATCTCAGCGCCTCCCCAGAAGGCCCTGGGGCCGGATGTACATCACGAACACGAGCAGCAGCAGCGCCGGAATGGTGCGGTAGGCCGGCGAGACCAGGTAGGCCGTCAGCGTCTCGAGATAGCCGACCACGAAGGCCGCGATCAGCGAGCCGGAGACGCTGCCGAGGCCGCCTAGCACCACGATCGAGAACGCGCTCGCGGTCAGAGGTCCGACGCTGTAGGAGCTGACGCCCAGAAACATGCCGAGCAGCACACCGGCAATGCCGGCGAGGATGCCGTAGATCGCCCACACCACGATGTAGATGTTGGTCAGCTCGAGGCCGAGCAGCGTCACACCGCGCGGGTTCATCGAGGCCGCCAGCACCGCCTTGCCGGTGCGGGTGCGATTCACCAGCAGCCACAGCAGCGCGATGACGAGGCAGCACACGATCGCGGTGAAGATCTCGTTCTTCGGCGTGCGGACGCCGAGCACGTCGACCACGCCCTCGACGATCGGCAGCACGGTCTTGGCGTTGTTGGTGAAGAAATAGGCGATCAGCTCCTGGATCATGATGCCCCACAAGAGCGTGCCGGTGAGGACGAAGATCTCCTTCTCCTCATTGGGGATGCGCCGGGAGTCCTGGATCGGCTTCACCACCGCGAAGTAGGTGGCAAAGGCGGCGAGGAGCGCGACCGCGACCCCGATCAGCGCGCCGGCATAGGTGCCGACATTGAAGATGCTGGCGGCGGCCCAGGCCGCCACCGCTGCCGCCACCATGATGGCACCGTGGGAGAGGTTGAGGACGCCGGAGACACCGAAGATCAACGTAAAGCCGGTGGCACCGAGGGCGTAGAGGGCGCTGATGGCGAAGCCATCAATCAGAATCTGGAAAGCTCGCATCTCAGATTGGCCAGAAAGTCTCGCTGGAGGAAGGTTCTGCGTACGACGCATGTGGAAGCTCCCGGGAGGTGGTCCCGGGAGCGTGTCCTGCTAGTTCGAGAGCTTGATGAAGCTCGGGAACTTGATGTCGACCTTGGCGACATCCTTGGGCCAGACCGCGCTCTGCTTGCCGTCCTGCCATTGCAGCATCAGCCCGGTGATCAGGCCCTTGCCGTATTTGATCGAGTGGGTGAAGGGATCGTCCTTGCCGTAGAACTGGACGCGGCCGATCGTGCCTTCCCAGTCGGTCTTCTCCAACGCATCGACCAGCTTGTCGGCGTCGGTCGAGCCGGCGCGTTTCACCGCGTCGGCGATGTAATAGACCTCGTCATAGGCGGTGTAGCCGGCATAGGACGGATAATTGCCGAACTTCTTCTTGAAGTTTTCGGCGAACGGCACCGACTTCGGTGTCACCGCGACGCCGGGGCCGGAGACGCCCTGGTAGAGCACGCCCTCGGCCGCCTGATTGGTGTCCTTGCCGAAGGTTTCGTTGGTGGCCTGCGAGGAGATGCCGAACATCGGAATCGGCACCTGCTGGTTCTTCCACTGCACCGTCGGCTGCACGCCGACATGGGAGATGCCGGTGATGATCACGTCGGGCTTCGATCCCTCGATCTTGTTGAAGATCGGCGTGAAGTCGGTGGTGTCAGGCGAGAAGCGGATGTGGTCGAGCACCTTCAGCCCGATCTTGGGCAGGCATTCCTCGTAACCGACATCGAGCGGCTTGGTCCAGGCGGCGTCCTCGCTCATGATGACGGCCGTCTTCATGTGCATCCTGTCGACGAGCAGATCTTTGGCGCCGTCACAGACCGAGAGCGCAAGTGCTGCCGAGGTCAGGTAGCCATGGAAGGTGTACTTGTTCTTCTCATAATCGGCGTGGACGCTCTTGCTGATCTCGTTGGAGGCCGCACCGGGCGTAACGAACGGCGTCTTCAGCCGCGAGGCCCAGGGCTCGAGCGCCAGCACCACTTCGCTGATATAGCTGGCGATGACCGCGTTAACCTTGTCCTCGTTCACCGCGCGCTGGAACGCGCGCACCGAGTCTGCCGAGGAGGAGTGGTTGTCGTAGCCGATGATCTCGATCTTGCGGCCGTCGACGCCGCCATTGGCATTGATCTCGTCGGCGGCGAGCTGCGCCGCCTGCGGGATCGATGCGCCGGCGATCGCCTGCGCTTCCGCGATCACGCCGATCCTGATCGGATCCGCCGCAAATGCCGCGCCCGATGCCATCATCAGTACGCCGGCCGCGGCCGTTCCCAGTGCTATTCGCAATGCACCAGAGAGTGCTTTATTCATGTTGTTCTCTCTCCCTTTAATAAGCCTCTTATGAGCTATTGGGCGCGACTATAACGGCGATGGCATTCTCGGCAAGTGAAACCGCATTCAGGATTGTGAGAGGGGACTAAAGTCTAGCGCTGCGTAAATTGCAGGCAGCGTTGGGTATTCCGGAAAATCAGGCATGCAGATTTCGTCGGCGGGCATGCGGGCGCATCGCAGGCACACAGCCAGCGGCTATTGATGACAGCGACGCCGATTCAACGCGCTCGCAGCAACGATCAGTCGCTCTGTCCTCGATCCGGAGATCGCCTAGCTTGAATAGCCCCGTTCCAGGGCTTGGCGCTGCCGGTGCCGATCCAGCGCCATGTTGACGAGGCGCGTCAGCAGCTCTCCATACGGCACGCCGGAGGCCTCCATCATCTTCGGATACATGCTGATCGACGTGAAGCCGGGCAGGGTGTTGACCTCGTTGAAATAGAACTGGCCGGTTTGCCGGTCGAGGAAAAAGTCGACGCGCGCGAGGCCACTGCATTCGAGCGCCGCAAACACCTGGGCCGCCAGTGACCGCACGCGCTCCATCTGCGCGGCGTCGAGCCTGGCCGGGAGATCAACCCGGGCGCCATCGGGATCGAGATATTTTGCCTCGTAGGAATAGAACTCGTGTTGGGAGTTGGGGTTCAGCTCGCTGGCGAGACTCACGAAGGGCGTCTCGCCCTCGAGCACCGCGACCTCGATTTCGCGCGCGTCGATGCCCTGTTCGATCAGCACCTTCACATCGTAGCGAAACGCATCGTCAAGCGCCGGTCCCAGCGCATCCCACGCCTTCACCTTGTGAATGCCGACGCTGGAGCCCATGTTGCACGGCTTGACGAAGACCGGGAGCGTCAAGCCCTCGATCGCTTTGGCGAGAGATGAGCTGCGATCCCCAATGAAGGCCTTGCGGGTGAGCACGCGATAGGGCGCGACCGGAATGCCGGCAAATTCGGCGAGCCGCTTCGCGATATCCTTGTCCATGCCGACGGCGGAGGCGAGGACGCCTGATCCGACATAGGCGACGTCGGTCAATTCCAGCAGGCCCTGCACGGCGCCGTCCTCGCAAAGGGGCCCATGCATGACCGGAAAGACGACATCGATCTCGATCGGATCGGCCACTCCTGCGGAAATTGGCGTGAGGACGCCGCGTCCGCTCGCGCCCCTCGCGAGCCGCATCTCGGGTGCATCAGCCAGGATCGGCAAGGACGTCGCGTGCGCCTGATCGATCGAACGAAGATCGTTCCACTGCCAGCGTCCGGCCTTGTCGATCGAGACCGGGATCACCTCGAAGCGCTCGCGGTCGAGATGATGGAGCACGGAGGCAGCCGATTTCAGCGAGACCTCATGCTCACCGGACCTGCCGCCATAGAGAACAACAACGCGAATTTTGTCAGCCATAGCTCAATTATCACGCGCCCGGTCCGCGAGTCACCTCTGTTGCGCCCAGCTCACGCATCGAGCAGACCATTAAAACAATCCGGCGCCGGCGAGGCACGCCGGCGCCGTGTCGTGGTCCGGCTTGCGCGCGTCAGCCCGGCCCCGCACCTTGCGTCGCCGTGTACACGGCGTAGAGCGACTGGCTCGCGGCCATGAACAGGCGGTTGCGCTTGGGGCCGCCGAAGCAGATGTTGCCGCACACTTCCGGCAGGCGAATACGGCCGAGCAGCTTGCCATCCGGCGACCATGTCGTCACGCCGTTGTAGCCGACCGCGCGGCCGGCATTGCTGGAGGCCCAGACATTGCCGTTGACGTCGCAGCGCACGCCGTCAGGCCCGCACTTCACGCCGTCGATCACGCAGTCGCTGAACTTCTTGGGGTTGGAGAGCTTGTTGTCGCTGCCGACGTCGAACACAAAGATCTCGCCATTGCCGCCGCGGCCAGTGTCGCCGGGGCCTTTGCCGGTAGAGACGACATAGAGCTTCTTGAAATCGGGCGAGAAGCACAGGCCGTTCGGATCGGGCACCTGATCCTCGGTGACGACGAGGTCGACGCGGCCAGAGGGGTCGATGCGATAGCAGTTGGTCGGCAGCTCGCGCTTGCCCGGTGTGAAGCCTGCCGGCTGTCCGATCCGCGGATTGAGCTTGCCGCCCGCATTGCTCGGTCCGCCCGCAGCGTCGGGCTCGCCTTCATAGAGCTGCCCGCCATAGGGCGGATCGGTGAACCAGTAGCTGCCGTCGGGATGCGCGACGACGTCGTTCGGCGAGTTCAGGCGCTTGCCGTTGTAATTGTCGCACAGCACGATGGCAGTGCCGTCATGCTCGTAGCGCGTCACCCGCCGGGTCAGATGTTCGCAGGAGAGCTGGCGGCCCTGGAAGTCGAACGAATTGCCGTTGGAGTTGTTGGAGGGCGCACGAAACACGCTGACGCGGCCGTCATCCTCGCTCCAGCGCATCTGCCGGTTATTGGGAATGTCGCTCCACAACAGATATCTTCCTTGCGCGCTCCACGCCGGACCTTCGGCCCAGAGCACGCCGGTGTAGAGCCGCTTGATCGCGGTGTTGGGCTGCGCCAGATCGTTGAAGGACGGATCGACCGCGAGGATGTCAGGGTCCCAGAAATAGGTGGTCGGCGCGCCGTTGGGGCCGAAGTCGCGCGGCGGGGTGGTGATCGTGGTCGGCGGCGCGGCAGGTCCCGTTTGGGCCAGCGCGGCGCCAGTTCCGGCCATGGTGGCCGCGGCCCCGAGCGCAAGCCCCTGGACTAGTGTTCGTCGTGAAAGCGCAGCATCCTGGTCACGCTGCTCGTGGTCACGAGCCTCCTGGCGTGTCATTCGCGTCCTCCCGGTCATGTTGGCTAGCCGGTTGATCCGGCCGAGCGGTGCGAAGGTTAGTCCGGTCCGCGATGGGTTGCGAGGGTTGGATTCGCATCCTTTGCGCGCGATGCCGGTGGAATATCGTAAATTCGTCGCAGGAATGTCCAAAACGGCGAGCGGTTTCCTGCTGGAAACTTGTGTATGTCGGTTCCACAGGTGTGAACGACTATTTGCTCGTCACAAAAAGATCTCACCAACTCGGCTTGCGGGCATTTTCAAGCCTTGATTTCGCACGCTTTGCTGCGCAGAAAACCGTTTGGGCCAAGGTCGGAGTTGAGTGTGGGCGTCGTCATCTTGATTGTGTTGCTTGGGATCGCGTTCGCGGCCGGCTATTTTATGCGCGATCTGATCTCCCGCAAACGACATGCGGAAGCCCGCCGCTGGCGTGGCTACGCGCAGCCGGATTGGGTCGCCGCCCCGCCCGCCAATACCAACGAGGTGACGGCCATCAACAAGATGCCGCCCCCGGTTCCGGCCACTGGCGAACTTGGCCTGATGCTGGATCGCTGGGAGAGCCGTGCCCGCTCCCGCCGCACGGGGTAGTCTGATAGACACCACAACTCGACCGTCATCCTGAGGTGCGCGCACTTGCGCGCCTCGAAGGATGCGCCGCAAGCTCCTGTCGCGCATCCTTCGAGGCTTCACCTTGCGATGCTGTTGCATCGCAAGGCTCGCACCTCCAGCGACAACCGCTTGGTTCCGCGGGGATGACGGCGGTGGGTGTGGCATGCGCGGGCTACAAGCGTTTGCGCTGCCATCGGGCAAAACACGCGACCGCTGGGTCAATCGACGCACGTCAAATATTCCACTTTACCGAAATTCTGATTTTCGTATGTACCGCCTGCCATGAGGTGCGCGCCCTGCGGCGCAGCCGCAGAGCAAGCCTCGAAGGGCGGCGGCCCGGCTGAAGCAGCTCGGCGGTTCATCCTTCGAGGCTCCTCGCGCGCTGCTTCGCATCGCACGCCTCGCACCTCAGGATGACGGGGCTGATATGCCGCGTGCCGCGCTGCTGGAGGCGCCACCCGCAACCAAGTCAGCCCCTCTGACCATCTTTTGGCGTTGCAGTTGCGCCCATTTCTCGTCTAGAAACGGTCCATCGAGCCTCTCGGCAACCAACCGTCAACGGTTTTGACCGAGGATTTGAGGGCTCAAAAGGGTCTGGCAATGCTGATTCGCGGCCAAATCGATGGGATTTCGGGGGAGGTGGCTCTGGCCGCCGCCACGATCCCGGCCGCGTTCCTGCCCACCCTCCTTATTGGCGAGCTCCTTCTTAGCTGCCCCTGAGGGCCGGCTGGGCGCACGCGCCTGGGCGCTCAGGGGTTGGTCGAGATCACCGCACACCTCAAGCGCCCAGCAAATAAACGGCGCAAAAGCTCAAAAGGAATTCGACAATGGCCCCCGTGAACAAGTCCGATAAGGACCGCGTCATCATTTTCGACACCACGCTGCGCGACGGCGAGCAGTGCCCCGGCGCCACCATGACCTTCGAGGAAAAGCTCGAGGTCGCCGAGATGCTGGACGATATGGGCGTCGACGTCATCGAAGCCGGCTTCCCGATCACCTCCGAAGGCGACTTCCAGGCGGTCAGCGAAATCGCCCGCCGCTCCAAGAACGCCGTCATCGCCGGCCTGTCCCGCGCGCACCCGGCCGATATCGACCGCTGCGCCGAGGCGGTGAAATTCGCAAAACGCGGCCGCGTCCACACCGTGATCGCGACCTCGCCGCTGCATATGCGGGTGAAGTTGAACAAGACCCCGGAGCAGGTGCTCGAGACCTCGGTTGCCATGGTCGCGCGCGCCCGCAACCAGATCGACGACGTCGAATGGTCGGCCGAGGACGGCACCCGCAGCGAGATGGATTATCTCTGCCGCATCGTCGAGGCCGTGATCAAGGCCGGTGCCACCACGGTTAACATTCCGGACACCGTCGGCTACACCACGCCCGACGAATACACCCACTTCATGAAGACGCTGATCGAGCGCGTGCCGAACTCGGACAAGGCCGTGTTCTCCGTGCATTGCCATAACGACCTCGGCATGGCGGTAGCGAATTCGCTGGCCGGCATCATCGGCGGCGCGCGCCAGGTCGAATGCACCATCAACGGCATCGGCGAGCGCGCCGGCAACGCCGCGCTCGAAGAGATCGTGATGGCGATCAACGTGCGCAACGATAAATTCCCCTTCTGGAACAAGATCGACACCACGCAGCTCACCCGCGCCTCGAAGGTGGTGTCGGCGGCGACCTCGTTCCCGGTGCAGTACAACAAGGCGATCGTCGGCCGGAACGCGTTCGCGCATGAGAGCGGCATCCATCAGGACGGCGTGCTGAAGGACGCCTCGACCTACGAGATCATGCGGCCCGAAATGGTCGGCCTGAAGCAGTCGTCGCTGGTGCTGGGAAAACATTCCGGCCGCCATGCCTTCGTGCACAAGCTCGAGGAGATGGGCTACAAGCTCGGCCCCAACCAGCTGGAAGATGCGTTCACGCGGATGAAGGCGCTCGCCGACCGCAAGAAGGACATCTACGATGAGGACATCGAGGCGCTGGTCGACGAGGAGATGGCCGCGTCGCACGACCGCATCAAGCTGACCTCGCTGACCGTGATCGCCGGCACCCATGGCCCGCAGCGCGCGACCATGAAGCTGGACGTCGACGGCCAGATCAAGATCGAGGAAGCCGAGGGCAACGGTCCGGTGGATGCCGTGTTCAACTGCATCAAGGCGCTGGTGCCGCATGAGGCCAAGCTCGACCTGTATCAGGTCCACGCCGTGACCCAGGGCACCGACGCGCAGGCCGAAGTCTCGGTCCGGCTCTCGCATGAGGGACGTGCGATGACGGCGCGCGCGGCGGATCCCGATACACTGGTGGCCTCGGCAAAGGCCTATCTCGGCGCGCTCAACAAGATCGTCATGAAGCGCCAGCGCGATACGGTGACGACGGCGGCGGCAAGCTGACGCTCAAAGCCCGTCATTCCGGGTTCGATTCCCCGGAATGACGGCGCCGAGAATAGCTGCCCTGCTAACGGCCAATAGCACGCGTGCGCGCCGGCCTGTATGGATGTGCCCGGCATGAGGACAGGCCGCCCGCGCGCCGGGCAGCCCAAAAACAACAGGGAGAGATTATGCGCACCTTCGCGATCGCGGCGTCCGTCGCTGCACTGGCACTCGGCCTTGCCGGCCCCGCCAACGCCGACCCGATCATCATCAAGTTCAGCCATGTGGTCGCCACCGACACGCCGAAGGGCAAGGCGTCGGAGAAGTTCAAGGAGCTCGCCGAGAAATACACCGGCGGCAAGGTCAAGATCGAGGTCTATCCGAACTCGTCGCTCTACAAGGACAAGGAAGAGCTCGAGGCGCTTCAGCTCGGCAGCGTGCAGATGCTGGCGCCGTCCAACTCGAAATTCGGCCCGCTCGGCATCCGTGAATTCGAGGTGTTCGATCTGCCCTACATCCTTCCCGACCTGAAGACACTGCGGAAGGTGACGGAAGGCCCGCTGGGCTTGCGGCTGCTCAAGCTGCTGGACTCCAAGGGCATCACCGGCCTTGCCTATTGGGACAACGGCTTCAAGCAGATGAGCGCGAACAAGAAGCTGGTCACGCCCGCGGATTATCAGGGCGTCAAGTTCCGCATCCAGTCCTCGCGTGTGCTCCAGGCGCAGTTCAAGGCGCTAGGCTCGCTACCGCAGGTGATGGCCTTCGGCGAAGTCTACCAGGCGCTCCAGACCGGCGTGGTCGACGGCCAGGAGAACACCTGGTCGAACATCTATACGCAGAAGATGCACGAGGTGCAGAAGTACATCACCGAGACCAATCACGGCTACATCGGCTACGTCGTGATCGTGAACAAGAAGTTCTGGGACGAACTGCCGGCCGACATCCGCGACCAGCTGTCGAAGGCGATGAAGGAAGCGACCGACTTCAATAACGCGCAGTCGCAGAAGGAGAACGACGACGCCTTCGCCGAGATCAAGAAGAGCGGCAAGAGCGAGATCATCAAGCTCACGCCGGAGCAGGACGAGGCGATGCGCAAGGCGATGGAGCCGGTCTACAAGGACGCCGCAAGCCGTGTCGGCCAGCCGCTGATCGACGAGTTCCTGAAGGAATCCAAGAGCACGACCAACTAATAAACAAACGATGAATAACGAGCTTCCGTGCGATCCGCACGGAAGCTCTTTTTGTTACGAATGATGTCAGACTGCGGCTGAACGGACGTTCAAGTGCGTTACATCTGCGAAAGAACGCCTTCCCTGTCCAAGTTGTAAGTTGCATGAGAGGCGAACGACCCTCATCTTCATGATATCCTTCCAGAGGAGGTTCTTATGAGGAAGTTCACCGTCGCCGCCATCGCCGCGCTCAGCATCGCCGGCTCGGGCGCGGTCTATGCCCAATATCATCGCCCGTGGATGGAGCACTTCCGCCACATCCGCATGAACCCTGAAGACCGCGCCGCCTTCGTCGACGCGCGGATCGCCGCGGTCCATGCCGGGCTGAAGCTCACCGCCGACCAGGAGAAGCTGTGGCCGCCGGTCGAGACCGCCGTGCGCGACTTCGCCAAGCTCCGCATCGACCGCGCCAATGCGCGGATGAATGCCGGCCCCGGCGATGCCGCCAAGGACGGCAACAAGGATGCCGACAAGCCGGAGGATCCGGTCGCCCGGCTGCGCCAGCGCGCCGAGGACATGGGTGCGACGTCGGCGGCCCTGAAGAAGATCGCCGATGCCGCCGATCCCCTCTACAAGACCCTGGACGAGGGCCAGAAGCGGCGCCTCGCCCTCCTGACCCGCCACCGCGGCCCGTTCGGCGGCGGCGAAGACGGCCCGCCCCGCCACTTCATGGAGCGTGGGATGGATCGCATGATGGAACGTGGCATGGACCGCTTCAACGGCGGCGACCGTTTCGACCGCGATAGCGGCCCGGACCGGGAAGGCCGGCTCTGAGCGATCCGGGATTCCCCGGGATTAACCCTCGCGAAGCCGCTGGAATCCAGCGGCTTTTCGCATTTTTGGGCCTGTGGAATAACCCTTGGAAAACCTGCGCCGCATCGCTTGCCATACCCGGATCGCTTTGCTAAACGACCGGCCTCGCAAGGCATTGACCGCCTTTCGGGCGCATAGCTCAGTTGGTAGAGCAGCTGACTCTTAATCAGCGGGTCCCAGGTTCGAGCCCTGGTGCGCCCACCAAGCTTTTCAATGGCTTGGCGACCTCGCAAGAGAGCCATTCCGACAAGCGGTCAGCGGCTATTCCGACAAACCGGCTGTCTTTGTTCGCTCCTCGCGACGCTTCTTCGTGCCCGAAATGAGCTGTTTGCGCGTGCGCTTCGCGTATGTCGGGAGCTGTCTCGCGGACCGGTGCCGTCCGGCCGCGCGCAATTCAGCATCCGTGAGATCGCTGTCGGCTCCCTCAGTGAAGCCGCCGTGGCGGAAGGATGTGAACGAGAGTTCTTCTCGAAGCCCGGCGGAACGGATGATCTCCTTCACCACATCCCGGAGATAGCGAAGATCCTTCTTATCGGTGATCCAAGGTAGCGGCGTGCGAGATCTACGGTGGGCGTGATCCCGCCGGAAAACGAGTCCTGAGACTGTCGTCTTCTTGATTTCGTCGAGTTCGGCCATCAGCTCCGGGAAAAGGGCTTCGCCAGCCTCGTCGAACAGCGGCCACCACGCTTCCTCACCGTTCTTGGGATGCACGATCTTGACGCTGTTCGGGCGCTCCTTGGGTCGATAGTGAGCGATCTCGAAGGCTCCGAAGACGTGCTCTTCCCGCTGCAGCCATTCCCAGGTCACAAGCGAGGCCGTCGCCACCGACCGATATCCAAGGTCCTTTGCGGCGGCTCGGAATGCAACGAGATCTTCCCACGTCGCGGTCGGCGTCTCGCGCACGGCCTGACCGGGAGCGCGTGCCTTCAACCCCATGCGCGAGAACGGATTGATGGCTGGAACCCTCTTCTCGTCTGCGCGCTGGCCGACGAACCACGCCCGCCGGCAGGCGACCATCGCGGCATTCGCGAAGCGGCGGCGTTCTCGCCTTACGACGTTGCCATCTGCGTCCTTATCCTCGACGACGAGCAACTTCGCATACACCGCGTCCACGAATCCTTTCGTGAAATCTGAGATCTGCTTTGAGCCGGTTCGGGTGCCATCCTTCAGCCTGTGGTTGGCGAATAGCGACAAGCCTTGCTCGTAAAGACGCTGTGTCTTGTGATCGATCTCCTTCCACTTCTGGTGCGCCTTGAATACGCCCGCTAGCCAGTCAAACGATCCTGGCGTCACGGCTGCCGGCACCATGTCCGTCAGCCCGCGAGAACGCCAGCTATCGAAGGCCGGCAAGAGGACGTTCTCCGCACGATCGACGGCGGCCACGTAATCCTGCCCCAATGCTTCAGCTTCAATTTGGCAACCCTGTGCGCGGGCCCACGTCGGCGGTTCAAAAAAGTATGCCCATCGGCCATTCTTCAACGGCTTTCGCCGGCAATAGCGCGGAAGCTTCAATGCTGTGCGAGGCGGTTTCATGCGAGTGACGCCAAGTCTTGTTTTGCGGGACTATCCGAATCTGGCTCGAGGAAATTGTCAATGGCGGCCTTAGACCAGATTGGTTCTCTGGCGGGTCCAATTCCGTGATAGCCGATCGGTAGGGGCGCCTCACCCCGGCTCACCCCACGCGCCAGCTCACCTGTATCACGATAATCAAGATATGCGGCTGCCATATCGGCACGCATAACCGTGGGCCATGCGCCGGTCGAAGGATAGCGGGCGGGGAGGGGAGAGCGTGGCGACATCGCGCTTTCCTCGAGTCCGTTACTTGCAAATCGAACCCGAGTTGCACAATTCCGCTTTTGGCGGCTTCCGTCCACAACGCCCGGTCACTTTTCGCCTCCGCGCTCCGTCGACTGATCAGGGACAGACAACAGCGACCATGAAAAGCCACGTCGGCGAGCGTGCGGGCATTCGGCTAGGAGAGCAAGCCGTTCGAACAGAGACCGTAAGCTTTTCACTCGCATTAGACGAATTGCACAACTGGCGCGAGTACGTGCGCGCAATGGAAAGTGCCCCGGATTTTCCGCCGGAGCGACGGGTCTGCGACTATTCCGGGGCTAGAGAGCTTAAAGGAGACTTGGGCCTGCGCGAATGGGTGGCCTCAGCTTTCTATCCCGTCCACCGGCTGGACTTGTGGGCTGGTAATCATCCGGCACCGGGCACCGGAAAGGCGACAACGCCGCCAACCGCTGTGCCAATGCCGAAGCCCCTGGTTGGCACCGTGGCTGCGCCGGTGCCCACTGACAAGCCAACGGACCAACAGATCAAGGATATTACCGACGCCTATTCGCACGTAAAAAATGCGTTGCAGCAAGCGACCTTGAACGCGAATAATGCGACGCTGACCCGCAAGGTGATCGAGGACGCTTACAAGTCGGCTGTCAAAGCGCGCGACGCATTTGCGCCTGTGGCCATTCCCAAAGCTAATGCCAGCGCAACCGAAGTCGTTGAGACGATTGGGTTAGCCCTCAAATACGCCAAGATCGACGAAGGCGGTGCGAAAACGGCGGTCAACGATGCGCGCGCCGCGCTCGACGATGCCAAAACGCACTACGATCAATTTGAGGATAATAGGAAAAACGGTCGAACCGCCGACTATGAGACGGACGTCGAACAAACCAAGTTAGACGACACTAAATCAAAGGCCGCCGCAGACAATGCCAAGCTTTTTTCGGATCATGCTCAAGCGTTGCAGAAGACCGCGGCCCTGGTCTCCTACACGCCGGATCCGCCGATCGACTCGATCTTGCACTCCATCCAGTTCGTGGTCGCATTTGGTGGCACAGTCACCCCGAGTTGGACCCTTATCAATTGGAAAGGGCCGGGTCTGAACGCTCCCGCAGCGTCGGCACAAGGCGTGCGAACGAATATTCTCAACCTCGCGCTCGGTCCGCGAAGTGGAGCGACCAAATCCACGCCAGAGCAGACGCGCCTCATTAACAATGCAATCCTGTTGCTGACGCGACCTTCGCAATGATCGTGCTTGATTGCACAAGTCTCAAACGACTTGCACTCTACGCGATTGCGCTTTCCGTTCTGTATCTCGGCGGCCCGTTCAGCACGGTCGCACTTGCGTCAGGCGCTTGCCCATCCTCTTATCCAGCGGGCGAGGTCTTTGCGATCGTGCGGCCGCCGGCTTTCAACGAATTCAACAAATTCATGGCGGGTGCGGAAGTGGAAGACACGATGAAATTCATCGAGGTCATCCGTGGTAAACTTGCATCCCCGGCGGATTGGCCGGCGACGCTCATCTTGTGCATTTCAGATCAAACATTTTGCACGACGACGCTAGTTGGCCCACGGATTTTCCTGACCGCTGCTCACTGTTTCGACCATGTGCGCGCTGCGACGATACGCGGCAGCGTCCAGATGCCTCCCGCAGGGCCAATCGCGGTCTCCTGCACAATTCATCCGGAATACGTGTCTACCGCCCCTTCGACAACGAGCCTGATCCACGGCCGCTTCCCGAGGGCAAGATCATCACCGTCGCCGTCGCCGATATCTTCGATGCCCTGGTCGCGACGTTGAGCGACACACGGCTCGAGCCAGATCTTGATGATCTGCTCTGGTCGACCGTCAATCTGTTCCACCGTGCCGTCGACCGTATCGAACGCCACCTCGACCATAACGAACAGGCGCAGCAGAGAAGCCAGCGCGAGCAGAACGGCTCCGAAGTCCGATCGGTCGAACTCGAGCGCCTGACGGCCGAGGGCATCACTTTGATCGAGCGCCGCAGCTGCCTCGAGGTCTTCCGCGACCAGGCCATCGAGCGCTTTGAGATCCACACCGGCTCAACCTGGCGCCCCCGATCGGGATCGCTGGTAAACCACCGTACGCTAACCGCGGCTATGATCGACTCCCGCGACTTCATCGCAGCCAAGCGTCGCGCCGAGACTGAAGTCATGTTGCCACCGGGACCAAAGATCGCACTCACCGGTGGGCTCGACTTCAACGACCATCACCTCATCTGGGACCGCCTCGACAAGGTTCATGCCAAGCATCCAGACATGGTGCTGCTCCACGGCGGCTCCCCGAAAGGAGCCGAACTGATCGCCTCCAAATGGGCAACCAACCGTAAAGTGCCTCAGATCGGCTTCAAGCCCGACTGGACGAAGCACGCCAAGGCGGCACCATTCAAGCGCAATGACTCCATGCTCGAACTGCTGCCGATCGGCGTTATGCACTTTCCGGGCACGGGCATCCAGGACAACCTCGCCGATAAGGCAAAGCGGCTCGGCATCCGCGTCTGGAGGTTCGGCGGCGCGTGAGCGCCGTCTTCTCGCTCAGCTTTCGAGGCGGAATTGTGCACGCCGCAACTCCGCCCTGTTTTGAACTTAAGGCCAAGCCGCGTCGTGGTGGTGGTGGAAGGCGCGACTCCGAAATCTATGCACATGGAGCCACCACCATGCTCGCCCTTGGGCTTGTTCTCAACACACTCGGCATCGGCTTGTTCTGCTGGGCGATCTTTGCGCTCACTGTTTATGCGTTGCCGTTTTTCGTCGCACTGAGTATCGGCATGAAGGCGTTGCAGAGCGGCACCGGCGTCGTCGGCGCGCTGCTCATTGCAATGGCGGGCGGTGCGCTGACGCTCGTCCTCGGCCAGATCATCGTTGCCGTCGCTCGGTCGCTGGCCTTGCGCATCGCGATGGCGACAGCATTCGCCATTCCCGCTGCCGTCGCCGGTTATCATGTGGTGTTCGCCCTGTCCCAGATCGGCGCGCCTTCGCTGGCTTGGTGTGAGATCTTCGCTTCCCTGGGCGCGGTCTGTGTTGGCGGCACAGCCTGGACGCGCTTGACCATTTTGCGGAATGACCGTTCGTGATGTTTACGTTGCTTCACGGGTCATTTTTCTCGATCAAACATGCTCATCAATGCAGACTATCCGTCAGGTAACTCGAACACGTCGACCAAGTGTTCGTCAATTGATGATGTGGAGTCGGGTTTGGGCCATAGAGCTCGGGCTTCGCGAGTGTGTCCGCTACCTTCCACTTCGATTTCCGAGAAGCCTACCTTTCGTAGGTTCTGTGCGATCGTCTCGTTCGTCGCCCACTGCTCGATGCCGGGGAGCCTCACGGTCGCATGATAGCGTCGGCCTTGGCGGACCGTAAATGCGAGTGCTCTAGAGTTGGGGAGTTCCTTCGTCCAGGTGTTGGACTGAGAGATCGAGTCAATCTCTGCGGATGCCGCTTTGATGCCTGCAGAATATTTCCCGGCTCGGTACGCGTTGAACGCACGGATCCATTGATCGTCGGTCAATGGAGACTCACGTCCTGCCTCACGTTCGGCAATGGCCTTCATGAATGGAATGACGAACGAGCGCTCGTTGAGCATCTCGTGAGTCAATGTTTGAGCGGGATCGTATCCAGGAACTCCCGACCCGTTGCCACCTGTCCATTTGGTACCTGCGGCGCCAATGGTCATGCCGACATAGGACTTGTTGAGCAAGAACATGTTCGCTGCGGCGCCAGCAACTGGATCGGGAAAACGTGCGATGAGGTGGCCGCCGCCGATGACGGCATAGCCGTCCATGCCGAACGCCTTCGCCCATTCTGCCGGGTACTGAGCGCCGGGGTTGTTAAAGCGGATGGATGCCGGAATGCGGCTGTGGCTACTGCGGGTGGTGCCACCCCATTCGAAATGGCCGTAGTCAGGCGCTTTCCAGTCGCCGCCGCTGATAATGCCGTGCTTCCGCGCCGCATTACGGACAACGTCGGGGTGCGATCGCGACCAACCTGCGAACGCGGCAGTAACCCGGTTGCGGCCAAGTTGATCAATATCGATTGCATTGCCGTACGCGTGCTGCGACCAACGGCTGCTGCCTGCAATATGGCGGCGATTATAGCCGCCGATCGAGTTGATTGGTGCGCCCGCGGCCTCCAATTTATTGACGAAGGCGAGGAGGTACGGGGCAGATTTGGGATGCGCTTGGAAGCGTTTTCCCTTTGACGTTTTTACCCACGTCATGGTGTTCTGGTCAGGGAGCGGCCCGGTCATGAAGTTGGTATGACCGGCGCCAGATACTTTTGTGAGGCCGCCGACTACCGTCGGTGCCGCGGGCGTCGCCAGTTTGCGGATAGAATAAGTTAGAGCCAAGGTGAGGAGAATGAACGCTGCAAGTACGTAATAGCTGATCCGAGCCATGTGGCCACCTCTTGATTTCGAGATGGCCGCGATCGTCGATTAGGTCGGAATGGAAGTAGTTGGCGTGACGTTCGAAAGCCTCGCTACATGAAGTCTGGCTTTTCAACGAGAAGAGTTTGCAATGCTTCGCTGTTCTGTCACGTTGGATTCACTGGTTATAGAAATTGACGGGAGTCTAGTAGATGCCTGAGGCCTCGGATGTTGGAGAGGAGGCTCATATTTGGGAGCCTCGTGAATATGCACCGGAAGTCCCCCGGGCATCGCTTCGCCTGTGGCTGGTCAAACAATTTCCACCCACCGCCCAAAATTGGCAAAAGACATCGGAATTAAATCAGCCAGTATCAGATGCGGCAATCCTGGCGATGATTGCGAAAAAATTGCCAGCCGCTGGAGGAGAAGATGCCGCGATCACTCCCAGTCAGATAAATCTGCTTTGGAATAATCCGAACGGGATAATAAGGGGCAAGGTGAAAACGTTACCGCGAACATATACTCCCACGACTGACGCGGCTATGCAGCTAGCCCACCTAATTTTTCCGCCCATTTTCTCGAGTGAATCGTCAGGAGTACTCGACGGGATGGATTCAACTGAACTTTCAAAAGGTCCACCAAGCGCGAGACGCAAAGCATTTAGCGATCGCTATTCGGCTCTGATAGAGCCACTTCGAGCTTCTCGAGCAGATCTCAATGTGGCGCGAATGATCGCCCAATACGATTCGTGGATGGTCTTCCTGCACGATCTGGAGAGCGATCTTCAAGGGAAGATGCCGCCAAAAGAACTCATAGAGAAAACGATCGACAGTATTAAGGCCCTTCGGGATGCCATTGCAAACCTTAGCAATCGATCACCTTTGACCGATTTGGAAGACTACATCCAGATTAACAATGAACTGTCTCACCGTTGCGCGCTAATCAAGGTAGACGATACGCGTCAATCAGACTTGAAAAGTGCAGTTGAGCGGGAGGACTTTTTCGAAAAGGCGAGGCGATTTAACAAGCTTTATCCCTGGAAAGTGGATGGGATGATGCAGGCGTTGCAGGTAGCATGCTGCGTGAGCGATGGGACGCAGAAAGATGTCGGACGAATGCGCTATTTCGGTCGCAAGACGGTCTCCGCTATAGATCTTGCATTGACCAGAGTGGGCGAAACAGTAACAGCACGCCATCCCGCGATTTTGCTTCTAAAGCCGGTTTTCGCCGCAGACCCCAAACCTGTTGAAGTTAAGCAACTGACTGAGTACGTAAAAACCATACATCCGGGTGTCGTTGCCGAGTACATGGAGACCAGAGAGGTCAAGAAGCCGAAAAATGATTGAATAGAAAACCTCTGGATTCTGTTCGTAGACGCCTGCGAAGCGCTGTATTTGCAGGCCCACGTTCTGGGCCTATCGTCGGATATCTGACATAGGAGGTATTCTGATGCTTTCAAGAATTCTCGTCACAAGAGGGCGGCCGATGACGCTGACGCGACGCGTCATCATTATTACCCCTCCTAATTGGAAGGCGCCCTACACATAGGGTTACTCTTCCGCGCGAGGACCAGATTGGAAGGGCCGTGCAACTGTTGCATGGCCCTTTCTTCTTGACCGAACTGGAAGCATTGAAGTTGAGCAGTCCCGCCCGTATCGGATCGCGAGTGGGCATTTTGTGCAACACCTTAGCAATTGATCAGGATCGCGTAGGTCGAAGCAATGAACGAGACGTGATCGCGTTGTGAGTGGGGCGGTACAGTCCCCCTTCAGGGTCTTGACCACGCCCATTCGGCCGACCCACTAAGCCGCAGCGGAGCCGCAGTATTTCGATCGGCTTGTCGGAGAGCCAATCATCCACGTGCCACGCGGCTGTCCCGTAAGGTCCTCGCGGGAGGGACCGCTGTTGCACTGGTTCTTGTTGGGGGTGCCGTGCTTTGGGCTCTCCAAAATAACCACTCTCGCAGCCCCGCCCGACGAACTCTACAGCACCGATCACCATAACGTCGCTGATGGCCTCGCCGGTTTGCCGCGGGACTATACTGGTGTTCCGCGCCAGGTGCCCTCGCTGGGCCCACCGCTTCCTGGTGATCTCGGCCGCCCAATCCTCGCCGCTCAGGGACAGCCGCTAACCACAGCCGCGACGGGCTTCGATCAGGAGCAGCAGCGTCGTGACCAGGAGACCGAAGCCGCGCGCGTGAGCCATCTGTTCGCCTCCACCAATATTCGCGAGACGATGCCCGCTGCAGCCCAGGCCTCAAGCTTTGACCGAGCCGCCCCATCGTCCATGCCGGGAACTGACGACGGCTTTGCGCAGAACGGCCAGGATCGCAAGCTTGCCTTCGTCAATGCATCGGTCGATCGCCGTACCACAAGCCCCGATCGCGTCACGAAGTCAGCTTCGCCGTATGTGGTGCAGGCGGGGACGGTGATCCCCGGCGCGCTCATCACCGGCATCCGCTCAGATTTGCCCGGGCAGATCACGGCACAGGTGACCGAGAATGTTTTTGACACACCCTCCGGTCGCTTGCTGCTGATCCCGCAGGGAGCTCGTTTGATCGGAACCTATGACAGCCAGATCGCATTCGGTCAGTCACGCGTGCTGTTGGTCTGGACACGCTTGATCATGCCGAACGGCCGTTCGATCGTGCTCGAACGTCAACCAGGCGCGGATTCAGGTGGCTACGCTGGTCTAGAGGACGAAGTCGACAATCATTGGGACGCTCTCTTCAAGGCGGCGCTCCTGTCTACGTTACTAGCAGTCGGCAGCGAAGTGGGAGCCGGCTCCGACACCGGCAACAGCGGTGACATCATCCAAGCTCTTCGCCGCGGATCGAGCGATAGCATAAATCAGACCGGCCAGAAGATCGTTCAACGCAACCTCAACATCCAGCCAACGCTAACGATAAGGCCGGGATTTCCGGTTCGCGTGATCGTGAATCGCGACCTCGTGCTAGAGCCTTACAGAGGGTGAGGAAAGAAGATGGCCAAGCTTAAGATTAGAGCGCTTGCTGACGACAAGCCTGTCAAAGTCACCGCTGAATTACCGGCTGCTGTGCATCGCGATCTCGTCGCCTATGCGGGGGCCCTCGCACGTGAAACCGGCCAGCCGGTCAATGATCCGTCAAAGCTCATCGCGCCCATGCTGATGCGATTCATGGCGACAGATCGGGGATTTGCGAAATGGCGTCGTGCAGTTCATTCGCGAGAAACTGGAGAGGGGTAACGTCCGGCTAGCAGTTTTAGAAAGCCGTGAAGGGCTGGGTTCTCGTTGTCGCCTCGCCAATGTGCTGAAAAGCTCAGGTAACTCGGCCGCGTCCCGTCGTGCAATTCGCGATAAATCAAACCGGCAAAGCGCACCGACATGGATCCGGCGGTGGCGCTGGTCGCCGAGCTAGTGCGCGCGGTCGCGCCACGACTGCGCAGTCAGGAAGCTAGATAGTCCGACTAACTAAGAGCAACTCGCCCTGGTCCCCTCCAGCCGTGGTGCTCGCGAGCGCCATCGCCTTCTGGTTTTGAACGAATCTGAGCCCTTGTCCCGTTTGCGGAACGCGGTACAGAAGCGATTTCGTATCGGCAATCACATGCCGCACAACTTCGTTCATGGTCGAGCGTAGTGCGTATCAATCCGCCGCCCTAGTGGCCGCTAACGGCAAGAATATCGTATCTACGATTTCGACAATCAGCTCTTTTGAAATAGGCTTGCGCGTCATAATCACTTCGTGACGGAGAAGGTCGAGCGGCAGCGACGCTACGCGCGACGTCAATCTACTCTGATCAAGTTCGCCTCTCGCGACACCGCGCCGTAACACCTGTTCGAATTTGTTCTCGCCGACCAGACGCCCCCGAAGATCGGCCATGCTGGAATTGGTCTCCGCAAAATAGTCGTTCATGGTCAGAACGACATTTATCACGGTGCTGGCGCCTCGTTCCGAGAGCTTTTGCAGAACAAAAATCAATTCGGCCCGCACGTTTCCGAGGTCGGGCATTTCGACGGGATTAGCCCTATTGTAATGCGCCAGCGCGGCGACGGCCAGATCGGCACGGCTTGGCCAACGGCGAGCCAAAACAGGGCGGCTCGTTCCCGCCCGCTTCGCCACCGCTTCCACCGTGAAGCTGGAATATCCAACCTCCAGCAGTTCGGCCCAAGCGGCGCCAAGGATTGCTGTCTCAAGCGCGTCCCCGCGTCGTCGACCCTTCTTCGTCTCCACACCGCCCCCTTTAGATGCACGAGTGATTCTAATTGACGCCCCGCTTTCGGAACAATAAGAAACATTAATGCATCTTATTAGGTTTGCGCGCAACGTGCCAGCCCAAGCCCGTTCGTTGATTGACTAGGAGGCCGAATGACGAAGGTGGCGATACTCGATGACTATGCCGGGGTCGCGCTTGACCTCGCCGATTGGTCACCGGTGCGGAGCCGGGCGCAGGTGGCCGTCTTCGACCATCACCTCTCCGAGAATGAGGCCGTCGAGGCGCTGCAGCCGTTCGACGTCATCTGTACGCTGCGCGAGCGCATGGCCTTTTCGCGCACGCTGATCGAGCGGCTGCCGAATCTGAAACTGATCACGATCGTCGGCATGGCCCTAGCGAACCTGGACATGGCGGCCGCAACCGAACAGGGCATCCTTGTGGCTCATCCGAACTTCGCCAACCCCGCATTCGCCGCCGCCGGCGCCGGCGTCCCGGAACTGGCCTGGGGCTTGATGATGGCGACGGTGCGCAATCTGGGCGAAGAGCATCGGCGGATGCGCGAGGGCGATTGGCAGGCCACCGCAGGGGTGACCCTGTCCGGCAAGACACTCGGCCTGCTTGGTCTCGGCAGGCTCGGCAGGCGCATGAACGAATACGCGAAGGTGTTTGGGATGGAGGTTATCGCCTGGAGCCAGAATCTTACCGACGAGGCCGCGGCAGCGGTCGGGGTGCGCCGGGTCGAGAAAGAAACTCTCTTTAAGGAAGCCGACGTGATTTCCATTGGCTTGGTGCTGTCGGAACGCACGCGAGGTCTCGTCGCTGGACCCGAACTGGCCCTGATGAAGCCAAGAGCCTATTTAATCAACATCTCCAGAGGTCCAATCGTCGATGACGTGGCGCTCATCGCCGCACTCAAAGCAGGACAGATCGCCGGAGCAGGGCTGGACGTCTATGACGTTGAGCCGCTGCCACCCGATCATCCGTTGCGGTCACTATCCAACGTGACGCTTTCTCCGCACCTTGGATATGTCACCCGTGAACTTCTCGCCGCGATCTATTCAGACACCGTGGAATCCGTCGCGGCGTGGCTCGATGGAGAGCCCATTCGGATCGCGAACCGCGAGGCGCTCGCGGAAAGATCCGCCGGAACACAAGATGGGAATGCGAATCGTGACTGAAAGGAACGTCAGGAATGTCCTGATCTCCGGCGCGAGCATTGCGGGTCCCGCGCTGGCGTTCCGGCTCGCCCGCTATGGCATCGATGTAACGGTCGTTGAAAAGGCCTCGTCGTTGCGCGGCGGCGGCTACCCGATCGATGTCCGGGGCACCGCGATCGATGCGGTGGAGCGCATGGGCCTGTACGCGCAGATGCGCGCGGCGCACGTCGACACGCAGAGCATCGGCTTTGTGGACGCCAACGGCGCAGTGGTCGCGAAGATCGATCCGGAAGCGATCACCGGAGGCGTCAGGGGCAAGGATATCGAGATCCGCCGGGGCGACATCGCCACAACCTTGTATGCCGCGACGAAGGACACGGCGAACTACAGGTTCAACGACTCGATCGCTACTCTCGAGGAGCACGCTGACGGCGCCAACGTGAAATTTGTCAGCGGAAACACCGGGACGTACGACATCGTTATCGGCGCGGACGGCCTGCATTCGAACATCCGATCGCTCGTCTTCGGCCACGAGTCCCAATTCGAGCGATATATCGGCTACTGCTTCGCCGGGTTTACGATTCCGAACACCTTCGGTCTCGATCGCGGTGCGCTGGCCTATACGCTACCGGGAAGGAATGCGGTCGTTTATGCGACCGACGAAAACAGTCTGGCGTACGCATTCCTGGTCTTCAAATATCCGACCTCGCCGTTTCGCAAGAGCCTTACCGACGCGGACAAGCGCAGTCTGTCCGCCCGTATGTTCAAAGGGGTCGACGGGTGGATCGTGCCCCAAATGGTGGAGGCGATGTGCAAGGCCGAGGACCTGTTCTTTGACTCGGTCAGCCAGATTCACATGCCGGTCTGGTCGAAGGGGCGCGTCGTGCTTGCCGGTGATGCGGCGCACGCAACCTCCTTCATGTCGGGCCAAGGGTCGAGCATGGCGCTGGTCGGCGCCTATGTCCTGGCCGGCGAGATCGCGACCAATGCCGACTACAGCTCTGCCTTCGAGGCTTATGAAAAGCTGGTGCGGCCCTTCGTCGAGATGAACCAGGCTCTGGTAGATGAAGGCAAGCGGATCATGATCCCGGACACCCAGGAGGAAATCGACGTCCGCAACGAGATGCTCCGGAAGATGGCGGCCGAGGGAAGCAAGGTTCTTGAGAAGGACAGCTCCCGTCAGATTCACAGCGCACTTACTTTGCCCGACTATGCCTGATGCCAGACGCGCCGGGCGTATTGCCGGACGGCATCGTCGAAGCGGGTCACCAGCCCAGGTTATTCTCGTCCTGTCTGGTGCCGGCCTCGACGCCGACGCTGAGCAGCCCTCGACAGCACGGCGGCCTTAAACAGCATGCCCAATGATTGTCGACCTCGTCTCCGAGTCCGGCATAGCTACCTGTGTCGGCGTTCGGCTGGCGCTCCAACACGATAGCCGTCCCGTCTGGCAGGATGGTGTGCGATCGCTATGACGGCGCACCTCCTATTGCGAGAGCAGTTTCCTGTTCCACGACACGGATTCACAAGAAGAACGAGGGTTGGTTCAAGAAACACCCGAAGGTGCATTTCCATTTCACCGCGACCCGCTCGTCGTGGCTCGATCAGATCGAGACATGGTTCTCGATCCTTCAGGGTTGTCCACGGACCGCGGATTTGCAAAGGCGCAACCAGTCAATCATTCCCCGAGAACCGGCGGGGGCGAGGGATAGCGTTCTGTTAACAGGCTGAGGAAGCGCTTCAGAGCCGGATTTTCATTGTCATCACGCCAATGCGCATAGAAGTCCAACCGGCTTGGTCCCGTTCCGTCCTGCAGCTCTCGATATACCAAGCCAGCAAAGCTCGCTCCAATATCCGATTCCATCACGAGGCTGAGCCCCATGCCCATACTTATCAGGCTCTTGATGATGCCTCGGCCAACGTCGTGACGTTCGATCTTGGGGCGGTCCTCAGGTAGTACGAGCTTCGAGATCAAGAGAGTCTCAAGCTCTCTTCCAGGATCATACTGACTTAAAAGGATCGTTTCGTTACGCAGATCGGTCCAATAGACGATCTCACGTGGTGCTAAGCTGTGATCCTGAGGCAGCGAGATCAGGATGCGTTCGCTCCAGAGCGGCAATGCAATGGTGTCCTTCGAAAGCAGGCGTCCAGGGCTGACGACTACATCGACGGTCCCGCTACGAAGGGCAGTCATTAGACGAAGGCGAGAGCGTTCCACCGTTGCCAATTCGATCTGCGGGAGCCGCTTCTTGAATTCCCCCAAAGTAGCTCGCAGATTCCCGGCCGAAATGGATGTGCAGAAACCCATCGCCAGGCGACCAATTTCACCGCGACCACTAGATTGGCCCGCGTCGACAAGGGTATCGACTTGTTCCAAAATCAACCGTGCAATTCGCAGAACCGCTCGGCCAGCGAAAGTAGGCTTGACTCCTCCGCTTGAGCGCTCAAACAGCGAAGTCCCGACCACATGCTCGAGCTGACCGATAGAACGGCTGAGGGCGGTGTGCTTGATTGAAAGCATTTCTGCGGCTCGACGAAAGCTTCCGTAGTCACAAGCGACAACGGCTAATCGAAGCTGTTGCAGCTCAATAGCTCTTGTTGCGTTCCGTCGATTGTTCCTAATCTCAGTTTCCGTCATTTTCGTAGCTCGGGAGCAAACCGCAAGACACGGTGTCCCCGCTCTAGGCGGGGACGTTTCGTTGGTTGGCATGGATCGTTCTAGGCGGCAGCAAAGATTACTGGCGTCCAAAGAGCCGGCGCCGAAAGACCGCCAGCCCTACGAAGGTTGGAGAGAATCTCACGCGAAATGACAAGGTAACCCGCCACGGCAGAGGTACTGCCAATTGTAGAAGGATTGCTAATGCGCCGCAGGGGCCAACCGGCGCGCCGAAGGATTCTTTCCATTCGGACATCTGTGACGGTTACGATATCAGTGAGCTGCCGCGAAAGCCCGAACTCGACCATTCCCGCAAACAGCTCGTAAGCGGCACGAGTGATGCCGTGATCTCCTTTCGGGGCGTTGGTAGCAACATCGATTGCGAATCTACTACTTTCCCAGACGTGAGGAGTTGACGGCGCGGGTTGGCCATTAAGAAGCGCGGGAAAGGTGTCGCGAAGCATGGTCGAACCAAGTGTGGGGAGTAGGCGTACCGAACCTTGCACTTGGCCGTTGTCGGATAGCTGCGTTAGGTAGGCGGGATGCAGCGCATCGAAATCGTCGATCTCCATATCGCCGCTGGTTTGAACGTCCCATTCCATGCGGAGCTTGAAAACACGATGTCGCAGCCGATACATCTCAACGAGAGTGTTGGAAAATTCCCCGTAAGAAGATTGCGTGATGAGCTGAATCATAGATCTCTCCAAAGGTCGACATCACCTCCTTTAGAGCGGACCATTGGTCAGATTCATTACCTGCAGTTGTAGGGGATGTGCGTCCTATTTTCGCTTATCTTTTTTTGCAGCGGCTAGGTGCGTCGCCGCTTGAACAATGGTCCGGACCCCTAGCTTTTTCTTCGCGCTTTCTAGGTAGTATGCTACGGTGTTGCGCGAGATGCCGAGGATGCGTCCGATCTCCCAGGCGCTCTTACCTTGAGCCGCCCACTCTAGGCATTCGAACTCGCGGCGAGATAATCTAATTCCGCCTACGGCCTGATCGTTCGCGAGAGTGCGACGAACGTGAGTATGAAAAAACAGTGCCATTAGCTGAAGAACGCGTGCTTGCGACTGGACGCGATCCTCGAAGACTGAACTGCGTCCGCGGGCCGCGAATGTCAGAGCAGCCACCGGGCCGCGACCATCGTGGATTGGCACTGTAAATCCCATGCCAATTCCAAACTGAGCCGCTTCGTCGAGCAACTGCTTCTGGGCCGGCGAGCTTTGGCTGGAGGCAACTCCCCGTCCCCATTGAAACGGCTCGGCCGTCCGAAGGGCTCGGATGATGACAGGGTCTATGAGCTCATACCGGCTTTGAATATACCGAAACGTCCACTCCTTTGGATATGTTGAGATCAGACGAGGCTTTCGATCTCTGGTGTCTGGGAGTGCAAGATAGGCGAAGCATGACAGTTCGAGAGCACTGGCGACTGCCGCCATAGTCTGTGAAAACTCAGCGGCGTCGCGCGCTTCCGCCAACGAATCAATGAATTGTTGAAAGATGCGATGCATTGGGTCGCGCTTTACGCCGCTCCTGCCGGAAACGTCGATCATCGCCAACGCTGGCAACATGGAGCCGGTTGTCATCGATCTCGCCAGATCGATTCATTTAAAGAGCTCGCGTAGCGTTCTTCAATCGAATAAAAAACCACGCGTTGCGAAAACGTTTCGGAGGATACACTGCTCGAATCGGAGCGATCTGCTAGGACTCGATCACCCGGCAATCTGATAACGGCCAAATGGTTGGTCTGGTGACTCGCGCGGTGGTCAACCAATGAACCCTTTAGAGTTCATTTAACAGTAGACGCAAGCATATCACTTCCGTCTTTCAGCAGTCGCACGAATGTTCCACTCATGTGAAGCTGAAGCCATCCTTTCTCGACGGCATATCTGATACCGGCGCCGAACTCAGGCCCGCTGGCCTTCAGGGAGTAAAGGAACGGCGCGTTCAACTTCTCTATGTGAATGCGACCGTCTTGGACCGGTACGATGCTCGCAGCGAGCTCGACGAGCTTGCGAGCTGCTGCCTCTGGATCGGCATAAAGATGAAGCTCAAGGCGTTTCATGTGGCAACTTGATCTGCATTCAGAGCGTCGATCTTCGATTCGCTAGACGGTCAACGCCTGAAAGCGCGCCCTGTGGGTTGTTCGTGCTGGCTACGCTCGAGCCATCGCCTCTGCTTAACGAGTTCAACTTGAAGTTCGATTCGACCGGCCCAAACTTCATTGTGCATTGACGAAAAAAGTAGATGCCAGGCTAAGGAGGTTGATGGTGCGCGTCGGCACTTCGCCGATAATTCACGATAGTTCTTAGAGGAAGAGAGGATGTCTGACATCCCCATTGCGCCGTAACAGCGAGCAAGCTCTTCTATCGCTCGCGAAAGGAGGTTCAATCGAATAAATCGAAACGGTATGTGAGTTTGAGTCGGCGCCAAGTGCATGCCCTCGCTCGGAACTCGAACATCGTCTCGCATCAACATGCTCTCGAGCGAGCCCCTTGGTCGGCCCCGATGGCCGCGACCGCGTTGATCGGCGGTTACACGGAAAAATGCCGGATACTAAGGGCGAAGTGCGGCCGAGCCTTTCAGAATATTTGAAGGGACGGGCAGCAGTATTTCGGCCCGCGGAGCCACCTATCCCGGCAAAAAAATTCACATGTCGTTGCGTTCTATTCGATTGTAAGCGACCGGAATTTTTCGAAATTGATGACAAGATGAAATCGGGACCGATCATCGGCGGGGCAGAAATTGTCGGCCACCAACATCTGTTCAGAGAACGTTAAGGCGGTCTCCCGTTGTGGAGTATCGCGATCTTGGTCGGCGACAAGGACGCTTTGGCAACAAGTCGTCCCATACTCAAAAGGATCGGAATGACTTCGCAATTTGATGAGCCTCCGGCGAAACTGTTTGCTCTTGAGATCGACGGGGAAGTCAAGATCGAATTTCGTACCAAGGCCGGTGCCGAACGCGCGGCCGTGGAATTGAAGCGCCGGTTTCAAACCCTTCAGATCTGCGTGTATGAGCAAGAGCAGGACTTGGAATGAATTCAGGATGTAATGCGCCGACAATTTCCTGGTGCCGTTGAAGGACCGATTGGTCGAGATCAGGCATTGTAAATGACATCGATTTAAATCGTTTTGATCGCGAGTGAGCACCGCAGGAGGCGGCAACTGCTCCACGATGTGGCTGGTTGCGGTGATGCTGTGAGCGCCGAGGCGCGTCATTACCAATGCGGGCCGGTCGGGCATCAAGCGAACAAAAGGGCGCGAGCTGTGAGAAAATGTCGAGACGCTATATTTGGGGCCAATTTGCCTCCGCGAGGGGCCGAGCATTTCGAAGCTGCAAGCCGTTTGCTGACCGACGTAAAGTCGTTAATATAGCGAAAATACGTGAGCTCTGGTATCAGGAAGGCCGCAGTGACCAAAGAACGAGAGTTGCCTCTCATCGCGCTTCGAGCGTTCGCCGTCGCCGCACGAGCTCACAGTCTAAGTTCTGCCGCGAAAGAACTGGGTGTGACTCACGGAGCGGTTAGCAAGCAAATTCGAGCGCTGGAGAGTTGGCTTGGCCAACACGTGTTCACTCGTGAGGGGAGGGGTCTTACCCTTACTCCCTATGGCAAAATCCTCGCGGAACAATTGGGGCAATCCTTCAAGGATATCGGGTCCGCTTGCGAGTATGTGAGACGCCAGCGTAGTAAGACTGTCCTTGCCATAGAAGCCCCGTCCACATTCGCAATGTACTTTCTAATGCCCCGACTGAAGCGTTTCGAGGCGCGCTACGACAACGTCTCCGTCTGGATCTCAACACGTATGACCGGAGAGACCCCCGACATATCGGCTAATGACCTTGTGATAACGAGGGGTATAGCTGAACGAATTGGATCGTACCTCAAGAATACCACGACGCTTTTTGCCGAGAACCTGACGCCCATCAGCGCAGAAGTCCTTCTGCAACGCCGCCCCCTTAAGAAGCCGGCCGACATACTGAGGCATTCTCTGATAACGTCGGCAACGCGGCCGGGACACTGGGAAGCATGGCTGCAAGAAGCCGGGGTGCGAGACTATCTGCTCGAAGGCGGCCATCGGTTTGACCACATGTTCGTGGCGATTCACGCGGTGCGCGAAGGGTTGGGGTCAATTGTTGCACCCAAAGAGTTCTTCGTTGGCCCGAGCAGATGGAAGCTGCGCTGCCCGTTTCCTGACATTGTGGTAAAAGGAGAGCAGTATTTCGCGCATTCTACTTCGAGAGCTGATCCCCGACATGTCAACCGCTTCGTTGATTGGATGAAAGAAGAGATCGGCAAGTAGGGAACGAGAGCTGCATCTGCCGGACGCGATATGCATGCTGTCCCGGTCGGCCTGTGTGTACGCTCGTGCGATGAAGGCGCGGATAACTTTCCTGGCGCCAGTCGATCCCTGGTCCGTGTTCCCCGAATTATACTCGGAGCCTCTCCCGCCGAGCGAGCACGCGGTTGGTCCCCTATTGTGCAGTTGAGACTAGAATTCACATATCGGTGCATTTTATTCGATTGAAACTCACCGCCTCAATCGAGAATGTGCCGCCATGCTCAAGACTCACGCCCTACGGGCGATCATCTTTGATCTGGACGGCACGCTCGTCGACAGCGCGGAAGATATTCGCGCCGCGGTCAACTCGCTCTTTGCCGAAATCGGCCTGAGACCAATCACGGCGGTCGAAATCAGGGCCATGATTGGCGATGGCGTGCCCAAACTAATCGAGCGAGCATTGGCGGCGGCACATGCGATGCCCATGGACAATCTGGATCTCGTCCGCCGGTTCCTCGAGATCTATCAGCCCAATCCCGCCAGATTTACGCGCCCCTATCCTGGGGTTGTCGAGACCCTGACCGAGCTGAAACGTCGTGGCGTCCAGCTCGCGCTTGTGACGAACAAGCCGGTGATCGCCACCAAGAAGATTCTCGGCGCTTTGTCGATGTCGGGCTTCTTTCCGGTGGTGGTGGGCGGCGATAGCGTCCCGTTCCGCAAGCCCCATCCGGCTCCGATTCTCGAAGCGGTCAAACGATTGGGCGTCCAGGTCGACCGATGCATGATGGTGGGGGACAATTTTCATGATGTCGAAGCAGCCCATGCTGCCGGCATGCGGTGTACGGCCGTGACCTATGGCTATCATCACCGGTCTCCGACCGAGTTTGGCGCGGAACACCTGGTAGATCGCTTCGATCAGCTGCTGGGGCTCGTCCAGACGATCCTCCCTCACAATGAAACGATCAACAATGCTGTGCCAACAGGCGCAGCTTCATCCACCTCATCCAAGCAGGAGTCCTACCCATGAACCAACGCCTTTCCCCTTCACAAATTCCCGGAACGGGAGTTGAAGTGAACGGACGATATTACGCGGCGCCCAAGCGTCCGACCGTCGTGATCTGCGTCGACGGCTTCGATCCAGCTTATCTTGAGCATGGCATTGCGAACGGCACGTTGCCGACGATGAAATCCTTCAAGAAACATGGATTCGCTGCGGTCGCAGATTGCTCGATGCCGAGCACAACCAACACGAATAACACCTCTATCGTCACCGGTGTTCCGCCGGTCGTGCACGGGATCAACGGAAACTATTATCTCGACGCCGAAACCGGCGAGGAGATCATGGTGACCGATGCCAAGCGCCTCAGGTGCGGCACGATCCTAGGCGCGCTGAGCCGTGCCGGCACCAAGACGGCCGTTGTGACCGCCAAGGATAAATTGTTGAAGGTGCTCGCCTACGAGATGAAGGGGATCAACTTCTCCTCGGAGTACGCCGGCAAAGCCAATCTGGCGGAAAATGGCATCGAGAACGTCGAAAAGCTGGTTGGCCGCGCTACGCCGGACCAATACTCGGCAGATCTCTCACACTTCGTCTTCGACGCCGGCGTGAAGATCTTGTCCACCGAGCAGCCGCAACTGATGTATCTGTCGACTTCTGATTACGTCCAACACAAGCACGCGCCGGGTGAGCCCGAGGCTGATGCGTACCATCAGGCCGTCGACAAAGCGGTCGCATCCCTCATCGCGCTCGGGGCAACGGTTGCGATCACCGCCGACCACGGCATGAACGACAAGTCCGCCAAGGATGGCACACCGAACGTGGTGTACCTAGAGGATGAACTCAATTCTCGGTTTGGCAATGGCTCGGTGCGCGTCATTTGTCCGATTGCCGACCCCTTCGTTCGTCATCACGGAGCTCTCGGATCCTTTGTTCGGGTGCACCTGCAAAAGGCCGGCGATGTTCAGGCGATGATCGCTTTCACCAAGACATTGCCGGGGATCGAGCTGGTCTTGGACAAGCAGCAGGTGTGCAAGCAGTTCGAGTTACCCATCGACCGTGAGGGAGATTTCGCGGTCTTCAGCGATCGGCATACCGTGGTCGGTGCGCGGCGCGAAGATCATAATCTCAGCCAATTGGCCGGCCATCGGCTGCGTTCTCACGGTGGCCTCGGCGAGCAGAAGGTGCCATTCCTGATCTCTCGTCCAATCAGCGAAGAGTACAAAAAGAAGGCGGATGCCGGACCGCTGCACAACTACGACATTTTTGATTTTGCGTTGAACGGGGTCGCGGACTAAGCGCGTGAGTTCCTATCGAAAGCGACGGTCCGCGATCCGCGGACCGTCCATTCGCTCACCGTTCGCGGTGGTCGTGCATGAAGCCGCTGGCAGACCGGTCGTCTGCCTCCTCCCGATAGACTTGGCCGCCGCCCCAGAGGGCAGCGGCCACTTTTCTAAGTACCGTCCCAATCGGTGCTAGGTCGTACTTTGGAGTATTTCCGACTGTGAGACATGGTCCGACAGGTAAGGCGGCGCGATACCATTATTCTCTTTCCAGAAGACAAATCATGCGGTCCCAAATGACGAGCCAAGTCTTGCGCGTGGCGGCCGATTCGATCCTTGTGAGCCGGATCATCATCCCCAGGCTGCAGACTTTCAGGAGCAAATTCCCTTTTCTATCGATCCAAGTGAGCACAGAGGAACGGTGCCGAGGTCTGGGTGAAGCAGACGTCGCGGTTTGCCTGGGCAGCCCCTCAAACAGCGAAATGTCGGCAAGATCGATGGGCAGCTGGCCCCTGACGATGGCTGGGGCCCCCAACTATTTGCAGACATATGGTGTACCGAGAGTGCCGACGGATTTGTCTTCACATCATTTCGTCGGGGGGGACATTCCGAAAGATGTGCGCCTCACTCTAACGAAACGCGGAAGAAATCTCTCGGTTCGGCTTGCTGGACCGCTCACGGTCACGGATACTGAATCAGCGCTGGCTGCCGGCATCGGTGGCATGGGTCTGGTAATTTCCGCTCAACCGATCCTTCGTCATGACATTAAAGAAGGGCGTCTCATTTCGGTGCTGGCAAGCTGGGACATTGGGGTGATAGAGGCCCACGTGCTTGTCCAAGAAGCCCTCTCCCCGGAGGCTGAGGCGTTTGTCGAATTCCTTGTCGATACCATGACGGAACACTGAGGGCAGCCATCAGGTATCTTTTAGATCAGAAGCGAAGCTGCGACCAGATCCTCGATCGCGCTACCTACGGATTTGAAGAGCGTAATCTCGTCAAGGCTAAGACGTCCCGCGGAGGTCCCGGCGGCGAGTTGATGAAGATCGGCGCAAACGTCGTCGGCGCTCCAGCGGCCAGCGGCGATTGGTTGAAGAAGATCGCCGGCTTCGGTCAACGCTCCTGCGATAGTATCGACGAACACCCGGCTGCGGCATACTGCGTCATCGTCGCTCTCTCTCATATCTGGTGTAAAAGCGCCTACCAGATCGAGATGCGTCCCTGGCCGCAGATGTCGTCCTGTCACAATCGGTTCGCGGGAGGTCGTTGCGCAACTAACGATATCCGCCTCATTCAGAGAAGTTATGAGATCGTCTGTCGCTCGGGCGTCAAAACCCATCTTGATCAACTCATTTGCAAGCGTGATCGCGCGCTGCCTGCTCCTGCCCCATACGATGATCTTGCTGATTGACCTCACGGCTCGATGAGCCTCGGGCAAGCATGAAGCCAGGCGACCTGTCCCGACGAGCAGCAAGGTCGAGCTGTCCGAACGCGACAAGTAGCGTGAGGCCAGCGCGGAAGTTGCGGCCGTTCTCCGGTTCGTCAGCGCCTCGCCATCTATGATTGCGCGTGGCTGGCCCGTGACGGCGTTCAACAAAACATACACGGACGAAACTGCCCCGAGACCGAATGCGGCGTTTTCGGGGAATACGGTTACAAGCTTCACTCCTAAGGAGTGGCCTCTTTCCCAAGCCGGCATCGTCAAAAGATGACCGGGACTTCTCGTCGTCCCGACATCATAGCGTTGACGGACGGGCATGCGTTCGCTCAGGGAACGAAAGGCCTCATCAAGAGCATCGATGAGCCGGGGATAATCCAGCCCCGCGTTGATCTCCGGAGCAGTTAAATAGGGTAGCACGCGGGCTCCAATAATTTTGATACAAGATCAAGTCGCGTCCCGGACATCGATCACCTTTTTAGCGCCGCTTAGGTTCGGCATCGGCGAGCTATCGGCCGGTCAAAGCCTCGCTTCGGCGCGCATGAGCATTCCGAAGAGGTCGCGGGGGTCGTCGGGATCTGCCAAAAGATCCAACGGCTCGTAATCTGTTGTGTCGCGCAAGAGATGACGGACGTAGCGCAAGGCCGAGAAATCCTCGATCGCAAAGCCGACCGAATCGAACAATGTGATCTCGTTGCCTGAAGTGCGGCCAAGGTATTCTCCAGAGATGACGCGATGGAGCTCAACGACCGCGTGGTCTGAGGGAAGTTGCTGGATCTCTCCCTCAATCCTGGTTTGCGGCTCGAACTCCACGAAAATACCGGATCGGCGCAGGATATCGGGATGCAGCTCCGTCTTGCCGGGACAGTCGCCACCCACGGCATTGATGTGTGTACCGGGCCCGACCATGTTGTCGATCAAGATAGTGGCCATCTGCTTGTCTGCCGTGACCGTGGTAATGATCTGGGCATGCTCGATAGCCTCTTCCGGACTGCGCAAGATCTTCGGCGAGAGGCCCGCCTTCGCCAAGTTGCGAGCGCACTTTTCGCTGGCGGAAGCATCGATATCGAACAATCTGAACTGGTCGACACCAAGAAGGGTCTTGAACGCGAGTGCCTGAAATTCGGCTTGCGCACCGTTTCCGATGATCGCCATCGTCCTGGCGCCCTGCGGCGCAAGATATTTGGCCGCCATGGCTGACGTCGCCGCGGTCCGTAACGCGGTCAAAAGGGTCATCTCTGAAATCATCACTGGATAGCCAGTCCAAACTTCGGATAGGACACCGAATGCCGCGACCGTCTGGCGTCCGCTTCGCCCGTTATAGGGGTGACCGTTCACGTACTTGACGGCGTATAGCTCTCCGTCGCTCGTCGGCATCAGCTCAATAACGCCGTCTCGGCTGTGAGCCGCAAGACGAGAATGCTTCTCAAAGGAGTTCCAGCGGCGAAAGTCGTTTTCAATAGTCTCCGCGAGCTCGGCCAGAAATCGCTCGATGCCGGTCTGCAAAACGAGTCGCATCATCCGCTCGACGCTGACGAAAGGTACGACGTTGAGCGGCGGCGTGGGCAGCGGGACGGCAAGTTGAATGGCAGGCATTACGGAGCCTCAAATTCGCGCGATTTGCTAGGACGATTTAGACGCACAAGGAATCACCAAGCTGCGTGATAAAGTCTCCACACCGCTGCAATTCGCTGAGCCGAATGTATTCGTCGGGGCGATGGGCCTGCTCGACGGAGCCTGGCCCGCAGACGACTGCGGCAATACCTGCACGCTGGAAATGCCCAGCCTCGGTTGCGTACGGTACGGTGCAGGGTTGATCTCGTTTGGCCAGTCTTAGGGTAGTGGAGACGGCGGCGTGCTTTGCGTCCGTCGAAAGAGCGGGGAGCATGCAGGTAGTTGTCGTCGATATATCCACGGTCGGCTGCAATGCGGTCAAGGTGGCCGCAGCCCAGGCATCGAGCTTTTCATTTACCAGTCCGTCGTCGACCCCCGGGACGCTTCGGACCTCCCATTCGAACGTGCAATCGCTGGGAACGACATTGGCGGCCGTCCCACCGTTGATCCAACCGACATGCACAGTTGTGAAGCTAGGGTCGAAACGCGCATCTTTGAGGCGATCTGCCTGCAGCTCGGTTGCGGCACATCTGAGGAAGGTCATTGCCTCGTTGGCGATATCGATGGCATTGACGCCGTCGGCGGGCCGCGAAGCATGGGCAGCGATCCCACTCACCTTTGTTTGGTAGCTCACGAGGCCTTTGTGAGCGATAGCGACCTGCATTTCGGTCGGTTCGCCGATGATTGCGTGAGAGGGGCGAGGTAGGTCACGGCCAAAACTCTCGATGAATGAGAGTGAGCCGATACCGCTGGTTTCTTCGTCGTAGGATAGAAGAAGATGAAGAGGCCTCTTGAGGGGACGCTCTCGAAGTCTGGGAAGTGCGGCCAGGGCAGCGGCACAAAAGCCCTTCATGTCGACGGCGCCGCGGCCTACGAAACGATCGCCGTCACGACGCAGCAAGAACGGGTCCGAAGTCCAAGACTGGCCCGTAACCGGCACCACATCAGTGTGGCCCGAGAGCACGACGCCGTCATTGATCATCGGCCCGACAGTCGCGAGTATCGCGACTTTTTCTCCGGTCGGATCTTCCGATATTTCGAAGGGTATATCGTACGCGGTCAGATAGTCGCGGACATACGCCGAAAGGTCCTTGTTTGACCTCTCGCTGATCGTGTTGAAGGCGATCAAGCGCTCAAGAATGTCTCCCATTCGCGACAAGCTCTCGCTCAGTGCGCGGTCTCCCGGTTGTTTCATGGGTTCGCCTTTCCGCGCCGGTTTCGCTTGCGGCTGGGCTGTTTGCTTCCGCCAGCGCGCCCGACTTCAACAACATCCAAGACTGGCGACGCAGCCGCGAAAGAAAGTTGTCCGAATATCGTGCAGTGCAGCACAAAATTTCACCTTGACGTGAGGATGGGTGGCTTTGTATTTGAGCTGTATAGATACGTCAACAGGTCTAGCTACCTAGAAACTAGGATAGGCCTCTTGGGAAAAGGGCTCCGGCAATGCTGCAGATCCAAGGTCTTACCAAAACCTACGGTGCTCTCAGCGCGGTTGATGGTGTCTCGTTGTCGGTGGGCAAAGGCCAGATGGTCGGGATCATTGGCAGGTCTGGAGCGGGAAAATCCACGCTCCTGCGCCTCATCAATCGCCTCATCGATCCAAGTTCGGGATCGCTAACCTGGGACGGCCGCAACATTGCTCGTCTTTCAGGAGCGCATCTGCGGGCCTGGCGCGCGCAATGCGCGATGATCTTTCAGCAGTTCAATCTGATTCAACGTGTGGACGTCATCACTAATGTGATGATCGGCGGCGTCTCTCGTCGGTCGTCTTGGCGAAATCTGCTCGGTGTGTTCTCCGACGATGAGCGCCGACAGGCGTACCGCCTCTTGGATGAGCTCGACATGTCAGCTCGAGCGCTTCACCGGGCCGACGGGATCTCGGGTGGTCAGGCGCAGCGCGTAGCCATCGCGCGCGCACTCATGCAGAACCCCCAAATCATTCTGGCAGATGAACCTGTCGCTTCACTGGACCCAAGGAACGCCAAGGTGGTGATGGACGCTTTGCGAAAAATCAACAGGGAGCGCGGGCTGACGGTTATCTGCAACCTGCATAATTTGCATACCGCTCGTAACTACTGCGATCGCATCATTGGCATGGTCGATGGACGGATCGCGTTTGAGTGCTCCCCGACCGAACTTAGCCCGGCCAGGGTGAGCCAAGTCTATGGCGTCGCCTCCGAGAGCGAGCTCGACGCTTCATTGGCTAACGTCGATTAGCCGCCGGACACCCCCGAAAGTTTCAGGAGTAGGGATCGATGCAAACTCGGCGAGATGTTCTCCGGCTGTCTGCTGCTGCTGCGCTAGGCCTGCAACTACCCAATGCAAAGGCCGCGGATGATTGGCGCACTCAATTTCCAGAGATACGATTTTCCGTTCGCCCCAACGAGAATGCAGAGGGGATGAGCCGGTGGGGCGAAATGGCCGAATATTTGGCTTCCGCCCTTCGTACGAAAGTCGTGGTTCGACAAACAACGGACTATGCAGGCACGATCGAGGCGTTGCGGTCCAAACGGCTTGAATTGGCCTATCTCGGCGCCGCCGGCTATGCCCAGGCGTGGTTGGTGACACAGGCAAATGTGGAGCCAATTGCGGCCGTGGTCGCCGCTGGCGGTGACACCGGCTATTATTCGATGATCATCGTCAAGAGCGATAGCAACTATCGCACCGTTGATGACCTGCAAGGCAAGACGCTGGCCTATACGGATCCGAACTCGACCAGCGGATTTGAAGTGCCATCGTTCTTCCTACGCAAGGAGGGGAAGGATCCTTCAAAATTCTTCGCGAAGACGGGTTTTGCTGGAACACACGAGAACGCTGTGATGGCGGTCTATAACGGTACCTACGATGCCGCCGCAACCTGGTACACGGCGGAGACGAGAACCAACGTCACACGGATGGAAAGCAAAGGGCTTATTCCGCCCAACGCCGTCCGCCTCGTCTGGAAGTCTCCCAAGATTGAGGGGGATGTGTTCACCGCACGCTCCGACCTGCCAAGCTCGATGCGCTTAGACATTCAGAAAGCGTTGCTTGATCTTCCGAAAGCTGACCCCGCGCTTCTGAAGCGCCTTGGGGACGGCACATACGAAGGAATCGTTACCATCACCCACGATGACTACGTTCCGATCGTCACGATGATCAGAGAAAACCTCGCTGCGAAGCGGAAGCAGTGACCAACTGAGTATCCTTATGTCCTGGTCATCCCTGATAGAATTCGAAGAAGTTACGAGATCAAAGCGTGCCCGCGAGCTGATCTCGGCGACTGGCGCAGTCGCTGTATTTATCGTTCTGTTGGCATTGTCGGCCCGCATCGGCGAAGTGAGCCCGCAGGCACTCTTGGACGGCGCTTCCGCGGCGGCAGACTACATCGGAAGGATGGTGCCGTCGCTCCACTTCAATACCGTCGGACCGGATCTGAAGAGTTGGTATTGGTCTGCCGGCACTTGGCTCAATGCGTTATCGGACACGATTCTCATCGCATTCTTGAGCACAGTCATTGGATTCGTCATCGGAGCCCCGCTTAGCTTCGTCGCCTCACGAAACTTGACGAGCGGCTGGGCCTACTTCGTCGTTCGTCGCTTGCTTGAGCTGATTAGAACGGTTCCCAGTCTGGTGTACGCAATGGCCTTTGTGCTCGCCTTCGGACTCGGGGCGACGGCGGGTATTTTAGCGGTGGCTCTGCACTCCGCTAGCTCGCTCGGCAAGTTGTTTTCGGAAGTCAACGAGACTGCGGATGGCAAAACATTCGAGGCCGTTCAGAGCGCCGGAGGTGGATGGTTTTCTGTCGTTCGCTTTGCTCTGTTGCCGCAAGTTGCGCCAGCTTACGTCAGTTATACACTGCTCCGATTTGAGAAGAACATCCGATCGGCAACCATCATTGGCTTGGTCGGCGCTGGTGGAATAGGGCAGGAATTATTCGTCGCAATTCGCTCTTTTCAGTATCAAGACGTCAGCGCAATCGTGCTCATGATCATCTGCACCGTCATGGTTGTGGATATGACCTGTGACCGCGCGCGTCGGCTATTCACATGAACGCTGAATCAAAGCGGGACGATCGCATGCCAAATAGTGCAGTGGCCATAATTGCCGTCGAACCCGGCGATAACGCATCTGCTGGGCAGACTCAGCCCAGCAACCTCGCACTCTCTGAGATTCTTATCGCTCACCGGCGTACCCGACAAAGGCGCGTTGCACTGCTGCTTCTCGGGCTCGCTGTCTTCATCGGTGCCGCATATAAAGTTGGCTTGAATCCCCTGTCGATGGCGCGTGGGCTCGAGAAGCTTGGTGGCTTTTTGAGGTCGATGGTACCGCCCACGGCGGGAGGGCACTTTTCCGAACTCCTGTACGCCTTGGGGCAGACCGTCGCGATGGCCTTCGTCGGGACGGTGCTTGCCGCTGTGATTGCGATTCCGCTCAGCTTCTTGGGCGCTAGTAACGTTGTGGGGGTCTGGCCTCTTCGTTTCGTCGTTCGACGCCTTTTCGACTTCGTTCGGGGCGTTGATGTGCTCATCTGGGCGTTGATTTTCGTCAGCGCTGTTGGCCTAACGCCTTTCGCCGGCATTATGGCAATCGCCATTGCCGACGGTGCAGTCCTCGCGAAAGTCTTCTCTGAGATCATCGAGCAGATCGACAACAAGCAAATCGAGGGCGTGCAGTCCTGTGGTGCAGATCGCCTGACTTTGCTGCGCTGGGCGTATGTTCCTCAGATCCTCCCGCTCTTTCTATCCAACATACTCTACTATTTCGAAAGCAACGCACGCTCGGCGACGATCCTTGGCGTCGTCGGCGCCGGTGGATTGGGCTATGAGCTCTCGGAGCGGATGCAACTGCTGCTTTGGGATCAAGTCTTTATGGTCGTGCTGATGATTCTGGCGGTTGTCACCTTGATTGACTTCGCGTCACGAGTTGTTCGTCGCCAGATCGCGTGATCTGCGTCGAACTCAACACCTCTAATGTCGGGTACTAAAAGGAGACTATAATGACAAAGCCATGCGACCTCAGCGCTGTTGAGGCGCGGCGACTCATCGGATCCCGCAAACTCTCTCCGGTGGAGCTTCTGGAGTCATGCATCGAGCAGATTGAGTGGGTGAATCCTGCAGTCAATGCTATCGTTACGAAATCCTACGAGCGTGCGCGGCAGGAGGCGAAGCGCGCGGAAGTCGCCGTGATGAAGGGGGAAAAGCTTGGACTCCTTCACGGTCTACCCGCCGCCATCAAGGATCTCAACGAAACGGCGGACATTCGAACGACTTTTGCGTCGCCACTTTTCAAGGATCACGTGCCGAAGGAAGACGAAGCCGTCGTCGCTCGGATGCGAGCGCAAGGTGCCATTATCCTTGGCAAGACAAACTCGCCGGAATTCGGAATCGGATCGAACACGGTAAACCGCGTTTTCGGACAGACGGGAAACCCCTTCGACACGACAAGGACCTGCGGAGGCTCATCGGGGGGAGCCGGCGTCGCCCTTGCCACCAATATGGTTCCGATCGCGAACGGCTCAGACTCCGGCGCAAGCATTCGCAACCCCGCGGCGTTTTGCGGCGTCTTCGGATTGCGGCCTTCGCCAGGACTTGTACCCTCCGAGCGGCGAACAGTGGGGCTAACCACGAACGGTGTCCAAGGCCCGATGGGGCGGGACGTACGTGATACGGCTCTCCTGCTCGGAGCCATGGCGGCGTACGATCCCAGAGACATGCTTTCGACGCCGGTAGATCCTGTCTCCTTCATGAATCTTCAGCCCGTAGATATTTCCGGCTTGAGAGTCGCAATTTCGGAGGATCTAGGCTTCGCACCTGTTGACGAAGACGTTCGGGAAACGTTTCGGAAAAAGATGCGACACCTTGACGGCACGTTTGCGCGCCTGGAGCCGTACGCCGTATCGATGGAGAATGCAGAACGCGCCTACTGGGGCGTTCGAGGGCTCTATCTCCTTGCCGGTATGAAGGACCGTTTTGAGAAGTACGGCGATGAGCTGGACCCCAACATTGTCTCCAACATGAATGAGGCGTTGGCAATGTCGGGAGCCGACATCGCCTGGTCGATGGCCGAGCAGACCCGAATTTACCGCGAATTTCAAAAGATTTTCACCAGCTATGATGTGTTGATCGTGCCCTCCGTGAATGTCTCTCCCTACAAGCACGCGATTGGCTTTCCAAAGGTTCTGCAAGGCCGTCCGGCGCAACACTATGCAGAATGGTACAGCATCACGTACGGCATCACGCTTGTCGGGCATCCGGCTGCTTCGATTCCGGCCGGTCTCGACTCACAAGGGACGCCCTTCGGCCTTCAGGTCGTTGGGCCGCGCAATGGCGATCGACGGGTACTGGAGATCTGCCTCGCGCTCGAGAGCCATTTTGCACAAAGCACCGAACTGCGGCGGCCGTTGCCTGATGTGCGGAAATTGGCGGCCGGTCCAAAGCTCGGAGCCTCTGTCGCGGCATGAGCACACGACCTCAAGACCGGGCTGATGCCGCAAACTCGGTCATAACGCGGCAACAACATCGATTGGTCTCGCCTCCGCGGAAGGCGCAAGCATTGCTTGCGCCTTCCGACCTGCCGCCGCCTGTCTTGGCAGAATTGTTGCGCGACGGCCTCGCAATCAAGCGCGGTACGGTCGATGTTTCACGCGCGTTGGCCAATCAGCGCATTGCACTGCTCTTTCAAAAGACGTCGACCCGGACACGCTGTTCCTTCGAAGTCGGCATATGGGACATGGGGGGCTGCGCATCCGTCATCGACTGGAACACGAGCAACTTTATCTTGTCCGATCTTGAAGACGAAATTCGAGTGATTGCGAGATATTATGATGCGATCGTTGCCCGCGTGCGCAACCATTCAGACTTGGTGACGATGCGCGACGCCGTCGATGTTCCGATCATAAACGGACTGAGCGATCTCCATCATCCCTGCCAAGCGCTCTCCGACTACATGACTATGGCGGAAGTCTTCGGAGATCTGCGCGGGTTGAAGGTTGCGTACGTTGGGGATGGCAATAACGTGTGTGCATCGTTGCTTGAGGTAGCATCCGCCTATGGCGTCTATTTGACGATCGCCACGCCACCAGGATACGAGCCATCTCCGGACTCTCTCGCCAAGGCCGGCAAGTTCGCAAAACTATCAGCTAGCTCGGTACACGCCGTTACCGATGCCGACGTCATATACACCGATACTTGGGTATCGATGGGTATGGAAGCAGAGCGCGATCGAAGGCTCAACGCCTTCTCCGGTTATCAAGTCAATAAAGAGCTTGTTGCACGCGCCCCTAGCCACGCGCTTGTCATGCATTGCCTCCCGGCGCATCCGGGTGAGGAGATCAGCAGTGACGTTCTGCGCGGCGCGCGGTCGATCGTTCTCGACCAGGCGGAGAACCGAAAATACATGCAGATGGCATTGTTACGCTCGCTCGTCGGTTAGTTCGGGGGAACCAGCCATTTCTGCATGACCGTTCGAGGAACAGTTTCATACGCCAGCCTGTCGTAGAATTTGACGACCGCTGTATTGGTTTCGCGGACGAGCAACATGACCTTGCGAACGCCTCGCCGGGCGAGCCAGCTTTCGGCCGCCGTAACCACGGCAACGCCGAGCCCCCGCTTTTGATGATCGGGATCGACGGATACGTACCAAAGCCAACCACGGTGACCATCGTGTCCCACGAGCACAGATGCGATGATCGCTCCGTGCTCGCGTACAACAAGGACGTCCGAATTGGACTTTGCAACGGCGAAGTCGAAGTCATCGCCGGGATCATTGTAGCTTGCGACGAGGCCAGCTCGCTCCCAAAGGCGAACGATCGCCTCTCGATCGGCATGGGACGCTCCCTCGATGGGCGGGAGGCCAGTCGTTCCATCAGGTGTTGAATCCATCGCGCTGCCTTGCTACCTGTAGAGGAACATAGATAGGTATCCGGATTCGCATGTCAACACAATCGCTTCCCGTCCACGAACGCCGAAAGGGCACTGCCGTTTGGAAGCAGGTCGAGCAGGTACTCATCGGCGAAATATGGAGTGGGCAGTTCGTCCCCGGTGACAAGCTTCCAAGCGAAGCGGCCCTTGCTGAGCGGTTTGGCGTGAACCGTCACACGATCCGCCGCACCCTTGCGGAACTCGTCAGCAACAAGATTGTCCGCGTGGAGAATGGACGAGGTGCGTTCGTTCGTCAGGATGTGCTCAACTACCAACTAGCCTCGTCGACGCGCTTTTGGGAGGCCGTGGCTCTTGGTGGCCAATCACCCAGTGTGGAGCTCATCTCGTCCGGTGTAGCTCCAGCGTCAGGCGCAGTTGCGCATGTGTTGCAAATTGACGACGGAATACCAACCGTATTTCTCGATTCCATCGGCCGCGCAAATGGGGAACCGGTTCTCATTGCGCGTCATAGCTTCCCGATGGACCGTTTTCCGGATCTCATCGAGCGTTACCAAACCGAAGGATCAATTCGCGCTGCTCTTTTGTCCTACGGAGTGCACTCGAAGCGCCAGAGGGTCCGAGTAATGGCGCGGATGCCAGATCAGGAGGAAACGGAAGTGTTCGGATTGCCGCATCCAATACTCGTCGTTGAAAGTACTTATGTGGATCAGGCAGGTGCTCCTGTCGACTTCGGTGCATCGCGTTATGCCTCGGGCCGAGTTCAACTTGATATCGAACTCGATGAAAGCGTGCGCAATATCGGCGCGGAAGTCGTTAATCCGAAGCGATGATGGCGATGCTTTCTATAGGCGTGTGATGGATGATGACTACGTCGCCGATCGCGGCCTGCCCAGAGCTCAATTCGTGGAACGAACCGCAATGGAACGCGCTGGATCCGTCCCCGACTGTCGCCATCGGTGACAGATTTCTGGAGGCACGACTCCAGGACACGCATGCCTATGACGAATGGGAATGCTTACGAGAACACCACAAGCCGCACTAGCTGACCGCGAAGCTGTTAATGGTCTGAATTCACTTCCGCTTTTGGCGGCATAGAGGACATGGCCAGAGTTGCCGCTGGGCCGGCCATGTAGCGAATCAACCAATGCAGACATTTGGCTCAAGGCAGTCTGCATGTTTCCCATTGAACTCGAGATAGTGCCTCCGAATCTGGCTCGTGACTCAAGTTGAAAACGCACGTGTATTTTAGATTGTGGGACCGAGCTTCCTCACCAAAGTGGCATGGCATTTGTGATACCATCCGGATAGACGCAGCGAGTGCCTTATGTGCGAAGTCATGCAAACCGGTCGAGCATCTCGCCCGGATTTACGCAGAACTGTCGGGTCATCGCACGTCTGAGCGGAGTCTCGGAGCCTAGCCCCGTGCGATCGGCAATCTGCCCAAGACTCATATCTGTTGTGTGAAGAAGCGACCGTGCGAGATCGCACCGGATCTTCTCGACCGCCTTGGCAGGAGACTGGCCCGTAGCCGCTTCAAACCGGCGATGAAACGTTCGCAGCGACTGGCCGGCCGTCTCGGCCATTTTCTCCACGGTCCACTGCAGACGAGGATCGCCTGCAATCTGGCAACTCAAGGCATCGAAGGGTGCCCCGCTCGCCGCCTGTAACGCCAAAGGCTCACTATACTGCTTCTGACCGCCGGCTCGCCGCATATAGTCGACGAGGCGGCGGGCGACGCGCGCGGAAAGTGCCGCACCGTGGTCCTGTTGCACCAAGCTTAGGGTGAGGTCGATACCAGCGGTGACGCCAGCCGTCGTCCACACGGGTCCGTCGTTCAGGAATATTGGATCGGGATCAACTTTCACATTTGGAAACTCTCTGGCTAAGCGATCGGTGGAGCGCCAGTGCGTAACCGCCCGGCGACCGTCCAAAATGCCTGCCTCGGCCAGAAGGAAGGAGCCCGTACAAACAGAGCAAACCCGAGCGGCGCGTTGGCTCAAGTCATTCAGTGCAATGTTCACTAACGGATTCTTTCGGAGGATATGAACGCCAGGCCCTCCGGGTACCACGAGCGTGTCCACCGCGCCCTCTTTTGGAATCTCCCCAGCCAATATAGCGAAGCCGGATTCGCTCTCGATCAAACCGGCTTTAAGCGCAACGATTCGGACATCGTAGTGTGGGTCCGCACCTTCTTCGTTAGCTGTGCTTAAAACTTGGGCTGGCTCGGCGATGTCAATAATCTGGACACCGTCAAACGCCAATATCAAAACCAGTCTTGATGGCAGTTTCTGTCGCTTGTTTGACATATACACGCCGCTGATCATGAACGACACAGACATACATGTTTGCGAGGCAAACGGTTCTGTCAAGTTCCTGAGCGGAGATACAGATGAAACTGACGCGGCGTGATGCCTTGGCTTTCGCAATTTCCGCTTCGGCGATCATTCACAGTAGCAATGTTGTCCAGGCGGCGGAAGACAATCCGGATGAACCATCAATGAAACAGCCGACGCATTGCAATATCGTGACCGTACCCGACATGGTGCAGCTCGACATTACCGGTCCATTCGAAGTGCTTTCTCGCACGCCGGGATGGACCGTCGATCTTGTTGCGGCAACAATGGATCCCGTGCGAACAGACCGTGGACTTCGTTTAGTCCCGAATGTCACACGCGAGACCGCCAAAAAGAGCGATATTATTGTTATCCCTGGAGGCACGGGAATCGATACGGCGATGCTTGATCCCGGGTGGGTCGCATACGTCAAACGGGAAGCGGCCCACTCCCAATACATCTTTGGCGTTTGCACCGGCTCCTTGCTGCTTGGGGCGGCTGGTCTTCTGGTTGGCCGGCGATCTGGCGGGCATTGGCAGGCCCGCGACCTCCTTACAAATTTTAGCGCGACGGTCTCCAACGATCGAATGACCGTAGATGGCAATATCTACACGTCGGGTGGGGTAACGTCAGGCATCGATATGGCGCTCCGCGTAGTGGCCGACCTCGCTGGCGAAAAGATTGCTCGCAAGATCCAGCTTGCCATGGAGTACGATCCAGCGCCTCCGTTCACGGGAGGCACGCCTTATACTTCGCCACCGGAGATCGTGGCCGCCGTGTTGGCCGACTCAACCAAACGGCGCGCACTGCGCGAGACTCAAGTCGCGGAAGCAGCTGCGAACATGCGACATTCAAACTAACGCCTGCGCCGTATACGCTGACCAGCGCTAGATCGCTTACCGAACGCTCACTGTACATCGCGACGAGTAGGCGGCTCTTTCAACTCTATCGAGGCTATGCCGACCGCGACCTCCGCACCATCCGGCCCAATGTTTGGAATGCCACTCGGCTGAAAACGCGACGTCTGCTTTTGGTGATCTGCCCCCTTGAAGTCGTCCCCCTGAAGCATGTTTGGGCCATGGTTGGAGCTGCCCCGTTTTGTGGTCCAGATGCTAGGCAATTTCTCGGGTTGTTCGAGTTTGTCGTGCGAACTCGTTCGGCGTCAAGTTGCCGAGGGGGGCGTGAGGTCTGTCGTTGTTGTGGTGGCACTCCCATGCCCGACCTTTGACTTCAAGGGATTGACGACGAGAGAGCCGCCGCCGGCGGCAGCGCGATCTCAAAATGGCCGCACGTTTGCACCTTGGCTTATCTTCCCGACGAAGCCTCAACTAGGCCTTGTGATCACACAGGGCGCGAAGGCGCTCCGGCAAATTGAGGTAGATCCCCATATTAACGCAGGCGATGAGACCTTAAGATGCCCGCCTACCTGCCAATTTTCAAATCATAGACGTCGATGGAATCGCAATAAGAAAGTAGGAGCTTGATGCCGCCTTCCGGAGAAATTACGGGTGATATTGGTGCTCGAGCCCCATGGCTCAAGCTAACCCTGACCGTGATGCCGGCGGCATTTCTGATGAATATCGACAAACAGGTCATCGTCATTCTAGCCCCGATGATCCAGAAGGAGTTCGAACTCGATCTCGTCACGATCACCCAGATACTAGCCGTGGGTGCCTGGTCTTACGCGATGTTCCAAATCCCGGGAGCCTGGCTTGCCGCCCGCCTCGGACCATTGCTCACAATAGGGCTATGCGTCTCCGGCTGGTCGTTCGCCGTCCTAATAACGCCGTTCGCGATCGGTCCAATGAGTCTCATGTTTTTGAGGGCATCGATGGGCGTGCTGCAGGCACCGGACTGGTTGTCCAGCGTGATGATCCTCGAACGGGAAGTGCCGCTCCGGCTGCGCTCGCGCGGTAGCGCGGCGCTGCTGGGTGCCGCCTATTTCGGGGCCATCGTAAGCGGGCCTTTGACTGCTGTGATAGCCAGCGAATGGGGCTGGCGTGCATGCTTCCGGGTCTTCGGAATATGCGGAGTTTTCTTCGGCATTAGCCTGCTTGTATTTGCGGTCACCAACCTCCGGCGGCCTCAGGCCACACTGACGAGTCGCGATTGGAGCGGACTGCGACTGATCGAGACGATGAAGCAACCGCGCATCCATGCGCTCGCCACCGCCTACCTGCTATTCTCGGGCGTCCAGAGCTTTGTCTACGTCATGCTGCCGATCTACCTCGCACATGACCGCCACATCTCGCTTATCGAGACCGGCTGGCTCTCGTCCGCACCCTTCGTCGCGCTTTATCTCGCGGTTCTGACGGGCGGCATCCTCTCGGATGCGATTTTGAAGAGGACCAAGTCACTCTTTGTTGCGCGCGTTCCCGTGGGAGGCATCGCCATGATCGGCAGCGGGACCTGCTTCGCGATCGGCATGTCCATGAACGGTCTCATCACAATGATGTTGTTCACATGTGCCGGTATGGCATTCGTTGGGATCGGACAAGTCGTGTTGTGGTCGGCAGTTCAGGATGCAACATCTGGCGCAGGCGGATTCCCGACTGCGTGGGTGCAGGTCCTCGGCGGAGTCGGCCTCGGACTTGCTCCCCTAATCGCCGCCATCATGGTCGCAACATCCGGAGACTGGGGGATGGTTCGGTTCCTCCTGTTGGCATCGGGCATCGGGGCGGCTGCGTGCCTATGGGCGGTGCAGCCGCACCGACCGTTCATGACGGTCAGGCCGTGTCTGCAGACTGACCGCGCGGAAGTTAGCGAATCCAGCTAGGTTCTGTACTCAAACTCCTTGTTTACGGTGAGGTGGAGTGCTTCTCTTAACCACTTCCATCCAGCCAGCCGGCTTGGTCTCGATCAGGTTCGCCAACGCGTCGAGTCGGGGCAGCAGCCGGTCGTCAACCATCCGTACGGTCGCGACGTGCATCGCAGCCGGGAAGTCGCACGGTATCGGAATTGCGGGATGCGGTTCCTGGGTCGCGCCGACCCATCATGAGACCGCCGGCGGCTGGTACAGACGCGGAAACCCGCGGTAACCGACCTCCGGCACCGTTGCCACGGGATGCGAGCGATGGTGGTCGCGCAATACTCAGGGATGAACGAAAGCGATGCGAGTTAATCCGAGTGTCGATGTTGCATTTGCGTTCGGGCCGTTCAGGCTCATTCCAAGCCAACAGGTCTTGGTGCGGGAAAACCGTCCTCTGAAGCTCGGTGGCAGGGCGCTGGACATTTTGCACCTGCTGCTGATGCGGGCCGGAGAGGAGGTCAGCAAGAACGAGCTGATTGAGTTCGCCTGGCCTAACGTCTTCGTCGACGAATCTAATCTGAAGGTCCACATCAGTAGCTTGCGCCGGGCGCTCGAAGATACTCTTCCTCAAGCAACCTACATCGCGACAGTCGCAGGACACGGATACCAGTTTGTGGGGCGCCTCCAGACGGAACCCATCGAAATTGAGGGTTTCTCAGTTGACGATCCGCCGATTGTCTCCAGTCTGCCCGCGCCTTCCACACTCGTTGGCCGGCAGCGCGATGTAGAGGGTGTGGCCAGAGCACTAGACTTTACAAGCCTTGTGACTCTTGTCGGACCCGGCGGCGTGGGGAAGACCAGCCTCGCCATCGCGGTCGCCCACACAAGACATGACGAATTTCCTGACGGCGTTCACTTCGTGGATCTGTCCGCGACCAACGACTCCGCGCTCGTTCCAAATCTCTTGGCTACGGCTCTAGGCGTTCGCGGCCATCCGGCAGACTTGGTCTCGGCCGTAGTGCAACACCTGCAACACAGGCGCATATTGATTGTCTTGGACAATTGCGAACACGTACTGCACGCTGCCGCGACGATTGCGGCACGGCTCGTCGAGGCGAAGATCAGCAGCCGCTTACTCGCTACCAGCCGCGAGCCGCTTGGAGTCTCTAGCGAGAATCTACAGCACGTCGAGCCTCTTGCGTTCCCCGACCGGGCAAATGTGCAAAGCGCAACGGAAGCACTGGCCTATCCCTCGGTCAAACTCTTCGCGTTGCGCGCGTTTGAAACGGCTGACTACAAGTTGGTGGACCGCGACGCCCACACCGTTGCAAGCCTCTGCGAAGCGCTGGACGGCCTTCCGCTCGCGATCGAGATCGCGGCTGCGAAGCTCGATCGATTCTCTCCTGCAGCCCTCCTCGATTCCGTTGGCCGTCATCTCAGCGAACTCCGGAACGACGACCAAGCCACGCATTCACGACATCGGACGCTTTGGGCGATGTTGGACTGGAGCTACCAGCTACTCTCCGCCCAGGAGTCGACGATATTTCGACTGCTGTCAGTCTTCGCTGGTTCTTTCGAGTGGACCGACGTCGCCGGGATGGCTCGATTGGTGCAGTATGACCCTTATCAGACCACCGTGGCACTAGGCGGCCTCGTCGCCAAGTCCATGCTGTCGGCGGAGATCGATGGGGAGCAGCTACGTTACCGGTTACTGGAAAGCGCCCGTTGCTACGCGGCGGAGCGCTTGCTCCAGGATCCCTTTGCTCAAGACGCGCAGCGCCAACACGGGCAACTCGTGCTGGCCGCGTTCGAAAACTCCGAGGCCGAATGGGCCTGGGTCGACAATCGCATCTGGCGCGCGCGATACTGGGCGCGGACCGGTGACCTACGCAAGGCTCTTGACTGGTGCTTCAGCGACGAAGGCGATGTATCCCTTGGTGTCAACCTTGCGATCTCTGCGATCCGGCTTTGGAACGAGCAATCGTCCATCTACGAGCAACTATGTCAGGTCGACAGGGCGTTGAACCGCTGCGCGTCAACGGCGGTTGCGCCTTGGCAAAAAGCGACGCTCGCGATGTCTCGGGCATGGAGCATGACTCTTGCCCGGCAGCTCCACGCCGAAACGGACGAAGCTTGGAACTCCGCACTCAACTTCGCCGGACTCAGCGGCGACGTCGGTCGATACCTGTCCGCAATGTTCGGCCAGGCGGTCTTCTTCATCTACACGGGCCGGAACGAGCGGGCGGTCAGCCTCTTGGAAGATTTTGTCCTGATCGCCGCGAAAGTCGGTGACCAGGCATCGCTGCTCGACGCGGAGAGGTTGGGTGCTCTGGCAGAAATGCATCTCGGTAAATTGGCGGACGTGTGCGCCAAACTAGCGCGGCTCGCCGAGGACCTTGCCCACGGCATGCCCCCATCGAGGATCACGCGCTATCAGGAGGAGAGGTATGTCAGTATCCACAGCACGCTCGCATTTTCGACATGGCTGACCGGTCGACCCGCGCGTGCCCTTACAATGGCCGAGGAGATGGTGCTGAAGACGGGGCAGATCGGCCAGTTGATGGGCCAGTCGAACATCCTCGCGCTCGTCGCCATGCCGCTCGCGCTCTGGAGCGGCCAGATCGACGCCTTGGAGAGGTATTCTACCATCCTTCGGGGCAACCTCGACCGCGAGAATATTGCGCTCTGGGAGCCGGTGCACCGGTTCTACGCCTCCGTCGGTCGACACGCGCGGGGTGGCTTGAACGCAGTCGACGACATGCGGGCGGCGGTTGATGATCTTGTTCGCGACGGATTCCTGGTGCGCACTCCGATGTATCTCGGCGTGTTGGCCGAGGCCCTGCTAGGAATGGGCAGATCCGCCGACGCCGACGAAGCGGTAGAGCTCGCGTTCACGCTACAGCGCGAGTCAAAGGAGAACTGGTGCCTGCCGGAACTACTTCGGGTGAAGGCACAGACGATGGCGGCGCTTGGTGAGCGTGACCATGCCCGCGGCATGTTTGGTAGAGCGCGAGAAACCGCCCTGGCCATCGGCGCGCGATCCCTCGAGTTGCGGATCGTGAATGACATGGCGGAGATGGCAATCGACGAAGGGAATAAGGAGGCGGTCGAGATCCTCGTGTCTGTGTATGAGAGCTTCGAAGAAAGAGCTGCGACCGAGGACCTGAAGCGATCCGCTCGCCTGCTCACCGCCGCGGGCGCGAACCGTTTCTGATGCTGCTGCGAATGCACAGTTTACCGTCCGAAGGCGGCCGATAGGAGTCCACGAAGGCTGGTGCATAGCTCAACACCAGAGGCAACCCTTCCACGTAATGCCGCCGTCTTTGACCTCCGGAAATACCGCGTGATTGCGCACGTCAGAACGGTCGCTCCCGCCCAGACGTAAGCACCGCGGCACCCCCGCTACTCCCAAATTAAGCTGAACAGACGAAGCGTCCCCGCGCTGCAATTTCTCGCTCACGAAGAAATGGAGATACCTAAAAGTTTCGAGCAGGAAGCCGAGTTCGGACGGCATTGGCTAAACATTTCTGACAGGGCGCAGGAGCGTGCCGAGATTCCTGCCGATTGCTGTCGTTCAGCTGTTGCGAAGACGAACCAGTGGAACACGATCAGGCACGGATGGTGAGCAAAAAGGAACACTGCCTTTACCTCAATTTACCGAGGCCGCCCACATTAGTCTGATCTAAATGCAAGGATCGGAGTTGGTGAGATGGGAAGGCGCCATTTCACTAAGACCGCTGGCACAATCCCCCGTCGGTGACTGAGCCCTTTTGCACAGGCACGGTCGTTCCCTTCAAATGAGGAGATCACTATGCCGTTTGCACGTGTCGATCTAGTTAAAGGAAAAAGCGCCGAATATCGCGCCGCTGTGGCCAATGTCGTAGCGGACGGGATCGTCGGAGTTTTGAAGGCGCCGAAAGGCGACCGTTTCATCGTCGTCAGCGAGCATGAGCCCGATAATTTGATCTACGACCGCCACTTCCTCGGCAGTGAGCGATCATCTGACTTCGTCCTGATCCAGGTGACCAGCACGGTCGGGAATGACAAGGAATCCAAGCTTGCCTTCTTCCGGTACATCGCTGACGAACTTAAGAGCAGGCTCTCTATTCGCCCTGATGACGTCATGATCAACCTCGTATTCGTCGAGCGTTCGGACTGGTCATTTGGCAAAGGCGATCCTTGGACTTGATTGGCCATCGGTTCGAGAAAAGTCAGTTAGGCGGACTATCATCGGCGGTCTCATGGTTTTGCCTAGGTCGGCTGTGTTGGCCGAATAAACTCGGTCGGCGTAGACGCGTCGAGATGCAGAGCGCGCCGGTGCGGACGGTCGCCTTGTGATGCCGAGGCGATCGACTGAACTGTCCCGGAGGTGAGTAAGGGTGATTACAACGACGAGCTAAGCTCCACGGTCACTCAATGATTTCTCAACATACGGCTGGATTCTCCGGGAACTCTCTCTTCGAGCCGGTCATAGACGCACAGAGGTGATATCGATGAACGTTTTCATAATAGGCATCACTGGAGGGACAGGGTCTCGCGTTGCCGGGCTCCTTGCGAAACAAGGAGACTTGGTTTCCGGACTGTACCGCCGACCGGAACAGATTGCCGCCTTACACGCGGTTGGAGCTGACGGAACGCTCGGGGATGTGTCGACTATCTCTGAGCAGGAGCTGGCGTCTGCGGCTTCTGGATCAGACGTCATGGTGTTTGCCGCAGGTGCCGGAGCACATGACCAAGACAAGATGATCGATGCAGTTGACGGTGATGGAGTTCGCAAAGCGACCGCCGCTGCTCGCTCGGCGGGTATATCCCGGCTCCTCCTTGTTTCAGTATTTCCCGAAGCATGGCGAGAAAGAGATATGCCGAAAAGCTTCGAACACTACATGGCAGCTAAAAAGAGGGCAGACGTGGATCTTGTCCGTAGCGAACTCGACTGGGTAATTCTAAGGCCTTCTGCACTCACGAACGATCCCGGGACCGGAAGCGTTAGTCTGGGACTCGCTGAGATTCATGTGGATATTTCCCGAGACGACGTGGCTGCGACGATTGCAGCCCTCCTCCACTCGGTTGTGCGGAGGCGAATTCTTGAAGTGACCGCAGGCAGCACCCCGATTGGTAGCGCGGTCACGGCGTTACTGAACTAGGACGGGCTCGCCGAACATCGCGAGATCCAAACTCGCGTGACCGAGTTTGCAATCGCACAAGCGTCAAGTTTCAGGGAGAGCACATGAATTCGTCCAGCTTTTCGACCGTGAATCCCGCCACAGGAGAGCAGATTGAGACATTCTCCGTTTTTTCTCCCCTGGAAACAGAAGCCGTGCTCGCGCGCGCCGATAAAAGTTTCCAATCCTTTCGACGGGTGTCCGTTCATCAGCGTGCACAGTTCCTCTCCGACCTCGCAGCGACATTGAGGAAGCAGAAGGCCCAACTCGCGAAAGTGATTACAGCCGAGATGGGGAAAGTTTCGGCCGAAGCCGGAGCAGAGATTGAGAAGTGCGCCATGGAAGCGGATTGGTATGCCGAGCACGGACCGCAAATGTTTGCGGATGCACCCGCTCCAACGGGAAAGGTTGAAGCATACGTTTCGTATCTGCCGCTCGGCCCGATACTTGCGATCATGCCATGGAATCTTCCGATTTGGCAGTTGACCCGCATGGCCCTGCCGACGCTCCTGGCAGGAAACGTCGTCTTGATAAAGCACTCCACCAACACGCAGAGAAGTTCGCTCGAATTTGAGCGCGTGATGCGTGAAGCCGGCTTTCCCGAAGGGGTGTTTCAGAACCTAATTCTGAAGACGGAGGATATCGTCAACGTCATCAATGATCCGCGTGTTCAGGGAGCTTCCGTTACCGGGAGCGTGCGAGCCGGTTCTGCAGTCGCATCACAGGCCGGAAAAGTGATCAAGAAGACCATCATGGAGTTGGGTGGCTCTGATGCTTTTATCGTCTGTAAAGATGCCGACATACCCAAGGCCGTTGCGGCGGGCATCACGAGCCGCTTCAGCAATGCGGGTCAGGTCTGCCTTGCGGCAAAACGGTTCATCTTGGTCGAAGAAATAGCAGATGACTTTGAAAAGTTGTTTGTGGAAGCAGCAAAGGCGATCCGGGTTGGCGACCCGACAGATCCAGCAACCCAGATGGGACCAATGGCACGGATTGATCTCCGGGACTCTCTGCATAAACAGGTGGAAGGCAGCATTGCAAAGGGCGCACGGGCGTTGTGCGGGGGCAAACCTGCGGAAGGCAAAGGAGCCTTCTACACGCCCACGGTACTCAGCGGAGTGACGCAAGGTATGCCCGCCTTCGACGAAGAGACTTTCGGTCCCGTTGCCGCGATCACCCGCGTCCCGGACATCAACGCTGCCGTCGACGCGGCGAATGCAAGCGAGTTCGGTCTCAGCGGCAATATATGGACCAGGGACGTGGATGCGGCTCGCAAGATCGCGCGTGAGCTCTACACCGGTGGCGTGTTCATCAATGGCTTCACGGCGTCCAATCCCCGTGTCCCGGTCGGCGGGGTCAAGAATAGCGGGTATGGCCGGGAGCTCTCTCGTTTCGGAGCCCATGCTTTTGTCAATCCGCAAACGGTATGGATAGAGAATCTATAGGGAATATTCGCAGCTCGGATCACGAGACGAAAACGAAATGGAAGCAATAAGCGGCGCTCGCTGAGCGTGCGCGGAGAGGGATGTAAACATGAGCAAGGCTGCATTTATCGGACTGGGCGCGATGGGGTCGCACATGGCGGCTAATCTGCTCAAGGCGGGCCACGAGGTCACGGTGTGCGACCGGGCTTCGGACGCGGTCAAGAAGTTGGCCGATATCGGCGCGAAGACAGCGGCTTCCGCTCGGGAAGCGGCGGAAGGTAACGACTTCGTCCTTACGATGGTTCGTGATGATGAGATTTCGCGCAAGGTCTGGCTGGACGAAACGACCGGCGCACTAGCAGACATGAAGCCGGGGGCTGTCGCTATCGAGTGCTCTACGATAACCCCCGCGTGGGCTCGTGAACTTGGGAGCGCCATAAGCAATGCCGGCACCGCAATGTTGGAAGCGCCCGTATCCGGCAGCACCCCGCAGGCCGAGACTGCAAAGTTAGTATTTTTGGTCGGAGGCAGCGAAGAGACGCTCAAACACGCGGAGCCCCTGCTCAAGAGCATGAGTTCCAGCGTTCAGCATGCAGGGCCGGTGGGTGCTGGGGCACTGGCAAAGTTGATCACAAACGCGCTGATGGGCGTCCAGTTGACCGCCATTGCGGAGATGATTGGCATGCTCAAGAGGCAGGGCGTCGATCCCAAACAGGTGCTGGATGCCGTGGCAGCTACGCCGCTATGGAGCGCTCATCTGACCAGCGATACCGAATCCATGCTCAGCGGTAATTTTGAGTCGCATTTTCCAATCAAGTATCTCGCAAAGGACCTCGGCTACACGGTGAAGACCGCGGGTGGAGATGCATCTGTACCTACCGTCAGCGCAGTGCGGGGTGTGGTCCAGAAGGCTATCACCGAAAATCTTGGCGAACTCAATATGACCGCTGTCGTCAAGCTATTCGAAAAAGAATCCATCGTTTCAGTCTAATCCGCATCTCGCTACTGGAGACGGCGAGCCCTGTTCGCGACATTCATCCGCATAAAGGCCGGAAGGAACGAGTACGCGCCACAGAAACCGTACGCGGGCTGCGGAACCGCGGCCCCTTAGCAAGCAACGGAAAGCTCATCCCAACGGCCATTGAGTTCCTCAATGACACACGGAGAAATATAATGAAGGTCCTGTTCGTTCTCACATCGCACGATCAGTTGGGAAACACCGGGCGGAAAACCGGCTTCTGGCTCGAGGAATTGGCCGCGCCTTACTATGTGTTCAAGGATGCCGGTGCGGAGATCACACTCGCCTCGCCGAAGGGCGGCCAGCCGCCGCTCGATCCGAAGAGCAGCGAGCCGAATTTTCAGACGGATCACACACGGCGCTTCGAGTCCGATCCGGTGGCAAGCGCACTGCTCGCAAAGACCGTTAGGCTCGATTCCGTCCGCCATGAGGATTTCGACACAGTGTTTTATCCCGGCGGCCATGGTCCGCTATGGGATATTGCCGAGGACAAAGACTCTATCAGGCTGCTGGAGTCGTTTCTCGCCGCCGACAAGCCGGTGGCGCTGGTATGCCACGCTCCGGGCGCACTGCGCCACGTCAGGACGCCCGCTGGCCGTCCGCTCGTCGACGGTAAGCGCGTCACCGGCTTCACGAACAGCGAGGAGGAAGGAGTGGGCCTCACCAATATCGTGCCGTTCCTCGTCGAGGACGAACTCAAGGCCAAAGGTGGCAAGTTCGAAAGTAGCGAGGACTGGGGCGTTTTCATTGTGACCGATGGCTTGCTCACCACCGGTCAAAACCCCGCGTCATCTTATGCGGCCGCAGAGAGGCTGCTCGAGAAGGTGCAGCAGAAGACCGTGCCGAACCGCAAGTAGGCTCGGTGGGCGGCTCCGGACGAAATAAAGGCCTAGGTTCCGACCTACCAAGTGACAGGTAGAGTTTCCGCAATAACCAACAGGTAGGAGAACAGCTATGACCAAAGAGATCCTTTTTTCCGACGCGACCAAGCTGGCCGAGCTGATCCGCACCAAGGAGGTCTCGCCGGTCGAGGTCATGCAGGCGCACCTGGATCGCATCGCGGCGGTGAACCCAAAGATCAACGCAATCGTCACGCTCGCGGACGGGGCCCTCAAAGCCGCAAAGGCGGCGGAGGCAGCGGTATTGGCGGGCGACGCACTCGGCCCGCTGCACGGTGTCCCCTTTACGGTAAAGGACTCGATCGACACCGCTGATGTGGCGACCCAGCGCGGCTCGCCGATCTTCAAGGGGCGCGTTCCCGATGTCGACGCGACGAGCGTCGCGCGAATGAAGAAGGCAGGCGGCATCCTGCTGGCGAAGACCAACCTTCCCGAATTTTCCTACTGGATCGAGAGCGATAACCTGCTCACGGGCCGGTCGAACAACCCTTGGGACGTGACCCGCACTCCGGGCGGTTCGAGCGGCGGTGAATCGGCGGCGATCGCGGCGGGCATGTCGCCAATCGGTATCGGCACCGATCTCGCAATCTCCGTGCGCGGACCGGCCGCGCAAACCGGCATTACCTCAATGAAGGCGACCCATGGCCGCGTGCCCATGACCGGCATCTGGCCGCGCGTGCCGCGCCGCTTCTGGCATGTCGGGCCGATGGCGCGCTCGGTTCGCGACATCGCGCTCGCTTTCTCGCAACTGGTCGGGCCTGACGGCCAGGACGGATTTGCCACGAGCACCGTCGAGTTCGATGCCGGCATCGGCCGCTCACCCTACCGCCAGCTCCGGGTGGGCTGGATGGTCGGACCCGGCTTGGGGCCAGTCGATCCCGAGGTGGCGGCGATCGTCAAGGTCGCGGCCGAGGCGCTGAAGGACATCGGCGTATTTGTCGAGCAGGTGAGCATCCCGGCGCTGGAGCGCGATTTTCCCCTCGACGTGTTCAACCGCCTCCATGTGATGGAGATGAAGCCCGCGTTTGCCGAGGCAACGGCCGGCCATGAGGACGAAATGTACAAGATGGCCAAGACCATGCTCTCGCTGCCCGACACGTCGATGAAGGACTATATCGACGCCGAGCAGGCGGCCGAGCGGCTGCGCGACGGCTATGCCGACTACTTCTCGCGCTACGACGCGCTGATTACCCACGTGCTGCCGATCCCGGCCCACAAGCATGGCGTCGAGAAGTTCACCATCGACGGCCAGACCGTGGATGCCACCTACCTGCAGGGTGCGACTGTGCCGCTCAACGTCACCGGCTTGCCCGGCCTGGCGATGCGGTTCGGTACGAGCAAGGAAGGGCTGCCGATTAATGTGCAGGTCATCGCCAAGTGGCAGGCCGAGTCCACGATCCTGCACCTGGCTTCGCTGCTCGAAAGCGTCAGCACCGTGCGGAACCTGCATCCGAACCTCTGACGAAAATGAGGCCCCGACATCGTGCGACGCGTGGCGATGCCGGCGCTCCGCTCCGCCTAAGCGCGCCAGCGACACCGATCAATCATCAACCGGGCGAAATTCGGAGTTCCGAGATGGGTTCTAAAATCATCTATCCAGACGCCACCAAGCTGGCCGAACCGATCCGGAGCAACGAGGTCTCCGTCCAGGTCGTGCAAGCGCATCTGGCCCGCATCAGCGCCGTGGATTCGAAGATCAATGCGATTGTGTCGCTGGCAGCCGACGCGCTCGACGACGCAAAGGCGCCCGAGGCGGCGGTGCTGCGGAGTAATGGTCTAGGGCCGCGACACGTTGTCTCTTTTACGGTGAAGGACTCAATCGACACCGCGTGCGTGCCGACCCAGCGCGGCTCGCCGCGGTTGGCGGAGTCGACAATCTTGCACCTGGCTTCGTTACTGGAAGGGATGAGCCCGGGCCGAAATCCCTATCCGGACCTGTCCAGGCCCGATCGTCACGCTGCTGGGGGTTCCAACAGGAGCGTACGTTTATGATTCCCTATCTCTGCGTCGCCGCCGGCGGAGCCATCGGCAGTGTCGGCCGCTATTGGGTCGGGCTGGTCACCGACCGCGCGTTGGGCGAGCCGTTCCCCTGGGGCACGATCCTAATCAACATCGTCGGCAGCTTCATCATCGGATTCTTCTCGACACTCACGTTACCCAGAGGCCCGCTGCCGGGGAGCGCCGACCTACGTACCTTCATCATGGTCGGCTTGTGCGGGGGCTTCACCACATTTCTTCGTTCAGCCTGCAGACGCTGGCGTTGATGCGCGCCGGGGACTGGGTGGGTGCCATGGGCAACGTGCTGATCACCGTCGTGCTGTGCATCGTCGCGGTGGCGCTGGGCCATGTGCTCGCCACGCGCATCGGCCCAGAAGCGCGCACCGGCCTCGTCCTCGACCCGCAAATAGTCGCGCACGACCTCGAACTCGGGCGCGCGTTTCCACCATTCGCCGAAGTCGCGCTCGGGGCTGTCGGCGCGCTTCACCCGCCGGCGCCCCCCACGCGGAGCCGCGCGGCCCACTTCGGAAAGGCAAGCTCATCTCGACCGTCGTCCCGATCCACGCTGACGACAGCGATGGAGACGGAGGCAGGCGACCACCCGTTGCGAACGCCGGCCCGGTCCGCCGGCTTCCCTAACCAGCAACCCAACGATCTGGAGGACAACATGACACACGCAATTCGATTGAAGCAATCCGGAGGACCTCAGGTCCTCGAGCTAGAACAAATTGAACAGTCCGCCCCCGGTCCCGGCCAGGCCTGGATCGAACAGCACGCCATCGGCGTCAACTATCTCGATGTGACGCAACGCAACGGGGCCATCCCGATTCCTCTGCCGAACGGACTTGGACTGGAGGCGGCGGGGATCGTCGCCGCGGTTGGCCCCGACGTCGAGAATGTCGTGGCCGGTGATCGGGTCGCATATGCCCTTGGTCCCTTGGGCAGCTACGCGACGGGGCGGCTGTATCCCGCAAATCGCCTGGTGAAGCTTCCCGACACCATCAGTTTCGAGGCTGCGGCTGCCGTGGTGTTCAAGGGCATCACCGCTCAATACCTCATCAAGAGCACCTTTCCGGTCGGGCCGGGGACGGTCGTGTTGCTGTACGGAGCCGCAGGAGCGCTGGGACAGTTGCTCGTCCCCTGGGCGAAGCATCTCGGCGCATCAGTTGTCGGCGTGGTGTCGAAGGAAGCGAGCGTCGCGCGTGCGAAGGAGGCGGGATGTGAACACGTTCTGATCTGGAGCGACAACCTGCCGGCGGATGTGGCCCGGGTAACCAATGGTCACAAGGCCGACGTGATCTATGACGGCATCGGGCGCAAGACATTCGCGGCGTCTCTCGATAGCCTGCATCAGCGTGGCACGCTGGTCTCCATCGGGGCATCGTCGGGATCCCCTCCGCCGGTGGAAGTCGGCACGCTCAATGCGAAAGGTTCGCTGTTTCTGACGCGTCCGGGCCTTCCGGCACACGCGACCGATGTAGAGGAATATCGAAAGCGTGTCCTCGATGTATTCGACGCGGTCGAACGCGGCGTGATCCATCCTGCGATCTGGAAGACCTACGCCCTGTCTGATGTCGCCCAGGCGCATGAGGCACTTGAATCCGGAAAATCGGCCGGTGCGATCGTGCTGAAGCCGTAAATGAACCTTGCAATCGATGTTTTGCTCCACGCCGGCCGCAGCTCAAGCCGCTGCTCCGAATAGCAATTTGAGATGGGTGCATGTCTCCGCAACCAGAAAAAAGCAAGAACCCGCGCGTTGGCGCGCGTAATAGGGCCTTGGCTCGCCATCAAGCAATCTGCACTCGGCGGCGATTTTCTTCCAGATTGCTTACTCGCTCAAATGAGACAGAGCTAAGAGTTTCGGTTAAGGCGCGCATACCGCACTGTAAACTAAAGAAAACTGGCGCACCCGACACGATTCGAACGTGTGACCTTTGCCTTCGGAGGGCAACGCTAAGCGAACGCCTGAAAAAGCAATTTGAGATATGAAAACCCAGCAATCTCAATGGATTGCTGGGTTTTGTTTTTGAGATCGAACGCCCGCTCCAGCAAAATCAATGACTTGGTGTCGTAGGTTCAAATCACCCGCAACCAGTTGCGGAATGCGTGCGCGCATCGGGCGAACGGCGACGATCGCGCATTCCTTCGTGTCGAGGCGGAGTGTTTCGAAGATGTTTGGCCTCACGCATCGTTGTGCGCGCATTGCGCACGCCTCGGTGGAGAACCGGCCGTCAGTCGGATCCATGGCGGCCGTCGTCGTCCCCGGCCATGCGTCTGCTCTTGCAGAAGCTCGGATCGACAGCACTTGCCTGATAGTCGAGCGGTCCATCGACCTCATCCTTGTACTTCACGAGGACGTCAGGGCAGACGGCTTCTCTGGTCTCGAGATTGCCACCGCAACTCCAGCTGGCGGCGTCGTTGACGTTGCCGGTCCCCTTGTACTTCGCAGTCTGCGGATAGGGACACAGCGGCCGTGAGAGAGCCGGTGACAGGCTTTGACCAATCACCTGGTTCGGCGCGGCGCCTTTTTCGACCCAATTTACGAGGGCCGCGAAGTCGGCGCCGTTCTGCGGCCAGGGTCCGGTGGTGCCCAGACTGAAGATAGGCGCGCCGCAGTGACCGACGCCGGGCGCGTGGAACAGGCGGTAGAAGCTCTGCACGCCCTCGAAACCGGTGCGATCGCCCCGCCGCTGATAGCGCTCCGCCATCTGCCGGTAGTAGTTGATCACGCCACGTGGGTAGATGAACTGATCGTTCGCCCCGACGAAAGTAAGCATCTTTCCACCGCGCGCCCTGAAGGCGTCGAGTGGACCGAAGGTGTCGGTGACGTCCGCGATATTGCGCGAGCCGGCTTGCGCCACGTCAGGATAGGAAAGATCCTTGCCGCCGAGGTTAACCGTTGTCCACTTGGTCGACGGCGGAGCAAAGCTCGGATCGATCAGATTCCATTCGAACTGGGTGACGCCGAGCGCGAACGGGGTCGGCCCATCCAGGATGCTGAAGTCGCTGCCGCGATCCAACCCAAACCAGATGCGGTCGTGGTGCTTATTGCGCGGTCCGTCCCAGATATCGTCGACCGCGGTTGCCTCCTCCGGCGTCAGACAGGCCGGAGCCGCCGGCGCGCCGGGCTGTCCGCACACATTGGCTTTGGCGCTGAAATGGCAGGTTCGGGGATCGTCTATGATGCCGTCGGTCGCGCCATCATTCGCATCGCAGGCGGCGATCGCCGATTTCTGCACTGCAACGAGCTTGGCCGGAGGAATCGGGCCACTCGGGGATTCGCCGGCAAGATTGAACATGGCGAGCTGTCCCCACATCTGCGCGGTCTGGAAACGGGTCCAGTACATCGCGGGCGCGCTTGCGAGAACGCCGTCGAGCTGACTACCGAGTTCCTGGGCCAGGAGATATCCTTGGCGGCCACCCGTGGAGCAGCCGTTCCAGTAACTATAGCTCGGCGGCTTGCTGTAGTAGGATGTCGCGATGCGTTTCGACCAGAGGATCTGCTGCTTGATGCCGACGCGGAAGAAGTCCTGAATGAATTCGAGATTGAAGGTGTGATTTGTGTTCACGCCTGGCGTGCAATCGCCGCCGCTGTGGCCACCATCTGTGCCCGATCCGACGTAGCCCGCGTTCACAGCTGCATCAACATTGAGATTTCCCGAGCAGCCTCCGCCACCGAGCCCCTCGGTTCGGCCGTTCCATGCGCCTTCGATGCCGCCCGCCCCGCCGTCAGCCGTGCTTAGTGGCAAGCCGACGGCGATCGTGATGTTCTGGTTCGGATTGGTGCCATAGACCAGCGTCACGTTGCAGTACTGCTTGTTGGCTGGCGCCGCGGTGGTCTTGATGGTGCTGGTCACCGACTTGATCGCGGGATTGCCCTTCAGTTCAAACCGCGGGTCGGTGGAAAGACTTGCGCATGACGGCGCAGCGTTGGCCTCTGCATGATCCGGCAGTGAGCTGGCTCCTGCGGCGGGCGTGATGATCGGTATGCATAGACACAGCGTAGCTGCTAGACGCTTCATGAAGGTCCTCCCCGATTTGCTCGTGATTTTCTACAACTGGTAGCATCACGGCGCGGAGGGCCTTAGAACAAGAGCGTCGCCGGATGGAACAAAACCATTCGACGACCGCAATTTTTTCGTTGGAAGCGTGCTGCGGACCCTTGGGTGCGATCAGGGCGCCCGCGCGTGGGGACCGCTAGGCCTTGCGGCGGCCGATCGACGCGGAGAGCTACCTTGCGGACCCGGCTCGTGCCAGGCGGGCCGTTTCTGAAGGGGCCGTGCCGTAAGCTGCACGATATCTGGCAGCAAAATGCCCCATGTGGGTGAACCCCCACTTCAGCGCCACGTCCTTGATCGATAGCGCATTCAGCGGCGACGACAATTCCGCCTGCACCGCCTCGATCCGTATTTCTCGCAAATAGGCGAGCGGCGTTACACTTCGATATCGGCGGAATCCATATTGCAGCGATCGGATGCTTATACCGACAGCGCCCGCTATCTCGCTCAAAGTCAGCGGCTGGTGCATGTTGGCGCGCATGAAATCGATCGCGTCCATGATCTGGTGCGGTGCGGCGTTCGTCGTGTCGCGAAGCAGGCGATCGCCGAGGCAATGGGGAAAGCCCAGCAGAACCAATCGCAAAATGGATTCGCCGAGCAATGCCATGGATTTGTCGGATCGTAACAAGGTGTCGCGCATCCCAGATCCGACCGCTTCGCTGAGCATCCTCAGCATCCGCCCTGCCGGACCGGCGAGTCCGAGTTGCGGACTCAGCTCGATGTTTCGCAGTGCCACGCCTTCGAAGCTGGCGGACAGTGTCTTCTGCACGAGAGCCATGTCGAATTCGAGCGTGACGTGTCCATGGCCACCCCGGCCGGCATAGGAGATCGAGCTCACGTCCGGCACGCTCAGCGCGAGCGCGGAGTCGCGGTCGATCACGATCGTCCGGTTTCGAATTTTGGCATGCACGGTGCCAGCGCTCGGTAGGACGAGGCCGAGTCTCTCCTTTTGCTGCGGGAATCGGCACGTCCAGTCGATCTCTGACCCGACCTCCCACCAAGAGAAGCCGCTTGTTGCAGCAAAGGTGCCGCTCCAGCGAAATGCGCTCTGGCCGCTGTCGAGGTCGATCCGCGCGTGCGGTGCGAGCTGGTTGAACGTGCTCAGAAACTTCTCGAAGCTCTCGTTACGGCTGCTGAGGTCGGTAAACATGAGGTCACGTCGGTTCAGGAAGGAGTCATGCCAGTTTAAATCAATCCCAAACGCGCAATCCTGTCCAGTCGGCGCAAACATTCGACAGTATATATTCCGGCCCCAATCGCGTGGGTCTAGGATCGTCGGTCAGTCGCTCGTGCCAGGGGAGCCGTTCGATGGACCTGCCGCTATTTCACCTCTACGGCGACCCGCCTGATCCACGCGCGTTCAACTTCGTCCACGCCGAGACGATCGCATCGCGTTGTTCGCTTCACGATTGGAGGATCGGCGTGCATCGCCACGCCAACTTGCTGCAGATCCTGGTGATCGAGGGGGGCAGCGGCGAGATACAATACGAAACGTCGAGCGCGATCTTTTCTGCTCCCGCCATCATCGTGGTTCCGCCAACTGCGGCTCACGGATTTCGGTTTCAGGAGTCGACGACCGGGTGGGTGGTGACTTTCACCGAGGATATCGCCAGAGCGTTCGGCGACCCGTTGGGCGAGACGATTGCTCCTCTCAAGCGTTTGACGACCGGGCCCGTGGTTTCGGTCGGGGACGCCAGGGAAATTGTACGTCTATCCGAATTGTGCGGTTACCTGAGCGAAGAGCGCTTTCTATCTCGTGAGGGCTTCCGACTTGCGATGATTAGCTATCTTGCTCTGATCGCAGTCGAGGTCAGGCGCCTGATCGTGAATCGCGACCTAACGACGGCGTGCCACGACGATGCGGTAATCGACGAGCTGTTCAAACTGATCGAGACCAACTTTCGTAGCCACCGGCTGCTAACCTTCTACGCCGGGAAGCTTGCGATGTCATCCGATCGTCTCAACAAGCACGTCAAGCGATTGAGGGGCGTGACGGCCGGCCAGTTGATCAGGCAGCGGGTGTTGACCGAAGCCAAGCGAAGGCTTGCATTCTCAGATCAACCGATCGGCGAGATCGCATATGATCTCGCATATGCCGATCCGTCCCATTTCGTACGCTGTTTCCGCAGGGATACGGGAGTGACTCCGCGAGCTTTTCGCGAGAAAGCCGATCGGATGATCTAGTCTCGCAGAGGCAAGTGGGGCGAGGCCCACGATGCGTTCGGCCTCGCTCGTTTGAGATCGGCGTGGGTTCGATCGTTACTGTCGTGCTTCGACGCTTTTCATGACGAAGCCTCGTTCTCATCAACCTCGGCCTGGATATCCACAGCCAGGCGCCCCTCGCCATCGAAGGCTCGTAACGTCCATTTCCCGCCTTGCCGATCGGCTCCGAGCAGGATCGGCCGGCCACAATACAGGGGCGCCACATGCTTCGATGTCATCTCACGGAGGCGCCCGCCTAGCTCGGTTCTGAGCAATTCCGTCATGAGAAGCGTGACGAGTCCGCCATTGACGACGAGGTCGGGAAAGCCCTCTCGTTCGCGAGCAAACTCCCGATCAAGATGTATGCGGTGGGAATTGAAGCCTAGCGCCGAGTAGTGAAATAGCAATGTCTCGTCGGGAATCACGCGCTTGAGCGTTGCGGGCAGCTCCGCTGGGGCAGATACTACTTCGTTCTTGGTCGCGCGTCCGGCGCTCATAAGGATGTAGGTTTGCGCCTCCGTCAGCACTGGGTGCGGCGCAGCCGCGTCGTAAAGTGAGTGGGCGAGCGTCACGATGGCTATCGGACCATTCGCCGTTTCCCTATGCGACAATTTGTGGACAAAGCTCTCCCGACGAAAGGTGCTGCCTATCCGGATGTCTCCGTTGTAGCGCACGCTTCGGCCACCTAGCATGAGCCTGGGCAGGCCCAGATCCGGCAGGGGGACGCCAAGGCCCGGAAAACCGTCGTCGCGAAGCGCCGAGCGCCTCGTATCGGCACCAAGCAGGATGAATTGCCAACCGCGAGGCAATACGTCGCGCTCGGTCCATTTGTCCGGGTCGAGATCAAGCATGGCGGCAACGCGCCGAACGGTGGCGAGGCTGCATGCCTCCTGCCGCACGACTCGATGCTCGTTTCCATCGGCTCGGTCCATCTCTTCATCCCCTGCCGAACAGCGTTATGGTTTGTACGCAATGACTACGCCGGTTCACCCGGTGGCGTCGGTCAACTGCTATTCGCTGCGGTCGAGCTCGAAGTTGCGGGTTTCGGGGCTGGCCAGCAAGGCAATCAGGGACATTACGATGAGTGCGAGGCACATCACGGTAAGAACCCAGACCTGTCCTCCAGATGATTGCATCAACCAAGCGGCGACGAACGGAGCCGGACCGGAAAATGCTAAGTTGGCAGTTGTGTAAGCCAAGGCAGAGCCGGTATAGCGCACGGACGTGGGAAATGGCTCGGCAAAGAAGGCTGGCAATATGCCGCTCTGCGCCTGGATGCTTCCGATGAAGATAGACATCGCGAGGAAGATCAGAAACACGTTGCCGGTCCCGAGTAGCGGGAAATAAATCAGTGCGATCACGAGCATAATGATCGAGGCAACGATGGACGGTGGTTTACGACCGAAGTGATCGCTCGCCGCGCCTCCGATAGCGGTGGTGATGACAGCAACGAGATTGGCCCCCATGAGGCACAGGAACGCCGTTTGGTTTGACACGCCGACCGTCTTCGTCACGTAGCCGAGCGAAAAGACTGTGACGACGTAGAAGCAGGCAGATGGCGCTGCCCAAAAGAGCGTCAAGCGAAGGACCGTGCCTCCGTGAGTCCGGAGTACGGCGAGCGGTGAAGTCTGTCGCGGGCCGTCGTTCTCATGTGCCTTCATGTGTTCGAATGCCGGTGTCTCCTCGACCTTAAGGCGGATATAGACTCCCAGCATGACGAGCAGCAGGCTCATCAGAAATGGAATGCGCCAGCCGAAACTCATGAATTGCTCGGGCGTTATCGTTGCCGCGATCAGGAACAGCAGCAAGTTGGCCAAGACCTGGCTCACCGGCGCGCCCATGTTGATGAAGGAGCCGAACAGACCGCGTTGATTGGCAGGGGCGTGCTCCATGGTCAAGAGCTGGGCGCCGGTCGCCTCTCCACCCAATGCGAAACCCTGCATAAACCGTAGCGCGACCAGCAATGCGGGTGCCCACAAGCCGATACTGGCATAGGTCGGAAGGCAACCTATCAGAAATGAAGCGAGGCCCATCAGGATCAAGGTGAACAGGAGGACGCTCTTGCGTCCCAGCCGATCCCCAAGGACGCCGAGCACTAGGCCGCCCGCCGGACGGGCGAAGAAGCCGACGCCGAAAGTGGCGAAGGAGGCCAAGATGGCGGTGCCCGGATCCATCGTTGGAAAGAACTGCGCGGGAAGCACGGTCGCCGCGACCGCACCATATGCGGTGAAGTCCAGCCATTCGAGAGCAGAACCCAGCGCACTGCTGATTGCCGCTCTCCTGGCCACCGCTGAGAACCCTGATGATTTCGCGGTTTTCACGTCCGCAAAACCATGCTCGAGCGCCGACATTGCTTGATTCCTCTCTGATTTTTTTCGGGGGACGCGCAACCGACGATCGAGCGCGCGGTCGTGGCCGGTTACGACTTGGCCGTTCCGACCTGATGTACTTCGACGATGTTGCCTTCGGGGTCGTGGAAGAAAATCTGGTTCCATCCTTCGATAGCCCATGCCCCAAAGTCCGCATAAGGCACGCCGTGCTCGGTCAGACGGCGCTTGATGCCCTCGATGTCATCCGTCCGAAATGCGATGTGACCTCGCTCGAGCGGGTTGATTGCCTGCTTGGTCCGGAACGCCACGTTCAAGTCGAGCGTGGACAGATGCATTTCGCTCGTGCCATCGGTCAGGAAGGCGACCCGTCCGCCGTATCCTTGATTTTTGATCTGCTTCTGATTGCCGGTGTAGGCGTTGCTTTCTGACAGCTCGAGCACATCCTTGTAGAAATTCTCGAGATCGGTTGGGTCTTTGGCGCAGAAGTTGATGTGGTGAAAGTGCGTCGCCATGGGGGTTCTCCGTTGATGGGGACTTCGAGGGTTAGTGAATGTGGCTGCCGCCGTTCACGTCCAACGTTGCGCCGGTGATGTAGGATGAAAGGTCGGAAGTCAGAAACATGCAGGCTGCGGCGACCTCGTCGGGCCGACCGGGGCGGCCAAGCGGTATCCCAGCCGTGAGTTCGTGTATGCGATCCTTGGAGACAGCATTGCTCACGAAATCGGTCTCGATCAGCGAAGGACAAACCGCATTGATGCGAACGCCTGCCGGTCCAAGCTCGCGGGCGAGAGATTTAGTGAGGCTGAGCACGCCGCCCTTCGACGCCGCATAGTGCGCGCCGCCTACAAGTCCGCCACCTCGCTGTGCTGCCACCGAGGCGACGCTGACAATAGAGCCGCTGCGCTGCGCGGCCATCGGAGCGGAGAAGGAGCGGATCACGTTGAAGGCGCCCGTCAGATTGACGGCGATGACTTCATCAAAGTCCTTGCTGCTGATTTCGTCATGTCTGCCGGAGCGAATGATGCCCGCGCAGTGAACCAGAGCATCGATCCTATTGAAGGCCTGCATGACCTTTGCCGCGGCCGCATCGCAGTCCGCGGGGGACGCGATATTGCAATGCAGTCCCAGGGCCGACGACTGCGAGTAGATACCTGCAAGTTCGCGAGCGGCATCGTTCACCCGCTCGCTGATATCGAGCATCGCGACTTGAGCTCCGTTTGCGGCGAGCATGTTGGCGGTGGCCCAGCCAATCCCGTGTGGGGACGCTGCACCTGTGACCACGCAGACCTTGCCCTTCATCAACATGAGAGCCTCCTCCTTCGTTAATTGAGGTTGCCTTTACGATGTTTCATATATGAAGTCAAATATTCATTGATGAAAATAGAGATGGACCCAGAGTCGGATATTTCATATGTGAATTTGATAAATCATGTGCCGAATGATCGGGCATGCGGCGCAACGGACCGATTTCTCGTCGATTCCAAATAAGCGCAACCAGGGAGGCAGAGCCGGTGACACATCAGCCACTTACGGGTATTCGCGTTTTGGACCTGACAAGCGTCGTGGTGGGACCGACCTGTACATGGCGTCTCGGGCAGTACGGCGCTGAGATCATCAAGGTCGAAGCTCCCGAAGGCGATCTCATGCGCGGCTTGGGAGGGCTGTCACCGACCAGTCAGCACTCGGGCACTTACCTTCATCTCAACCGAGGAAAGCGCAACGTCTGCCTCGACCTCAAGAAGCCCGGCGCAAAGATTGTCGTTGACCGTCTCATAGAGTCGTCGGACATCATCATCGCAAACATGCGCCCGCGTGCGCTTGAGCGCCTCGGTCTCGACGCGGCGACGATCCGCGCCAAACATCCGCAGAAGATCTATTGCTTGATCACGGGCTATGGAACGGACGGGCCCTACTCCGGCCGGCCGACCTATGACAGCGTGGTGCAGGGAGCTTCGGGAATCGCCGGCCTCTTCCTCGCCCGGGACGGCGCGCCGGCGTATGTGCCTCTTGTAATCTGCGACCATGTCGTTGGAGAGATTGCGGCCGGTGCGATCCTGGCAGCGGTGGTCAAGCGGAACGCGGGCCGTGGTGGCAGCAGCCTCGAAATTCCCATGTTCGAAACCATGGCCGCCTTTGTCTTGCAGGAGCACCTGGCCCAACAGAGCTTCGATCCCGCGGTCGGACCGGTGGGCGATCAGCGGCTGCTCAATCCACAAAACAAGCCGCTACGCACCGCCGACGGATGGATTTCGGTGACTATCAACACCGATCCGCAAGTTCGGGCCTTTCTGAAGGCCGTAGGCCGGGACCAATTGCTGGGTGATCCGCGCTTCGCGACCGTGAATGCGCGGGCGATTCATGTGAAGGAATGGTTCGAGATCAGGGGAGCTGCTCTGTCGGGCAAGACCACGGCGGAGTGGCTATCGGTGTTTCAGGCAGCCGATATTGCCGCGATGCCATGTCACACACTTGAGTCCTTGTCGGACGATCCGCACCTGCAAGCCGTTGGATTGATGAAGCATGAGGATCACCCGTCCGAAGGCCGCATCGCGGCCATTCGGTCGACGATCCGCTGCGACGGAGCATATCCGTCGCTCCGGGAATGTGCGCAACCGCGAGGGTGGGAGACAAGAACGGTCCTTGAGGAATTGGGATTGGACGCTGCCGATATCGACAGGTTGTTCGCGGCGGGTGCCGCGATAGCGAGTCATAGTTGATCGGTGGCGCTCTTGAGAGACACCTAAATCGTAAAGAATTCCAATCAACAGGGATAAGCGTATGTCAGGTCACCGACTGAAGGGAAAAGCCACGATCATCACCGGTGGTGGAGGTGGAATTGGAACCGCGGCTGGCCGGATTTTCTGCGGGGAGGGAGCAAAGGTTGCTCTGGTCGATCGCGACTCATCCATCGTAAATGAAGCCGCGAACGAGATCCGCAGCAGCGTAAAGGACGCGCACGTGGAAGCAATCGTTGCGGATCTCGAGGATGAGAGCGCCGCAAAGAGTGTAGTCGATCACGTCGTCGCTACGTTCGGCAAACTCGATGTGCTCGTGAACAACGTAGGAATTAGACGCTACGAGCCGCTCGCGGATGCAACTTGGGACACCTGGGATGCAATCGTGCGGGTCAATCTGCTAAGTTTCGTATCAATGGCCCGAGCATCGCTACCGGCTTTACGTCTCAGTGGAAAGGGCAGCATCATCAACGTGTCGTCCACCTATGCTCTTTACGGCCGCAAGGGCATGGGTGCCTATGATGCCACGAAGTCCGCTGTTCTGTCGCTGACGCGGACGCTGGCTTTCGAGGAGGCCGAATATCGCGTCCGTGTGAACGCGATCTGTCCCGGCTTCACCCGAACACCGTTCCATGTCAAACGGCTCGGGGCCAAAGCAGTTGATGAACTGGTTCCGCCGTGTGTGATGCGTCGGTGGGCCGACCCATCCGAACTGGCCTACCCCATGCTGTGGTTGGCGTCCGACGAGGCGTCGTACGTCACGGCGGCGACGTTCATGGTGGACGGTGGCCTGCCCGCCTGAAGTGCCGGGTGAGCGGTCATCCGGCAGAGCTGGATGACCGTTGCCTATCGACGGTTCACTCGTCGAGCCGGCGTTTGTCCACTGACCGTGGCGGCTTCGCCCACCTCATTTCGCATTCCCGGCGTTTCTCCATGGCGCCAGCCCATTCGCTCGGAAAGGGCCCGAGCCGCTTTTCCGAGTACGGCTTCGACATCGGACACCGTCTTCTTGTTGCTCTGGTCGAGCCGCTCAGCATAAGGCACCGTCAAGGCCGCAATCGCCCGATTTTGAGTGTCCAGGATCGGATAACCAACCGCGTGCAGGCCCTTTATCTGCAGGCTGACAATCGATTCGAAACCGCGTTTCCGGATTTTGTCGAGAATTGGCGTGATGTCCAGGCTGGCATGTTCCGGGCGACGCTGAACAGATTCCTTGACGCGCAACGCGATGGTTTCCGGATCTTGGAATGCGAGGAGCGCGCGCCCCGAGGCGGAGACCAACACGTCGAGTTCGGCTCCGACGCGCAGACTGAACCCCATGCCAGCGGGGTTGTCCACTTTCGCGATCACGATCTGGCGGCCCTGATTATAGACCGTCAGGTGACAAGCTTGCTGAAGGCTGGATGATAGCTCCTGCATGAGCGGTCCGGCCTCGGCCAACAGCCGGTTTGTGGGTGGATTGCTGTGGGCCAATTCAAAGACCTTTGTCGTGATCGCGTAGGTATCGGCAATATTGACGATGTAGTTGCGATCCACCAAGCACGTCAGCATCCGATAAATTTCGCTTACGCTTCGACCGAGGCTTTCGGCGATCTCGGACTGCGACAGCGGGATGTTGCTGCGACACAGCATCTCCAGAATATCGAGCCCTTTCTCAAGAGCCGGAGCCGAATACGTCGGACCTGACGGTACCTTCTTCGCCTTACTCGCCGAGCTGGGTGTTCTTGCGGGCCGCTTCATCCAAAAACCTGATCCAACTTGTTTGCCTGCCTGCCGAAGCTACCGGCGCGACACGCAAGAGCCGCCCGTCGGCATTAGCCAATGCATAGCCGAAAATCCCTGCCTGTCCATGGAGAGTAATCCCTCATCCAGTGGCGAGCTGGCCTACTTGCATCGCTCCGACGCAGGACCATGCTTCGGAAAGTTAATGGTTTCATATATGAACTATTGACTTGATATATGAAATATGATTTTTGACGCGAGCCTTGAGCGAGATCGAGCGATTTCTCGTCGAAGGCCAAAAAAAATAACGTCCAAAGGGATGCCCGGACTCGCGAAGCAGATGCGTCGCGAACTTAAAAGAAGCGCCCACCAAGGAGCGCCGACGTCAAATTATGGAGGAGATTTGAGTGATGCGCTCGATTATCAGCGCTCTTGCGTTGTTGGCCCTTATCAGCGGCGCGTCCGCGCAGACGACCGGACCAATCAAAATCGGCATTTTGAACGACCAGAGCGGCATTTACTCGGATCTTGCTGGACCCGGGTCCGTCATCGCAGCGCGCTTGGCTGTGGAAGACGCGGGCGGCAACGTCCTCGGCAGGCCCGTCGAGGTCGTCATCGGCGACCATCAGGGGAAACCGGACATCGGTGCTGCGCTCGCCCGCCGCTGGTACGACGTCGAGGGTGTCTCGGCCATCTTTGACGTGCCTGTATCGTCTATCGCTCTCGCCGTTCAGGAAATCGCACGCCAGAAGAACCAGATCGCAATCTTCTCGAGCGCCAGCGCGTCCGACATCCTCGGCAAGTCGTGTTATCCCACGACCTTCCAATGGACCTTCAACACATTATCGGCTGCGCGCAGCACCGCATCTGCCGTTATCGAGCAGGGCGCCGGCTCCTGGTATTTCGTCGCGGCCGACTACGCGTTCGGACGCGCAATGGTGCGCGACGCGACCGACGTGATCAATCAGAAGGGCGGGAAAGTATTAGGTGCCGTCTGGCACCCACTCGGGACCAGCGATTTCGCCTCGTACATCCTCCAGGCACAAAGCTCGGGTGCGAACGTTATTGCGTTCGTCAGTGGCGGTTCCGATTTCGTCAATGCGCTGAAGCAAGCGAACGAGTTCGGCGTCGCATCCGGCGGACAAAAGATCGTCTCGATGCAGACCTTCATTTCCGACATCCATGCGATCGGCCTGTCGATTGCACAGAATCTCACGCTCACAGCGGCCTTCTATCATGATCTCGACGACCAGACGCGGGTCTGGTCGAACCGCTTCGCCAGCTTGAGTGGTGGAAAGATGCCGACCATGGCGCAGGCCGGCGTCTATAGTGGCGTTCTCCACTACCTGAAGGGGGTCGCCAAAGCAGGCACGACCGATGGTCCCGCGGTAGCCGCCGCAATGCGTTCGCTTCCGGTCGACGACATGATGACGCACGGCGCTCGCATACGCGACGACGGTTGGGTTATGCGCGACCTCTATCTGTTTCGGGTCAAGACTCCCAGCCAGTCGAAAGCGCCTTGGGACTATTACCAACTACTCGGAAAGATTGACGCCGAACAGGCGGCGCCACCACGGCTTCCGGATTGCAAGTGACTGGCTGGGCAACCGAAGAGGTGGGGCCAACGAATATCTTCCCATTCACTTTGAAAAGGCAGGCGGCACTCCTCGCCTCAAGAGCCCACTGAGGTGGCCCCCAACTAGTTCCGCGAGCACCGAACTCGCGACGCGAGTTCGGTGCCGGGACACTGGCCTTGACCTGGCGGGGATCCGCCGAAGATCGGAAGGATAAAGATATGCCCGTCGTACGCGTTAGCTGGTTCAGCGGCAAGGATATCAAGGCAAAAGCAGCTGTGGCCGCCGAAATTACCGAGAGCATCGTGAAGAACACCGGGACGGACGCAAAATACATCTACGTCATTTTCGAGGACGTTGAGCCCGCAAACTGGGCCGGTGCAGGAAAGTTGTTCGGCGAATAAGTTTAAGAAGCTGATGCCGTCGCCGTCCGGGATCGGCGATGCTGCGTACGGGGTGCGCGCGTTCTACAGCGCGATGAGGGGACGAAAAGGCAAGATCCGAAGATCGAAAGCCACGCAGGTAGCTGCTGCGATCGTTGGCAATGCGTTCGAGTTTTTGCAGACTTCATCATTCGTCTGCTTCAGCCCGTGATAGGCATCCAATTGTAGCGTTCGTACCGACGTTCGCGGTTAGCCTCTGCTAGATTAGCTCTCTTGCAAGCTCAATTGCGGAGACCCAGGATGAGCAGGGGTCTCCAGAAAGCGGAGACACTGCGCTTCGAGAACAGCATCATCATGTCGATTGGTGGGCGTTCGTCGCCTGTGTCATCGGCTCACTTGCCGCGTATGGGCTTAGCCGCTTTTCCTACCAGTTCCTGGTTTGGCGCAACAAGGAGATCTGCAATCCGATTTCGCCGGCTTCAAGGGTGATCCGGCGCCGGCGCCCGGAGCTTCCGTGATCGTCGTCGCCGGCGACACGCGGCAGGGTCTCGCCGCCGCCCTGCGGGAATTGCGCGCGGCCTGTCCGCCGCCGCTCGAAGTCGTGGTCGTGGCCGGCAACCACGAGTTCTGGGCGCGCCCGGCATTGCCCGCGGCGATCGACGAAGGCCGTCGCGTCGCTGCCGACCTCGGGCTGCACTACCTGGAGAACGAGGTCGCGGTCATTGGCGGCGCGACGGGCGTCCGCTTCGCCGGCTGCAAGCTGTGGTCCGACTACGGGTTATTCGGCGAGGCCTCACGCGCGGCGGCGATGCGCGCGGCCCTCGAAAGCATGCGCGACCACAAGCGCATCAAGTGGAGCTCGAATCCTTGGGCGCGTTTTCGCCCACAGGAGGCACGCGCATTGCACCTGACGTCTCTGGCATTTCTCAAGGGCGTCCTTGCGACGCACCACCCCGGCCGCGCGTCGTTCAACCTTTCACTTTGTTCTTAGCAGCGCGAACAGTGGGCGGACGACACCGGTAAGGAGCTCACGTTCCGAACTCGTCCGTGCCAACACCCGGATGCCTAGCGTTGCGCTGAGGAAGAGGCGGGCTAGGTCGGCAGCCGGCAGTTTGGTTCGAATTGTCCCGTCGGACTGGCCGTTGGCGATGCAATCGCGCAGGTACTTCTCGATTCGGTCGAAGACGTTCGTAACCAGATCACGGAAGTCAGCGTCATGCGGGGCGACCTCAAGCGCGGTGTTGACGACGAAGCATCCTTTCTGCAGGGCGTCGGCCCGCGTCTCCTCTATGAGAGCGTCGAAGTATCGCTCCAGTGCGCGTAAGGGCGGGTCATCGTCCCCGAAAATCGCCGAGCAGGATTCGAGCGCCCGACGAACATACCGATCGAGCACGAGACGGTAGATGGCCCTCTTATCACCGAACGCATTGTAAAGGCTCGGCGTCGTCATTCCGGTGTGGTCGGCGAGGTCACGCATCGATGTCGCCTCATAGCCGTTCGTCCAGAAGCGCTGCGTTGCGGCTTCAAGCACCGTGTCTTCATCGAATTCCCTGGGCCTGGCCATGTAGATCCGTCGGTCTATGAGCAGAGCGAACAACCTAACCCTGTTTTATTACGATCGTCAAAAAATCTATTGCATGTTTTATGACGATCGATATAAAACAAATTGAGCCGATGCCCGCGCCCGACCTCGACCACCGATAGTCGGACGATCCCGGCACGGAACTTTGCCCGTACATGCCGACCGTGATCCGCACAGGAGGAATTCGCATGATCAAGCACCTCAACCCCTCTCGCCGCGACTTTCTGAGCACGACCGCTATCGGCCTGGGCGCGGTGGCCCAGTTCACACTAACGGGTGCGGCACGCGCCCAAACCAGGAGCGAACAGATGAGCGAGCATGTCCAAGTAGATGGGATTTATCCCTTCCCGGCTGTGATGCAGACGCGGACGATCGAAACCAACGGTACATCTATCCACGTGCGGGTCGGCGGTCATGGCCCGGCAGTGGTCCTGCTGCACGGCTTCGGAACATCGGGCGACATGTGGGGTCATCTGGCGAGTGCACTGATCGAAGACCGCACGATTATCGTGCCCGACCTGCGTGGGTCGGGCCTCTCGTCGAAGCCTGACGGGGGCTATGACAAGAAGAATCTGGCGGCGGACGTGGTGGGCGTCGTGGACGCTCTGGGCGTGCGTACGTTCGAATTGGTAACGCACGACATCGGCATTATGGTGGGCTACGCAGTCGCGGCCACCCACCCTGAGCGCGTGAGCCGATGGGTGGCGATCGATGCGCCGCTGCCCGGCATCGGACCCTGGGAAAAGATCCTGCAGGAGCCGGCCATGTGGCACTTTGGCTTCGGTGGTCATGACATGGAGCGCCTGGTCGCCGGCCGCGAGCGCATCTATCTCGACCGCTTCTGGAACGAACTTTCCCGGCATCCGGAGCGATTTGATGAAGCGAAGCGCCAGCATTATGCGGCGCTCTACGCGCAACCCGGCGCAATGCGAGCGGGCTTTGCCCAGTTCCTGTCGTTCAGCCAGGATGCGACCGACAACAAGGCGTTCCTCGCGAAAGGCAAACTCAAGATGCCGGTCTTGGCCCTGGGTGGCGAAGCTACGTTCGGGCCGATGATCGGCGCGGTGGTGCGGTGTGTCGCCGATAACGTCGAAGACGTGATCATCCCGGATTGCGGACACTGGATCACGGAAGAGCAGCCGGCCGCGACGACAAACCTTGTCGTCGACTTCCTACGCCGCCGTTCGTAAGTTAGCTGCGTTACGCGGTGCGGCGCCGCTCGGCTGGGTCCAACCGGCGCCGCAGCCCCTCCACAAGCAAGGGGATTTGTCGTGACTTCTGGCCGCTCGAGACGGATCCAGGTCACCGGTCAGGAGCAGGATATGAACGCGCTGCCAAACATCGGTCACGTCACCGCACATTCTGACAGCGATGTTCTGCACTGGCTGACAAACGACACGCGCGACGAGCGCTTCCTTGACACTATTTTCGCTGAGCTATGTCTCCGGCTCCAGCGAGCGGGCATTCCGGTCAAGCGAGCGACGCTTCATGTCATGATCCTCCATCCGCAATGGCTCGGCTCCCGGATCATGTGGGCCGACGGGACGCGCGAAGCCGAGCTTAGGAGAGTAGATTACGACGTCAGGGAGCGTCCTGACTACATCGACAGTCCCGCCAACGAACTCCATGATGGGGCCAGCGAGGTGCGCGAGAATCTGGAGCGCGACACCGCGTTGAGCCGCAAGCATGCCTTCTATGACAGGATGCGGGCGAAAGGCCTCACTGACTATGTGGCGTGGCCGCTGTACCATACACTCGGCAAGCGGCATATTGTGACCTTTGCAACCGACCAGCTCGGAGGTTTCGACGACGCGCATATCGCCGGCCTGTTAAGGCTGTTGCCGGTTCTGGCGTTGGTCAGCGAAATCCGGATGAAGAACCGGCTGGCACGAACGCTGCTTGAAACCTATGTCGGGTCGCATGCCAGCGAACTCGTTCTGGCTGGCGCCACGAGGCGCGGAAGCGGAACGACGGTACGCGCCGCCATCATGATCTGTGATCTTCGTGATTTCACCCGGATCTCCGACAATTGGCCGCGTGATGACGTGATTGATCTTCTGAACGGCTATTTCGACGCGATGTCGGAGCCGATTGCGCGACATGGCGGGGAAATACTGAAATTCATAGGAGACGGTCTGCTTGCCATCTTTCCGCTCAGCAACCCGTCGGCCTGTGCAAATCTGCTGTATGCCGTGACTGAGGCCCGCCAGGCCATGATTGCCTTGAACGAAAAGAACGGCGAAACCGGCCGTGAGCCGCTCAAGTACGGCATCGGCATCCATGTCGGCGACGTCATGTACGGCAATATCGGGTCACAGACCCGGCTCGACTTCACGGTGATCGGTCCGGCGGTCAACATGGCTTCGCGTCTCGAAACCCTCACCAAACAACTGGGGCGAACGGTGCTGCTGTCCCGCGCGTTCACGGACTTCGTCAACAGCGATTTCGACCTCGAACGCGTCGGCGAATATCCGGTGCGCGGCTTCAGTGATCCAATCGAGCTGTTTGCGTATCACGGCTGAATGCCGGTCCATTGGTCAACGCCCGAGCGCCCCGAGCGGGGTTAATCGGCCTAGGGAGCCCGCGGATGCTGATCGGCGGGCGAGAGGCCGCTTCGGGCCGCGCAAGATCCTCCGCCACTCACAAGCGTCTGCCGGATATAGCTTCCAAATAGCGCTCGCCGTCGAGCGCGCCACACAAAGTTCTTACTTGCACTGTACCAACTAGTATGTATGTTTTCATCAGGTTTGGAAGATGCCGAAGTGATCTCTTTTTATCTGGAGCTGACTGCGCGCGTATTCGCGTTCAACGCCATGAACAACAAGCGAGGCTCAGGTGCACCGACCTACAATCGTTGTGCCCCGCACTGACCACCAACGACGAAGCAACTATGGAAACTCGGATGATCCGTCAGATTGAGACAACGACCCGCCGTGACTTGTTGCGGATGACCGGCGCGGCCGCTGCAGCAGGGGGAGCCGCGCAGGTGTTTGGCACGGACGCACTGGCGCAGACGGTGGTGGGTAAGATCAAGGCGATCGGATTCGATGCGTTCACGATATTCAACCCGCTCTCGGTTGACGGGGTAATTGATGAAATCTTTCCCGGCAAAGGTACTCAGTTGGCCAGTGCTTGGCGCACGCGCATCTTCGAGTATTGCTGGCTCAGGACACTCAACCAGACTTATGTAGATTTTTGGCACATCCTGGACGATGCGTTGGTGTTCGCGTTCAAGGCTGCGAAGATCGAGCTCAAGCCGGACGCGCGCGATAAATTCATGGATGCCTTCCTTCGCGTGAAACCTTGGCCGGAGGCGGTCGAGGCGCTTAAATCGATGCGACAAGCAGGGATCCGACTGGCTTACGTCTCGAATCTGACCCCGAAGATGCTGACGGAAATGAGCCAGAGCGCCGGCATCCTCGATCTATTCGAGCACATTTTGAGCACTGATCGCGTGAAGGCCTACAAGCCGGATCCGCGCGCCTATCAGATGGCCGAGGTTGTGTTCAATTTGCCGCGCGAAAATATCGTGTTTGCGGCGTTCGGGGGGTGGGACGCAGCAGGTGCCAAATCGTTCGGCCTCAAGACCTTCTGGGTGAATCATGTGAACGCGCCCGTTGAGGAGTTGGGTGTAAGGCCCGACGCCATTGGGACGACACTCACCGAATTGGCAAGATACGTCACTGCATAATTTCCCCTTGCTGAAGGCGAACGCATGCCGGCTCAGGTTTCCGGATTGTCTAGATACCCGATCAAGGGGCTCTCATCTGAGCCCCTCAACTCGGTGACATTGCAAGCTGGTCGAGGCGTGTCGGGCGACAGGGCATTTGCGTTGGCGCTGCCGTCGACCGTGTTTGACGAAACAAATCCTCGGCCGCTGAGCAAATTCGAGTTCATGGTGCTGGCACGCCAGGAAGCTTTGGCGCGGTTGACAACGTCTTACGACGGCAGCACCGGATTGTTGTCAGTGATCGACGGTACTGAAAGATTGTCGGCGAACGTCCAATGTGCCGAGGGTTGCGCCGCTATCGCAGCGTTCTTCGCACGCTTTCTTCCCGAAGGTCAGAAATCATCGAAGCCGCGACTCGTCACTGCGGCCAATCATTGCTTCACCGACGTCGGGGTGCACTCGTCCGAGCTCATGCACGCTATATCGGTGCTTAACCTGGCCTCGGTGAGGGACCTCGAAGCGCGTATCGGCGAGCGGCTCGATCCGCGCAGGTTCCGGGCAAATATTCTCGTCGAGGGACTCGATCCGTGGGTAGAGAACGAGTGGCTCAACCAGGAGCTAATGCTGGGTTCTGTTCGGTGTAGGGGCATGCGGCTGACCCGCCGTTGTCCGGCCACCGAGGTCAATCCCGATAGCGCAATCCGGGATATCAACGTTCCTCGTGAACTGATGCGTATTTTCGGTCACATTCATCTCGGCATTTATCTCACCGTGACCAAGGGAGGAGCGTTGCGCATCGGCGACACGGTCACTGCGGCCGGCTAAGCGACCAGCACGACACGGTGATCCGGTCTCGTGCGCGTCGCGGGTTAGTTATCGTCGTGGGGCTGAACAGTAGGCCAGTCGTCCACGAGCCATTGGTGAAATAAGCCGTACAGGCAAAGCGATCATAGCCGCGCAGCGAGTAGGGCCCCTCGCAAGTCTCTCGAGCGAGCTTGGGTCGCTTTGTTCAATCTAACCCTAAAACGAGGATTTCGTCGTGACTGAGACCCGCCCCCCATTTCCACCTTTCACTCGTGAGACTGCTACGCAAAAGGTGCGAGGCGCCGAAGACGGTTGGAATTCCTGCGATCCTGAACGGGTCACGCTCGTCTATACTCCGGACAGTTCCTGGCGAAATCGATCGGAGTTTATCCGAGGTCGCTCCGAGATAGTCGCGTTCCTTAGGCGCAAATGGACGAAGGAGCTGGATTACCGCCTGATTAAGGAACTCTGGGCATTCACGGAGAATCGGATCGCTGTGCGGTTTGCCTACGAATGGCATGACGATAGCGAAAACTGGTTTCGTTCGTACGGGAATGAAAATTGGGAGTTTGCCGCCAATGGATTGATGGAGAAGCGCTTTGCCTGCATCAACGATCTTCCGATCGGGGAATCTGAGCGCAAATTCCATTGGGATCGTTCACGACCGCGTCCCGTGGACCATCCAGGGCTCTCAGAACTCGGGCTTTGAAGCTCACGCACAGGGCGTGCATGTGTGCTCTCATTGTTGCTGCTGATAGGTCGCTCCGAGGAGCTAGTTTGCCCCGTTTGAGATGGCCTGCGGAGCAACGCCGGCGAATGTCGCTTCTTGTGGCAAGAAGCTCCGAAGGTCGATATGCCGCGATGCAGCTCGCGCTCGATAATGCTCAGGATACCGCGCCTAGCGCAAATGCGGTTGTCTTTTGACTGAACGGCTCATACGAAAGCAAAGCGGACATTGGTCGAAAACTTGACGTCAACCGTCCACTGGTCGACGATCCGTCCCGCCAGGCGCCGCGATCGAACTGACCCGAAAGGCGCGTCCATGGGAGGCATCGGAGCCTGTGCACCGTGCCAAGCGGAATCCGGGAATGGGTATTGCGGCGAAATGCCATCGACGACGCTGACCTTGCTGCGAGCTTCCTCCTCCTTTGCAGAACTGCAGGTCGGGCGACATACGATTTCGGGTGTCCGAGCAAGTTCGTCTCGGGAATCCAAGAGATGCTGCGCCGAAACGGCCACCGATTGGGAATCGATGGCCGCCTCCCTCCACGTCGTGCTTGGCTATGCAACAGGCACGAAAGTATAACCCGCGCCGTCCGTCACAATCTTACCAACGGCCGGGAACGGGAAATGGTAGCCGGTAACGAGCGCATTGTCGGCCACGACACGATCGAACAGCTTGCGCCGCGTCGTTTCCGCAAGCACCGGGTTAGCATCGATTGCGCCGTGCCAGTTCGGGTGCTTCGCGAACAGGGCGGGCATGTTCGTCGTGTCACTCAGCACCATCAGCTGCTCGCTACCTGATGCGACATGGAATGCGGTGTGGCCCGGCGTGTGGCCTGGTGCCGCGATCGAGCGGATGCCCGGAATAACCTCCGTATCCCACTCGTATTGCTTCAACTTGTCCTTCAGGAGTGGGAACATCGCCTGAAGTCTTTTGGGCAGGCCATGCTGCTTCTCAGGAAGCTTGGTGAAGATGCTTTCATCCATCCAGAACTTATACTCGTTGCTTGGCACGTAAACCGCGGCGTTCGGGAAAGTCGGCGTGTTATCTGGAGCTTTGCTCATAAGCCCGAAAACGTGGTCTGGATGGAAATGCGAAACGATCACCTTCGTGATCTGTTCCGGCTTGATACCGGCTGCCGCCATATTGGCGATCATCGCTCCGGCTGTGGGCTGAAACTGACCGCCCGTGCCGGCATCGAACAGAACCGTTTCGTTGCTGAACTTGACCAAGGTGACATTGAATGGAATAGGCACGACTTCATTCGCGATCCCAGCGGCTGCCAGCGCGGCTTTGGTTTCGTCAACGGACACATCCTTGATAAACGAGGGATCGTGAGGTTTTTCCCAAACGCCATCGTTCAAGATGAACCCCTGGACCTTACCGAAATTGAACGGGCGAAAGCCCTTGCCGGCTTCCGGTCCCTTCTGGGCGAGCGCAGCCTCGATGAACGAGACCGGTTTGGGCAGGCCGAACGCTGCTCCTGCAACTGCTGCCGTCAACAGAGCGCTCCGGCGGGTTAGATTTAGCATCGCTGTCTCCTTACGTTTTCTGCGAAGACGGCCATTCGCGGTCCGCCGGCGGAAGCCGGCATCTCGTGTCAAGCGATCGCAAACTTCCTATTGGGGAATTTTGGTATCCTAACCCTCCGTCCCCAGATGCGGCGAGTAGCTGACAAAGTCGAACAAATGCGGAAATGCATGCTCGCGGTTCAAGACGCATTGGATGTCGAGAAAGATGAGCCTCTCAATCCCAGCGGACCGCATCGTCTCCGAAACGTCCCAGCAGATCCTGGCTCTACCGATGATGTGCAGCATCCGGCCGCTCTGGAAGTCGATGAACAGAAGCCCGGCGCGCGCGTCCGTTTCCAGATTGCCGAGCGTGTTGAAGAGCAAGTTGCCGCTATAATCCGGGAAGCTAAGTTCGTTTGCCGAAATCACCCGCACGAAGCCGGGACGTCCGCCGCGGTGGGAGACATCGAGACCTTGCGAGGATTCTTGCGGGGCGAGTTGCGGCGACCGAGATGCAATAAAGAAAGTGTCGGCCTCGGTAATGAAGCTGACCTCGTCATCGCCCAGATGGGAAGCCGTTCGAGTTTCGGGCGCGAGCCTGGAGCAGATCCGCGACCGTTCGCTACGTGCCTGAATGTATTTCGGGCAATTTCCAAAGCTCTGTTGAACCCTGATCGAGAAACCTTCGCCGATAACGCAATTTTCGATGCGGCCGTTGACCCGGTTTCGGCGACGCGTCGAAAGCTCGATTCCGAGGCCCCCGACCGGAGCACCATCGCGAATGCACGAATGCAAGGGGTCACCCAGATCGGGCCATGACTCGATGGTAAGCAGATTCGCGTCCGAAGAAGTCACGAACCCTGGGGGGCCAGACAAAGTTGTGGCCCAGGGGTGTCCGTTCTGGTCCGCCATTCCCACGAGCATAAACGGGATCGCAGTGAAGAACGCTCGATGCTGCTCCGGCATGTAGTCTCGGATGACTGCGCGCCCTTTGAGTTCCATGCGATCACGCACGCCGGCAAGGCTTTGGATCGTTTGCTCGCCGGCGTGAAAGGGAGACGTGGCCTTCATCATAATAGTACCATCATGGCCGCACGCCTTGAGAAAACATGGCTGATCCCCGTTATCGGCAGTTGTCTTTACATACTAGTAGTTACATGACACAATCACGTTCGGTTGATTCGACGCGATCATGAGGATGTCATGAAGGCGAAGGGCGAGCTTGTTAAGGCGGCCAAGAAGCTGATGTGGGAGCGCGGCTACGAGGGCGTAAGTCCGCGCGACTTGCTAGACGAAAGTGGTGCAGGGCAAGGCAGTCTCTATCACCACTTCAAGGGAAAACTGGACCTCGCGTCGGTGGCTCTGGATGAGGTGTCCGATGAAATGTGTGAGTTCGCGCGCGAGACCGTCGGAACAGATGGTTCTGGGTTGGATCGCGTCTTCCGCTTTCTCGACGTTGCTCGCGACGGGCTTAAGGGTTGCAGGATGGGTAGATTTGCTTGCGAGTCGTCCATCGCTGAGGCTTCGTTGAGGAAACCGGTCGAACGTTATTTCCGCGAACTGCAACAGCTCCTTGCAGCAGCTCTTCGTGAAGCTCAAGCCAACGGAGAAATCGCGAAACGCCTCGATGCCAACGAGCTTGCGCTGATGCTCATAACTGTCGTGCAGGGCGGCTTCGTCGTTTCGAGGGTTTACCGCGATCGAAACGCCATCAATCAGGCTACTGAGATGGCCAAGTCCCTGCTCAAACCGCTCCCTCGCCGTTGAGCAGGAGGAGACAGTCTTCGGGTTGAAATAGACGCCGGGATATCGGAGGAGATTCCGGCAAGTCTCGGAAAAGCGCCTGAGGGAGGCGCCCCCTGGTCGACAGTTACGCAGACCAATCCGCCGTCGCCAATTTAAGATCTCACAATCCCAAGTGTATATCGCGACCAAGTAGTCATCGCCACCAAGTTGGGTTGCCTTCGCGGCAACGTCGGGATGTAACTCGTGTTGTCCAGGGTAAAGTCCACAAGGGGCTCTTCCAGGCCCTCAACGCCGTGATCGGACGTCGCGGTTGAGTTGGGCGTGCCTCGACGAACGCTTCATGGGGCGGGAATTCATGATACTGAACGGTTTCTCTTGTTCTCATCACCTTACGTAGGCGCCTCCATGACCGAGACACTCGACTTGCATCTTCGGCGTATGCCTCGCGTCGCTCTACTTGATCTGGCGACACCGATCCAACGGCTTCGACGAATTGAAGCTGCGCTAGGGGAGCAGTTGAACGGAATTCGTCTCTTTGTGAAGCGGGATGATGTGATGGGCCTTGGTGGAGGCGGCAACAAGTTGCGGAAGCTCGAATTCCTGTTGGGCGATGCTATTGCACAAGGCGCGGATACCGTCATCACCGTTGGCGGACGACAGTCCAACCACGCGCGGCTGACGGCTGCTGCTGCCGCTCGCTACGGACTGCGTTGTGAATTGGTTCTCGGGCGCGTGGTAGCGCGTGACGACGAAGACTATATGGAGAGTGGCAACATCATTCTCGATGACTTGTTCGGCGCGACAATTCACGATGTTGCTGGTAACGTGAGCACGCTTGCCGTCGCCGAGGAGCGCGCAGAAATTCTCCGGGCGAGCGGCCGTAAGGTCTACGTAGCTCCGACTGGAGGGTCGTCCTCAGTAGGGTGTCTTGGCTACGCAGCATGCGCGAGTGAAATTGCGGCACAATCGGCTGCGCAGGACATCCATTTTGGGCACATAGTCGTGCCAAATGGCAGTGGCGGGATGCACGCTGGCCTGTCGGCGGGCTTCGCCGCCCTTGGCGTAGGTGCAGCTAAAGTCAAGTCGTTTGCGGTGCTGGCAAGAGTTGAGGAGGCTCGCCGCGGTACACTTGAAAAAATCAACGCGACGTTGGGGCTGCTTGAATCTCCCGGTGTTTCTCCGGACGAAGTCAATATTAGCGGCGCACAGCTTGGCGAGGGTTACGGCATTCCGACCGAGGCCATGAAAAAGGCGGTTCGGCTCATGGCTCGCCATGAAGGCCTTCTCCTTGATCCGGTCTATTCGGGCAAGGCCTTCGCGGGCCTGTTGGACGACATTGCCAATGGAGTCCTCAAGCCTGGACAAAATGTGCTGTTTATCATGTCTGGCGGAACTCCAGCGCTATTCGCCTATCGAAAGGAATTTCGGCCTGACGAGTAAAAAGTACCGTTTGAGATCAAGAGAGGAAATCATAACCGAGGCCGGGCGATACGTCGCAACCATGAGGAGGTCGGTGCGGTCTTATTCGAGCGCACGGAGTTGTCGCCGTTCGCGGATGATGTGCGGCGAAACAGGCGTGCCAGTTTTTGTTGCAGTTACGTTGGTAAACCTGATTCATAATTCGGTTGCCTTCGCGGCAACGTCGGTATGTGGCTCGTTTTGTCTAAGGTAAAGTCCACAAGGGGCTCTTCCAGGCCCTCAACGCTTCAAGGAATACGTGTAGCCTTGAAGGCAAGAAATTCCTTGTAGGGTAGACGGCGTGCACTTCGAGTTGCCTCGAAGCCCAGTCGGGCAGCAACCTTACGAGTTCACCTTTTTCGATCTTGTCGTTGCAATAGGTAGAGGGCAAAAGACCGATACCGTGCCCTCGATAAACAAACGTGCTGACGGATTGGAAGTCCCGGCTTGAAATAGGGCCCGCAACCCGGATTTCCGCGCGTTTTCGTCCATTCAGCAATTCCCACTCTGCTTCGTTATTCTTGCCGTTGAGCAAGACACACTGATGCAGCCCGAGGTCGGCGGGCTTGGTGGGAGGCTTGCGATCCTTCAAATATTCGGGGGAGGCGACGACATAACGGACCTGGCTGCCAAGCTTCTTGGCAATCAAGGTCGAGTCCTTCAGCTCACCAAAGCGAATGCCGACATCGACATTTTCTGCGATCAGATCCAGGAACAGGTTGGTGATGAAAAGGTCGATCTTGATCCTCGGATAGAGTTTCAGGAAATCAGAGATAAATTCGAGAAAAGGATCTTGCCCCAAGACCACGGGCACGGAGATCTTGAGTGTACCCTCCGGCTTCCTCTGGGTCTGTGTCAAAACCCGCTCAGCGTCGAACAGGAGGTTCAGCGGTTCACTGCATTCGTGGAAATAATCCTGGCCTTGCGAAGTGAGCGCGAGCTTGCGCGTGGTCCTTTGCAACAGCGTGACACCCAGTTCCGCTTCGAGTGCCGAGACCTTCCGGCTCACGGTGGAAACCGGCATGCCAAGAGCGTGTGAAGCACGGCTGAAGCTTCCGAGCTGCGCAACCTTCACAAATACAGCAATGTCATTCAGATCAGCCATTTTTGCGATTTTTCCATAAATGGAAATGTAATTCCAGATATTTCCGCCTAATCAATCAAGCCAGCAGCTCCCATTCTCCTCCCACCAGCGAACACACCGCATGAAGAGGAGAAAGCGATGCCAACCAATGTTTTATACAGAACCAATGCCACAGCGACGGGAGGTCGTGTCGGCCATGCTGCCACCCCAGACGGAAACCTGAAGGTCAGCCTGACCCGGCCCAAGGAGCTGGGTGGCGACGGTGCCCCGGGCACCAACCCCGAGCAGCTCTTCGCTGCTGGCTATGCCGCTTGTTTTCTTAGCTCCATGCAGTTCGTCGCCACGCAGGGTGGCCCGAAGGTGCCGGGTGATACCACCGTCAAGGCTACCGTGGGAATTGGTCCGCGCGCCGAGGGCGGTTTCGGCCTTGAGGTCGGCCTCGCGGTTTATCTGCCCGGGTTGGCAAAGGCTGATGCTGAGACGCTGGTGCAGAAGGCCCATCAGATCTGTCCCTACTCGAACGCGACGCGGAACAGCCTCGACGTGCGCGTAGACATCGTCGCAGCGCAGTGAAGTTTCGAGCGGAAGATTCAGGCGAGTGCCCTTCCGACGATCAACCCAAAAACAACGGAGAATATCATGAGCAAGACAGTTATCGTAACAGGTGCTTCCCAGGGCATCGGTGCCGGCGCCGTGAAGGCGTTCCTCGACAAGGGCTACAACGTCGTCGCGACATCGCGCAGCGTGAGCAAGTCGAAGGAACTGCCAACGTCCCCCAAGCTCGCGCTGGTTGACGGCGATATCGGGGATGCATCGGTGGCCGCGAAGGTTGCCCAGACCGCAATCAGCAAGTTCGGTTCGATCGACGCGCTGGTCAACAATGCCGGCATCTTCTTCCCTAAGGCATTTACCGATTACACCGGTGAAGATCTGAAGAAGCTGTCGTCAACCAACCTGGAAGGCTATCTTTACATCACGCAGCATGCCGTGAAGCAGATGCTGGCCCAGAAGTCGGGCGGCAGTGTCGTCGGCATCACCTCGTCGCTGGTCGAAAACCCGATCGCAGGCCTGACCGTTTCGGTGCCGATGATCACCAAAGGCGGCCTGGAGGCCATGACCCGCAACCTGGCAGTCGAATATGCGAAGCAGGGCATCCGCTTTAACACGGTCGCGCCCGGCATGGTGGACACCCCCCTGCACAAAGACGATCCGCACGAGTTCCTGAAGACACTCGCCCCGTTGGGCACGGTCTCCAGCGTCAAGGACATCGTTGATGCGATCGTCTATCTGACCGAAGCGCAGAATGTTACCGGGGAATCGCTGCACGTTGATGGCGGCGCGCATTCCGGAAGATGGTAAGCGCGGAAGTCAGCCTGCGGGAGTTGGGTATCCAACTCCCGCAGGCACCCAAGCCTTTCGGCGCGTACGTCGAGGCAGTGCAGACCGGCAATCTGCTGTTCCTCACCGGCATGCTACCTGTCGTAAACCAGAAGCCGAAGTTTGTTGGACGTGTCGGCAAGGAACTGGACGGCGCGGCGGGCCGGGAGGCGGCGGGGCTGGCGGCTCTCAATGCCCTCGCCGTTGCCAAAGAGCGCCTGGGATCGCTCGACAAGGTGAGCCGCGTTGTCAGACTCGGTGTCTATATCGCAACTTCAGGAGATCTTATTGATCAGCCAGGGATAGCGGACGGCGCCTCTGAACTGTTCAACCAGGTATTTGGCCCAAAGAAGGTATCGGCCCGGCTTGTGATGGGCGTTGCGAGGTTGCCGATGGACATGCCGATCGAGTTAGAGGTTATACTGGAAACGAAGCCGTAACCCGTGGACCGGCTGGTATGTCATTCAATCAGCGCCAACGAGTATCAGCCATCGATCTATCGCGATCTGAACACGATCGATAGAGCGACAGCGACGGCAAAATCTCAGCTCAGATCGTTGCCGCGGACATAAAAAGCGCCGGGACCTCCAAGGAGATCCCGGCGAGTCTGGGAGAGGGCACCGGGAGCCTCTTTGCCGGTCAAGACAGACGGGCTTCGCCGACGGGAGGCGTGTGACAAGCCTGAGCAATTGCACGACGGCTAACGGGCATGCCGATGCCCTAGAACTCTGGTCACCGAGGATGCTTTGTGCTGGTCATGCTCGGCCGCAAGGCAAATTGCTCCTGCCAGGCAGTCAGCCGCGGCCGCTGCGATCGCCAGGGGCGGTCACCGAAGCGAAAGTCTAGATATTCGAGGGCGCAACCGACGGTGATGGAGCCGAGGTCAGGATCGAGTGCTGGTGCATTGGCGTCAAGGACGTCGAGCACCTTGCCGATCCGATCAAACTGAGCATCGACCCATCCGCTCCAGCGGTAGCCTTCAGGCCGTAGGGTTTCTTGGCGGCAGACCACAGCGCGGTCCATGATATCCAGGCCAAACAGTTCGAGCTTGAGCACTTGCCGTCGGGCTAGTCCAAGCATCGGCAGCAGTCCACCGTCTGAGAACTCATCCAGGTACTCACAGATTAAGCTGCTATCGAAAAGAACCTCACCGGTATTCAATTGAAGCGTCGGTATGCGGGTCACCGGATTGAGCGTCGAAAGCTCCGGGTTCTCTTTGGTCGGCATTGCAGATGTCTCAATGAGTTTAACACGATCGTCGATCTGCAACTCCTTGGTAACCACCACAACCTTTCGGGCGTAAGGGGAGTTCGGCGACCAATAGAGCTTCATGAGAAATCTCCCGGGTGAGCCTGTGGTTGATGCTGTCAAACACGGGGTATCCTTTCGGTGGACACGCCGATCGTCCTTCGGCCGGTTATGAGCGTATTCACTGCTCGCCGTCGCCAGATGTCTCCCGGTTAGGCTTGCCAAATGAGCCTATGAACTTGGTGTATCCGGGCGAAGCGATTTGAACTGAACGCGGTATCTCTCGCGCCGATAAGACGAGGACCAGCGCTTGCGACCGGTCGATCGGTGGCGCTGAATCGCTCTGGCGGAGCGAAGCAAAGCAATCGATAGACCCTGCAAATGCGAGATGAGCCGTCCGGCAATCTCAAGAGAAGATATGGCTATCTCGAAAAAACGTTTGATGGTTGCGCCAGCGGTTGCCTAGCGTTGAACCAACATGATCGCAGAACATGCGACGCACACGCAATCCCATGCAGGGAGAGGAATTTGCACAGAACCGATGAGGTGCATCCGTCGCGCGTCACCGCGAACAGGCCAGACACGCTCCGTGTCCGGTTGATGCTCGCGATGATCCTTTCATACCTGGCGATGATGGCCTTCGTCCTCTACTGCGCACGGCACCCGGTGCCCGCCGCCATTGCCTCAATGACCTTTAGTCCAGCGATGATCGCGTTGGCCAGCTGCATGGCTTTGAGCGTCATCTTGACCGGCTTATTCGTGTTCATGCGGCACGGAGATTGAATGATGCGTATGTCACGGAATGGCATGAGCCTCTTGTTTGCGATTGCATATACCTTCGGGGTTAGTGGATCGGCGTACTCGGCGCAGCCCGAGTCTCAAGTGCGCCAGGCGGACGTTTCGACCATCTTTTTCTTCGTGGTCTTCGCGGTGCTTACGCTGCTCATCAGCTTCTGGACGGCGCGCCACGCAACCAGTTCATCGGAATATCTTACGGCTGGAAGCTCGATCTCGTCAGGGCAAAATGGCCTTGCCATAGCGGGCGACTACATGTCCGCCGGCGCCTTCCTCGGTCTGTCGGGCGCGATCTATGCCTCAGGCTTGGATGGAATGTTCCTCGCCGCCAGCTATTTGGCCAGCTGGCCTATTGTACTGTTTCTCGTCGCGGAGCCACTGCGCCGCCTTGGGAAGTATTCTTTCGCAGACGTGCTGACTCATAAATTGAAAGAGCGGCCGGTTCGCATCCTGGCGGGTTCTTCCACCCTCGTAATCGTGAGCTTCTACCTCGTGGCGCAAATGGTCGGCGCAGGGGAGCTAATTTCCTTGCTGTTCGGAATCGGCTACGCGCCGGCGGTCATCATGGTTGGAATGCTCATGATTGTGTTTTCGACTCTCGGCGGCATGCGGGCCGCCACGTGGGTTCAGATCATCAAGGCCGTTCTGATGATCGGCGGAAGCTGCATAATCGCGGTGCTGGTCTTGGTCAGGTTCGGATTCAGTATGTCGGATCTCTTCAAGACGGCGGTGAGCAATCATCCAATCGGCGACAGGATCATGGATATTCGTGGTTTCGCACAGGACGGAGTCGCGACGCTGTCGATTGGCGTCGGAGTCCTGTTCGGCACGGCTGGGTTGCCTCATATCCTCATGCGCTTCTTCACGGTTAGCGACGAGCGGGCAGCGCGTCTGTCAGTGTTTTACGCGACCTGCCTGATCTGCTTGTTCTTTGTGATGCTGTTTTTTATCGGATATGGCAGTATCGCGCTCCTCCGTGGGGATGCCGCCTACGCCAGTGCCAGTGGCGTACTCTTTGGCGGGAACAATCTGGCTCCCATCCATCTGGCGAGGGCCGTGGGCGGAAGCATCTTGGCTGGTTTCATCTCTGCGGTTGCGTTTGCGACGATCCTGGCGGTTGTCTCTGGATTGCTCATAGCGGGCGCCTCGTCGGCTGCCAACGATCTCGTCGTAGGTTTGTCCGGACGGCAACTCACTGAGCGGACGCGGCTCCAGATATCGCGGATCTCCTCGGTTGCATTGGGAGTGCTCGGCATATTGCTCGGACTGGCATGCGAGGGCCAGAATGTGGCTTACCTCCTCGCGCTTGCCACGGCGATTGCAGCCAGCGCCAACTTCCCCTTGCTGATCCTGGCAATCTACTGGGACGGCCTGACGACCCGTGGTGCAGTCATCGGTGGCACCTTCGGGCTTATCTCATCGGTTGTACTGACGGCTATGGGCCCGACGATATGGTCAAAGGTGTTGGGTCTTGGTCCCGCAATCTTTCCGTACGACTCTCCGGCGCTCTTCACCTTGCCGCTGACGCTGCTTGTTTGCTGGCTGGTATCGATCACCAAGGCAGAACCTGAGGGGGATTGGCGCCTAACGGGGCCATCCGTTGCCCGATACGTGGAATAGATTCGATGTCCGAGCCTGGAATTCAATAGCTAACTGCTTCAACTGCCCGATGCCCGCGCAGCAACGCCCGCATTTCTTCGCGTCGAAACGCTGCCGAGGCTGATCGACACCCCAGCGAAGCGATTTGAATCGAACGCGGTATCTGTCGCGCCGATAAGGTTGCGACGAAGATCTAGGGTCGATCGACCAGCGGCGATGAATAGCCTTGACGGGCCATGCGAAGTCATCGGTAGCACCCGGGAATCGTAGACACGCCGTCTGCCAATCTCCAGAAAAGATAAGGCTATCTCGAAAATGCGTTTGATGGTGGCGCCAACTGCTGCCTAGCCTCAATCAACATCGTCGTACGATCGGCGACGCATAATCTAGTGCAGGAAACAGTTCGCGATCTGCCCGGGACTTGTCGGGCTGCGCATATGTTGTTCGCACATTGAGGCGTTGACTGACATCAAGTGTCAAGTGGTGGGTAAGTGGACCGTATCGACGCCATGAAGATCTTCGTCGCCACCCTCGATGAGGGAGGCTTAAGGAAAGCGGGACGCAAGCTGGGACGATCACCTGCTGCGATAAGCCGGGCGCTTGCGTCTCTTGAGGCGCATGTAGGTGTTACACTTCTTCACCGCACGACGAGGTCATTCAAGCTAAGCGACGCGGGGGAACGTTATGCGCTTGTGTGTCGCCGCGTCATTGCAGATCTTGAGGAGGCTGATCTCGTCGCGGCAAGTGAACGATCGACCCCGAGTGGCACGTTGACCATAACAGCTCCAGTCGCGGCGGGCGAAGATATCTTGCGCCCGGTATTGGACGAGTTCATGGACGCCTATCCAACCGTCTCTGTCAGGCTGTTTTTGCTCGATAGACCGGTGAAACTTATCGATGAAGGCATGGATATCGCCTTGCGAATTGGCAATTTGACAGATTCCACGCTCGTCGCGATCCGGTTGGGAGCGGTGTGGCGTGTCGTAGCGGCATCGCCCCGCTATTTGTCGGCGCATCCGAAAATCGAAGAGGTCGCTGATCTTGCAAAGCACAAGATCATCGCAATGACTCACTTCGGAATTGATTCGTGGACCTTTCCACCGGCGAAAGGATCGTCGATACCGCGATCGGTTCATTTCACGCCACGCTTCGTAGTGAATAGTGTTCGTGGCGCTATTGCCCCGGCCGTCGAGGGGCGAGGCATCACCCGGCTCTTCTCCTATCACATTGCGGAGCAACTCTCGCAAAACAGGCTACAAGTCCTGCTCAGGCAGGACGATGCTTCCGCGATCCCTCTGCATCTGATTTCCCCACAGGGACGGCTTGCCGTTCCCAAAGTACGGGCTTTCGTCGATTTTGCGGTGCCTCGTCTCAAAGCTCAATTCTCCCGCCTCTCGACCGATGCCGTGGTTCAAAAAGCCGGCATTCGTACGTGCCGCGAAAGAGTGTTTTCCGACCAGTGAGTATTGGCGGCGCTGGGTGTCTACGAAATAATGGAGCGACGTTGGAATGTCGGGCGGTTAGTCAAGTGCCGAACGTTCGAAAGAGGAAGTGCTTGTCACTGTTACGGGGCATCGCGGTGCACAAGAAGTCACACGGCAGAGAACGCCGGAGCTTAGTGGCATAACAGTGGAAAGGGTAGGACGATGATCAGGACGCGGTTGACGAAGCTCTTTAATATTGAGCACCCAATCATCCTTGCGCCGATGACGCCTGCCGCGGGCGCAGACCTGTCCACTGCGGTTGCCGTCGCCGGCGGGCTCGGCCTGCTTGGCGGCGGATATGGCGACCGTGCCTGGTTCGAGACGGAGTCGGCGAAGATCACGCGCAAAGATGTGGGATGCGGCTTCATCACTTGGTCGGTCGCAAAACAGCCGGAATTGCTCGACTTCGCAATAGAGCGTCATCCGCGCGCGATCATGTTATCCTTTGCTGATCCGGCACCATTTGCAAAGCGCATCAAACAAGCCCAGGTGCCCCTCATTTGCCAAGTCCATACGGTCGACCAAGCGCGGCGAGCCGCCGATGTCGGAGCCGACGTCGTCGTAGCGCAAGGCACGGAAGCGGGCGGCCACGGCCAAACAGCCCGATCGACATTGCCGTTCGTCCCGACGGTGGTAGACGCTCTGAGCAAATACGCACCTGACGTGGTCGTTGTTGCCGCGGGCGGAATCGCCGACGGGCGAGGTCTTGCTGCGGCTCTGATGCTCGGCGCCGAAGGCGCTCTCATGGGCAGCCGCTTTTGGGCAACAAAGGAGGCCCTTATCCGTCCGAGTGCCAAAGCCAAGGTGGTGGCAGCTTCGGGCGATGAGACGATACGAACCAGCGTGTACGATATTGTAAGGCGGAGAGCTTGGCCGGAAGGATACACCGGGCGGCTGCTGAAGAATGGGTTCATCGAAAAGTGGCATGGCCACGAAGAGAAGCTAAGGGCACTACAGGCCGACGAATTGGAAAAGGTGGAGGCGGCGTCGCGCGTCGGCGACTTCGATGTGGCGAATGTGACGGTCGGGGAGTCAATCGGCATGATTCATGACCTGCCCGAGGCAGGTGACGTCGTGCGCCGTGTCGTTGTCGAGGCCAAAGAGAGGCTCGCCAAGTATGCCCGCGCTTCGTTGGAGTGACGGAACGGGGTGGGCTGACGCGTCCCCTCCGACACAGCGAAGCCGTTAGGATCCCTTCGCGGTGCACTCGTTTGTTGCGCGGCCAGCATCGTTTCGATCTGCGCCCAACCGCTTCCAATTTGATGGACGACGAATCCTTAGAAGAGGGCCTCGACGGGTTATCGTTTCGATATCTGTGTTTGAGATATCGGTATTACTTTTAGTGATAGCTCGCTGCAATCGGTCCTTGTGTTCGAAAACAGGCATAAGCCGTTCGGATTCGGCCTTGTAAAACGGGTGGCTTGGATCAAGATAATCACTCGACCAAGCGTGTTGATGCCGAACCGTTCGCTTCAGAAGATAGGGCTTGTTATGGACGCAACCGATCTAAGGGTCTTTGAGGCAGTTGCTCGGCACGGCAGTATGAACCGAGCTGCGGCTGAGCTGAACACTGTCCAATCCAATGTCACCGCGCGCGTAAGAGCGTTGGAGCTTGAGCTTGGTATTCAGCTATTCCAGCGGCATGCACGCGGCGTGAAGGTCACGCCGGCCGGGCGCCGGATGCTCCCCTTTTCGGCACGAATAACCAAGCTCCTCAGCGACGCCAAGGCGGCCGCAAGGGATGACGGCACCCCCGGTGGCGTCCTTGAACTCGGCACCCTTGAAACGACTGCGGCAATTCGGCTTCCGTCTGTGCTTGCGAGCTTCACCAAAGCTTACCCAAAGGTTCGTCCAGTGGTGACGACCGGGACGACCTGCAGTCTCATCGAGGACGTTGTCGAGTGCAGGCTGGAGGGTGCGTTTGTTGCGGGGCCGGTGGATCATCCAGATTTGCAACAGGAGTGCCTGTTTCGGGAAGAACTCGTCTTGGTAACGCCTCGCTCAATTCGAAGCATCGAAGAGCTTTCCTCGATCAACGAACTGAAAACAATTGTCTTCCGTGTCGGTTGCTCCTATCGGATAAGGCTTGAGAATCTGCTGAACAAGGCGGGAATACTTGTGGCGCAGCCTTTGGAATTCGGTTCGATCGACGCAATCCTCGGCTGTGTGGCGGCGGGCGTTGGAGTTACACTGCTGCCCAAGGGAGTAGTTGTTGCGGCATGGCGGGACGGCCAAGTCGCAGTGCATGAATTGGAGTCCGAGTTTTCTGAAGTGCAGACCGTGTTCATTCGGCGCACAGACGCCTACGTCTCCAGTGCACTCTCTGCCTTTCTTCAGATTGTACGGCCGGGCCCCGAGTTGCATGTGGCGGCTGCCGAGTAGTCCGGCTCGTTGCGAGAGCGCCGAGTTCCGAAAGGAAGTCGTCCAGGCGTTTTTCATTCTGGTCGTTTCTGCCTGGGACCGAGACGACGGCCAGCCTTGCGCTGACGAAGTAGGGTCGATCTTCTCTCAAACTTCGAAGCCTGCCTAAGGCCCCGAATCCGCGAGCCACATTTAGTCGGCAAAGATGGCATTTCATCGCGGCAGGTGTAAGCGACGTGCCTCGGTCGTCGCCGATTATCTCGGTACGCAGATCTGATGCGTTCGTGCCTGAGCAGCAACGATAAGAGATTGCTCGATCGCCGGAATTGATGGCGTTGTCTCCTGGGCGGTACCACCCTGCTCAATTCCGTTGCCTGATGCCGACCCCTTTATCCAACGAGCTCTGCACCTGGCCGAGTAATCTGCGGTGCAGATTGCCTTCTCGAATCTATTCGTTTGCTGATCTCAAATGATAAAGGCACGTTCCATCGAAACTATACCAGTTCAATCGTATGGGACGCGGCCAAGGACGTTTACATGCTGATGAAAAATGCGACTTCCGTATCCACGGTAAACGCGATCGCCGACTTTGCCGACCGGGCTGCTGCGACGTCTCTAAAGCCTGACGCGCGCAAGCTCTACAAGCGAAATATTCTGGATAGCTTGGGATGCGCGATCTCCGCGCTTCCGGGAGCGCCGTTCGCGGCGCTGCGCGAGCAGTTTGCGGAGTACCGGTCCGGGGGATCGTGCACGCTGATCGGCGGCGGTAAGACCGCTCCGGACCAGGCCGCCTTATATAACTCTGGGTTGGTGCGATATGTCGACCTGCTTGACAGCTACATGTCGCCGGGCGGACTCTGTCATCCCAGCGACAATTTCGGCGCGATCCTGGCTGCTGCCGAGCACGCCAAGGCATCCGGCGAAGACTTCATGCTCGCCCTTGCGGTGGCCTACGAAATCCAATGCCGGTTTACCGCCGTTGTCCCCGTCATGGCGAAGGGGTTCAATCATGCAATTCAGCTCGCAATATCCGCTGCCGCTGGAGCAGGAAAGCTGTTCGGGCTGAACGCTGAGCAGATCGCGCATGCGATCTCGATCGCGACTGTTGACAACATTTCCCTCACTTGCGTTCACGTCGAACCGGTATCGCAGTGGAAGGGTTTTTCTCCCGGAATGACCGGGATGCGCGCCGTCTATTCCGCATCGCTCGCCAAGCGCGGCTTCACCGGTCCATCTGGGCTGTTTGAGGGACCGAACGGCTTGCTGCGGATGTTTGATCAAAAGATCGACGTTGATTGGTCGGATGACTCGCTCGAGATCATCAAGCTTACGATCATGAAGAAATTCTGTTCGCTCATTCACGGTCAGCCGGTACTTGAAGCCGTGCTCAAGTTGAAGCGCGACAATAAGTTGGCGGCCGGCGATATCGAGGCCGTCCGGTGCGACATCTTCCAGTCAGGTTTCGACATCGCAGGCGGCGGCGCATTTGGCTCAAAAGACAGACCGCAGACCAAGGAGCAAGCGGATTACAACCTGAAGTACCTGATTGCGGCGGCGCTCTTGGACGATGAGGTCGGGCCTGCGCAGCTCGAGCAGGCGCGTGTCCAGGCCGATGACGCGCAAGCCCTGTTGAGCAAGGTAACGATAGCTCCCGACGATGCCTTCACCGCCAGATACCCGCACGAGCTGAACACCCGGATCGCTATCAAGGCCAAAGACGGTCGTACCTTCGATCGCGAGCAGCTTGGATACGAAGGCGGGCTCGGCAACCCAATGTCATGGGAACGCACGGTCGAGAAGTTCAATTGGCTGAGCGAGCCATTTGCAGATGAAGCACTACGGAACAGTATCATCAAGGCGGTCGAGAAGATCGACGAGCGACCGATCTCTGATTTGATGGATATCCTTGGGAAAGTGAACCCCAAGGCGGTCCACCCTGCGCTTCACCCCGGAATTCAATAGTCATTCGCGTCAACGAAGGAGTATCCCGATGTCAATGATTTCTTGCGACATGCGGTACGGCCGCTCGGATGAGCAAAAGCGAGCGCTTTCGGCCGGCCTGCTGCGTGTCGTCAGCGAAGCTACCGGTGAACCGGCCAACAACATCTTCTTTGTCATCAGAGAGGGGCGAGGCATTAACTTCGTTGAGCATGGGCAACACCTGCCCGAGTTTGTCGAAGGCAATGCCAACGACAAAGAGCTCATTGCTCGCCTGAAATAGGAAAGGGAGGCAACTATGCCCTACATTGAATGTCATATCGCAGCGGGTCTCACCAAGACCCGTAAGACGCAGTTGATCCGTGACATCGTCAAGGTTACCCACGAATCGATCGGCTCCGATCCGAAGATCATCAATGTTCTCCTGTTTGAGCATCCCGCCGGCAACATGAGCATTTCCGGAAGGATTCACGGCGAGGAATAGCTTGGCTCGCAGAAAGCTGTTTCGAGCGGCATGGCCAGTACAGAAAAGCCCAGGCTAGGCGCAGCAGCCCCGGGCAAGATAGTTGCGGGCCTCCGAGTAGAAGGGGCGCTTCGCTTGTCGGTCCGATATCCCGAAACGTAGTGAAAGATCAAAATGACGAACGGCGTGAGTACGGCAGGGCAACGAATTCGCTCGGTAACGACCCGCGGAGTGATGGTCCCGCTGAAATTTACGCTGGGAACGAGCGCGGCTGTTGTGAGGGCTGTGCCGCTGTTACTTGTCGATTTGCTGAACGAAGATGGCGTAACGGGCAAGGCATACACGTTTTGCTATCGGCCCTCGGGCGCGACTGCCATATCCTCACATCTGTACGAGGCGGTCGAACTCCTCAAGGGCAAGAACGCCACACCTTTTGAGGCATCGCAGACCCTCGCGCGCCAGTTTGCACTACTCGGCGTGACCGGCGCCGTGCGGATGGCTCTTTCACTGCTCGATATGGCCTTGTGGGACGCGACTGCGCAGATGCATCGTGTTCCGCTGTCCGCCCTACTCGGGTCAGGGCCTAAATCGCTACGTGCGTACGACAGCCGCGGGCTTGGGCTGATGGAGCCGGATAGCCTTGCCCGAGAGGTGAGGGCGCTTCTGGAGAGCGGTTTAGGAGCAGTTAAGGTCCGGCTCGGATACCCCACGCTTTTTGAGGACCTGGCCGCGTTGCGGGCTGTCCGCAAGAGCGTTTCCGGTGCAGATATTGCGATCATGGTGGACTACAATCAGGCCCTGACACCCGCGGAAGCAGTTCTTCGTGGACGAGAGCTGGAAAAGGAGGGGATCTACTGGCTCGAAGAGCCGATAGCCCACGATGACTATGTGGCGAGCGCCGCACTGGCGCGTGAACTGAAGGTTCCGGTCCAGATCGGCGAAAACCTCAACGGCCCGGATGCCCTGTTGCGTGCCGTCACGACTGGCGCGAGCGACTACGTCATGGTCGACGTCGCGCGGATTGGCGGTGTAACCGGCTGGCTGCATGCGGCCGGCATCGCTGCAGCCCAGGGTATCGAAATGTCGTCGCATCTGATGCCGGAAGTCAGCACGCATCTTCTTTGCGCCACGCCCACCGCCCATTGGCTTGAGTATGTTGATTGGGCAGATGCGATCGTCGAAGAACCGTTGAAAATCCGCGACGGAATGGTTCTCACGCCGGAGAGTGTCGGCAGCGGGATTTCATGGGACGAGGCCAAGCTAAAGCGCCTTGCGGCAATCTGAGCCCGGCCAAAGAAGACCCCTAACGCCATGGCTCCCGAAACGCACGAGTTGTTGCGGAGCTGTATCCGTCAGGAGAGCTCTAAGCAGCGAGGTTCGAGCGATCGTTTCGGCTGATATCGGCTCTCTGAAAGACTCGTCGGCTACAACAAAACGTGGTTTGGCCACCAAGAGATATAGGTGCCAGTTTGCCGCGCGTTCCGCTCCTACATTCGACGGCGGGAAATGTGATGATCAGATCGGGGAAATGTTATGGATCGAAGGAATCTCTTGAAGACGGTTACGTTGGCGGGATCGGCACTTGCCTTGCCGGCACTTGTCGCGCCGGCCATGGCGGACAAGAAGAGCGCAGCCGCACCGTTGATTGAAAAGTTTGCGGCGACTTTGAGCGCGCACGACCTCACGGCATTCGCGGCGCTGTTCTCTGATAATTACGTCAACCACCAGCTCAGCGCGGCCGCACCGCCGCCGCCGCAGGGCAAGTCGCCGAAGCAGGGGACGGTGGCAGTTTTTACTGCGCGGCTGGCGGGAATACCGGACCTCAAGGTGGAGATCGAGGCCACGGTCGCGTCGGGCGATCGTGCGGCCGCAAGCTTCGTCTATAGCGGCACCCATAACGGCCCGCTTTCGGGAGTTGCGCCAACCGGCCGTGCGCTCCGATTCACCTCCTGCGATATCTTCAGGGTTCAAAGCGGCCTGATAATCGAGCATTGGGGCATGGGCGATATCGCCGGAGTCCTGGCGCAGTTGAAGGCCTGACCGGCAACTGTTCAAGCCTTCGCCTCAGTGTTTGCGAGAGTCACATCCCCTCGGGTGACGCGCGGCTAAAACGGGCTGTTTCAACCGGCGGGATTGTGATTCTAAATCCAGCACCGCTGGGGACTTCAAGGACCCAGTATTCAGCGCCGTCGGGACACTCGATTTCGTGCCCGACGGCGTGATTATTTTTGATGATCGGCAGACAGGTGCCCCGAGCGGCGTCATCCGGCCGCTGGCAAGCAAAAAAACTAATCCGGAGTTCCTTTAGGTCCAACCGTTGGGCTTCGACAGGCTAGAGCTCACCCGTGAGGAACTGGGCACGTCCGAGCCCAAATGACCAATCCTCATCGGTGTTCGTTACAAACGTCACGACAACGTCGCTCGGCGAAATGCCGCATTGATCGGCAAGCCGTTCCACCAACGAACTATAGAATGTTTGCTTCATCACGCGGCTGCGAGGGCGAGTCGTGACTTGAAGGACAAGCATGTTGGGTGTGCGCTTGATACCAAGGCCCGTGTCCTCGATGATCATTCTGGAAGGCGGGTGCTCCCTGACGATCTGATAGCGGTCGCGATGGGGTACGTTGAATGAGTCGACCAACACCTCATGGGTGACGTCTAGTATCTTTTTGAGCTGCCGTTCCGAACGTCCCTCAACAAGATCGAAGCACAAAAGGGGCATCATCCATTCTCCGTGTCGCTATGCGTTGTCGCTTCGTCTTCGAGAGCGCGATCGCGGCTGCAGATCGAGTTTTGAAACCGACAGGCTTTCGCCGCCGTTTTCCTGGTCGGCCCGCTGCTGGGTGAGCAGCGGGCCGGTTGTTGCGATCAGGACATTGTGGGCATCACGAACTCGGCGCCGGCGCGAATCCCGGTTGGCCAGCGGCTCGTGATTGTCTTCATCCGGGTATAGAAGCGGACGCCTTCCGGGCCATGCATATGGTGGTCGCCGAAGATCGACGCCTTCCACCCACCGAAGGAGTGGAATGCCATCGGTACCGGGATCGGGACGTTGATGCCGACCATGCCGATCTTGATCTTGTGCGCAAACTCCCGAGCCGCGTCGCCGTCACGCGTGAAGATCGAGGTGCCGTTGCCGAATTCGTGCTCGTTGATCATGCGCGCGGCGGTGTCGTAGTCGGGCGCACGGGCAACAGACAGGACGGGACCGAAGATCTCTTCCTTGTAGATCTTCATGTTCGGCGTGACGTGATCGAACAACGACCCGCCGATGAAGTAACCGTCTTCGTAGCCCTGCATGTTGAAGCCACGGCCGTCGACCAGCAGTTTGGCACCCTCCGCGACGCCGGCGTCGATATAGCCGCGGACCTTGTCCAGATGCTGCTTGGTGACCAGCGGACCCATTTCCGCTTCTGGATCCGTGCCGGGCCCGATCTTGAGGCTGCGGATCTTCGGCTCCAGCGCCGAGATCAGCCGGTTCGCGGTTGTCTCGCCAACTGGCACCGCGACGGAGATCGCCATGCAACGCTCACCGGCCGAGCCGAAGGCAGCGCCCATCAAGGCATCGACCGCCTGGTCCATGTCGGCGTCCGGCATGATGATCATGTGGTTCTTGGCACCGCCTAGCGCCTGGCAGCGCTTTCCGGCGCTGGCAGATGTCTCGTAGATGTACTTTGCAATCGGCGTGGATCCCACAAAGCTGATCGCCGAGATGTCGGGATGATGGAGCAGCGCGTCGACGGTCTCCTTGTCGCCATGGACGACCCCGAATACGCCGTCGGGCAGGCCCGCTTCCTTGAGCCACTCCGCGAGGATGACGGATGCCGACGGATCGCGCTCGGAGGGCTTCAGGATGAAGGTGTTGCCGCAGGCAAGGGCAACGGGAAACATCCACATCGGCACCATGGCGGGGAAATTGAACGGGGTAATGCCGGCGACCACGCCGAGAGGCTGGCGCATCGAGTAGCTATCGACGCGCGTCCCGACATTCTCAGTGATCTCGCCCTTCAACAGCTGCGGGGCGGCCGTCGCGAACTCGACGACCTCCATACCACGCTGAATCTCACCGACCGCGTCGGAGTGAACCTTGCCATGCTCGGCGACGATGACGTCTGCCAGCTGGCTGGTGCGTTCCTCGAGGATCCTGAGGAACCGGTTGAGAATCCTGCCCCGCCGCAGCGGCGTCGTCGCCGCCCATCCCGGCGCAGCCTTCACTGCCGCCGCGACGGCATCCGCCACATCCGCGGCGTTCGCGATCGGCACGGATGCCGCTTGCTCGCCGGTCGCAGGATTGAAGACGAACGATGACCGCCCGTTACGGCCAGAAACGCGCTGGCCATTGATATAATGCTGAACTTGCGTAACCACGATGAGCCTCCTTGTTTTCCGCACGCGCCATATGAAACGTCCAAGTCTGCACAACAACGAGAACTATCGCGCATTCGTTGTGCGGAAATTCAAGTTAGAGACCGGAATCAGCAATGACGCGTCATTTGCGTGAATCGTCGCCAGCCAAGGCGTGTTGATCGCGCTGATGACGTCCATTCGTTGGGTGGAATTTTCGCCTCTCTCGACAGAGATCGAGCGGATCATCACAGGCCATTGGGCAGCGTGGGCTTCCGTAACACCGGCCAAGAGTGATGCGACCTCAGAGGTTGCGGCGGATTTCGCGCACGCCGCGGCCGAGCTTCCGGCGCAGCAGCGCGCGCAACGTCACGCCTTCGGCGTAGCCGACCTCGGCAGCAATCTGATCGACGCTGGCATGGCCGGTTGTAAGCAGGTGCACTGCCCGCTGGATCCGCAAATCCTGGAGGTATTCGAGGGGAGATTTGCCAAGCACGCTCTGCATCCGGCGAGCCAGCGTACGCTTGCTGGTGGCGAGTTCCGCGGCAGCCTGATCCAGCGAGAACCCCTCGGCCAGGCGTTGCCGTGCCCATCGTTCGAACTTGTGTACCAGCGGATCGCCATGGACTACGTGCCCAGGTATCGCGTAGGCGGCCTGCGAGTTGCGGACGTCGGCCATCAGATACTTGCCCGTAAGGTCGGCCAGCGCAGGGTCCGCGCGTCGGATCAAGGTCAGCGCCAGATCCAGATGGCTGAGCGCCGCGCCAGCGGTGACGACCGCGTTGGACTGAACGATGATTTGCGACTCGTCGAGCCGCACATGCGGATATCGCTCCCGGAACAGAGGCGCCAGCCACCAGGTGGTGGTTGCTTCTTCGCCATCGAGCAAAGCCGCTTCCGCCAACACGAAGGTGCCAACACAGGCGGCCGCAGCCAGCGCACCGCGCTCCGACCATTTGCGCAACACCGCACCGGCCTCGCGCACTTCGCCACTGGCCAACATCTGCACCAGCGGCTTCGGCATGATCCGGTTGATGGCGGGCATCACCACCACATCGGGCTTCTGCGCGCGCACTGCCGAGGTGACCGGAACATTCAGGCCCTGCGCTGTTGTGACGGTCTCACGCAAACCGACCACTTTCGTCTTGAAGCGCACGGAGGAGATGCCGTGCATTTCCGCCAGCGCATTGGCGAAGGCAAAGGCGTCGAGCACCGCGGCGAGACCAGTGTCGAGCACGTCGTTCAGAGCAAGGACATGGATGCGCATGGCAAAAACGATATCAGAATTAGGCATTTTGCCAAGGCTTAGACTACGGATCCAGCTCGAATTTGTAATCAAGGATGCCCGTAAATCGGCGTAACCTGGAAGGTAGGTGGCCTAATTGGTATCAAAATTGGCAATCCTGCCAATACTAGCTGAGCCGCTTATCTCATAGAGATACGTCCACCTTGGAGTTTTTGGCGATCAACGAATGGAGATAAGCAATGACGCTCAAGTGTGGATTATTCGTCCGGCTGGAAGCCAAGCCCGGCAAGGAACGGGCGGTGAAAGATTTTCTCGTCAGCGGCCTTGATCTGACAAATCAAGAGGCGGGCACGCCAGTCTGGTTTGCCCTGCAGCTCTCGCCGACGACGTTCGGCGTGTTCGACGCCTTTACCAGCGAAGAAGATCGCCAGGCACATCTCGCCGGCAACATGGCGAAGGCTTTGATGTCGCGGGTCGAGGAAATGCTGGCAAAGCCGCCGTCAGTCGAGCCGGTCGACGTTCTGGCCGTGAAGAATCAGCCGGCCTGATCTTGGCCTCTGCCAAGCCGGACGCGAACTCGGCCTCTATCAACCCTGATTAGCCATCACCGGACACCGCCCGGCGCCGAGATGGTCCTGCGAGACGGGCAAGCTGAAACATACTAGGAGACTCCCATGTCCTTACTACGAAAGACTTCCGCGATCGCCCTCGTGCTTGCCATGACTGGTGCGGTCGCCCACGCCGAGACGAAGCCGGCTGCGAAGGACGTCGTCATCGTCCATGGCGCATTGGCGGATGGCTCAGGCTGGCGCGCCGTCTATGATATCCTGACCAAGGATGGCTTCCATGTGACGATCGTGCAGGAGCCGCTCACCGGCCTCGCCGAGGACGTCGATGCCACCAAGCGCGTCATCGATCAGCAGACCGGTCCCGTCGTGCTGGTCGGTCACAGCTATGGCGGCTCGGTGATCACGGAAGCTGGCGCCGATCCCAAGGTCAGCGCGCTCGTCTATGTGGCCGCCTTGCAGCCCGACAAGGGAGAGGCCAGCGGTGCGCTGATGTCGAAGTTCGCTGCGCCGAACGATGCCATGCGGGTCTCCGTCAACAAGGCTACGCCGGACAACAAGTATTTCTTCATCCCGGCGGCGAAGTTCCGGGAAACCTATGCCCAGGACGTCCCGGCGGAGCAAGCTCAGTTCATGGCCGACTCGGAGCAGCAGCTTGCCCAGAAGGCTATGGGTGCACCGCTCTCGGTGGCGGCCTGGCACAACAAGCCCAGCTACGCCATTCTGACCACTGAGGACCACGTGATCAGCCCTGAGCTTCAGCGCTGGATGTACAAGCGTTCGGGCGCCAAGGTCACCGAAGTGCCCGCAAGCCACGCTGTTTTCGTCTCGCAGCCCGCCGCGATCGCCCGCGTGATCGAGGACGCCGCGAAGTAAATGAAGAACTGGCGATCACGCCGCTGATCGCCTCATTCCGCTCAGAGTGCACATACTTTGCGGTCCACCGACACGTGAAGTATGTGCGCTTGGCAGGTAGCGCGTCCGAAGCGCCGGAGCATGATATGGCCACCGTTCCCAGCACTGATCGGCCTGTCGCCGAGCGCTGGTACCTCCGCCATGCCGCGCTGGTGCGTGTCACGCATTGGATCAACGCGGTCTGCTTCACACTGCTCCTGATGAGCGGACTGCAGATCTTTAATGCCCACCCGGCGCTCTATTTAGGCGAGCGATCGGACTTTGACCATCCAGCTATGTCGATCCAAGCGCGCCTGTCCGAGGACGGCCTCGTTGGAGAGACAATGATCGCTGGCCATTCCTTCGATACGTCAGGCGTACTCGGCATCTCGAGCGAGGACGGCCAAATCTCACGGCGTGCCTTTCCAAGCTGGATCACGATCCCGAGCAACCAGGATCTGGCGACTGGCCGGCGTTGGCATTTTTTCTTTGCCTGGCTGCTGGTTCTGAATGGTCTCGTCTATTTTGCCTGGGGCACCGTAAGGCGGCACTTTGACCGAGATCTTTTCCCCAGCCGCCGCGAACTCAGCCATGTCGGGAGGGAGGTCCTTGAGCATCTGCGCCTGCGCTTCCCACGCGGTGCAGCGGCGAGGCGGTACAATGTGCTGCAGCAGCTGACCTATCTGTCGGTCGTCTTCGTCCTGTTCCCGTTGATGATCCTCACGGGCCTTACGATGTCGCCCGGGATTGACAGCGCCGTGCCGCAGCTGCTCACGCTGTTCGGCGGGCGCCAATCGGCGCGGCTGATCCACTTCTTCGTCGCATCGAGCCTCACGTTTTTCGTTATTGTACATCTCATGATGGTGCTGGCCTCGGGTGTCTGGAACAATCTGCGCTCAATGATCACCGGCTGGTACGATCTCGGCAATCCGAGGACGCCAGATGTCGCTTGAACATCCACGGCGTCGCGATTTGTTGTGGGCATTTGCGGCAACTAGTGGCCTCGCTTTGTCGGGCTGTGACCGCGTCGCCGTCGCACCGCGCGTCCGTTCTGTCCTCAATGCCGCAAGCAGCCTCACTTATAAAATGCAGCGCTTCCTCATTGGGGCTCATCGGCTCGCGCCCGAATATAGTGAGGCCGACATCTCCCCGGCGTTTCGTCCCAATGGTTCAATTGATCCGCAGGACGAGGACTACCTCAAGCTCGTCGGCAATCATTTCACCGATTGGCGCCTGAAGGTTCATGGCCTCGTTGAGCACGAACTGTCGCTGTCGCTTGAGCAATTGCGTGCCATGCCCACCCGGACCCAGATCACCCGGCATGATTGTGTCGAAGGCTGGAGCTGCATAGCCAAATGGTCCGGCGTGCCGCTCTCGGAACTCCTGTTGCGCGCTGGCGTGAGACCAGAGACACGCTTTGCCGTATTCCATTGCGCCGACACCTTGGACGATGGCGGCGAATCTGCCTATCCCGAGAAGATCCGCTACTATGAGAGCATCGATCTGATCGATGCTGCGCATCCGCAGACGATCCTCGCTTATGACATGAACGGCACACCGCTGACCGTCCGCCACGGTGCACCGCTGCGATTGCGCGTCGAGCGGCAGCTCGGTTACAAGATGGCCAAATACATCATGCGTATCGAACTAGTGCAAAGCCTCTCTGGTCTGCATGGCGGCCAAGGCGGCTATTGGGAAGATCGCGGCTATGAGTGGTATGCCGGGATCTGAGCGACTCCGTATTTATCATAAGCCGCCGGTATCCAAGCCTCCTTCCGCGGGTAAGGCCGCGAGGTAGGCACCGGACGTCGCAGTGACCAATACTGCAAGCTCCCGACTGTCATCTTTCGCTTTGGCGACGCAGGCGTAGCCTGCTTGCTTCCATAGATTCGATATGGAATGTTGAAATCTCCACATCATTGAAAAAATTCGTAGTGTGCTTGCGGGAATTGAACTCGATGGATTGGGACCGCATCCGCATATTCCTAGAGGTCGCCCGCACGGGTCAAATTCTCGGTGCCGCTCGGCGCTTGGGTGTAAACCACGCGACCGTTGCACGGCAACTCACCGCGCTTGAGCAGGAACTGAAAACCCGGTTGGTCGAACGGCGTACAACGGGCTGTGTCCTGACAAGCGCAGGCGAGGCCCTCGTCGCTGCGGCGGAGCGTGCCGAATCCGAATTCCTTCAGGTCGGCACCCAACTTGGCCGATCATCGGACGCCATCTCTGGCACGGTCCGCGTCGGCGCTCCTGATGGATTGGGGAACTACTTTCTAGCCAACCACCTCGGTGCGCTTGCCGCGCAGCACCCCGACCTGCTCATTCAACTTGTCCCGCTGCCGCGAACATTCTCGCTATCGAGGCGGGAGGCCGACATTGCGATCACCTTGGACCGTCCGAAGCAAGGGCGCCTGATTGTCAAGAAGCTTACGGACTACACGCTCAGTGTTTACGGTGCAGAGAGCTATCTGAAGCGCTTAGGACCAATCCGAAAGCAAGCCGATCTCGCCGGCCATCTTTTCGTGACGCATGTTGAGGATTTCGTCTACAGCCGAGCGCTCGACTACGCGTCCTCACTCGGAAAAGTCATGACGAGGCACTACGAGTGCGGGAGCGTTGTGGCGCAGATGGAGGCGGTGAGGGGCGGTCACGGCGTGGGCATACTTCACGACTACGCCGCGCGACGGTTTCCGGAGCTCAAGCGGTTGTTGCCTGAGGTTCGCTTTGTGCGAAACTATTGGCTGATTTCGCATCCCGACACGCACCATACACGCAGGGTTTCGGAGGTGCATGCGCACATCGTGGCGAGTGTGCGCGCGGCACGCCGGGAGTTCACGGGTTAAACGGTTTGCCTTTTTCACGTCGTTCGGCACGGTTTCGCGTTTCCGAACAGAAGCTTCCGCCCACCGTCCGTTCGAACATAATCGCGGGGCGGTAGATTTAGTGTGCCGGACACCAAGTCAACGATATCAGGAGGTTGTCTGAATGCTGGATGATGCCCCTTTGACGATCGGCATCGATCACGTTGGACTTGCCGTGAGAGACGTCGCGCTCTCGCGGGGCGTCTTTTGCGAGTGCATCGGCTGCCCCTGTCCACGCTTGTCAAACGTGACAACGCGCGCAAATTTTGAAAGACACTGCAAGAACGCCGTGTATCCGGGCATCTCATGCAATGGACGGCATGGAGAACGATGTCGGCCCTCCACTTATCTCCAATAGAGATATATCTATCTCAAAAATGCGCTTGATGGTGACGCCGGTGACTGCCTAGCTCTGAACAGGCCTGATCGAAAATTTTGCGGGAACGCGAAGGCTGCCGTCAAGACGGCGGGATCTAATAGCAACCCGATGGGAGTTCGAACGCGCCGGAAAATTCCGCACCCAGCATCCTCAGCCCGCCTACCTATCGCGGCTGAATGCTGTTCAGAACCTCAAGCGCCAACCCGACCAGCGGACGTGACCAGGCCCGCAGCTTCCTATGGAAGATTGATGAACATAATAACGATCGCGGAGGAGTTCGCTCGGACGAGGATATTGCCGAGAGCCCCTGTTTGGGAGAAGTCGCGCGCGATGGCCACGGCCGAAATCCGTGAAGCGATCAATGCGGGAATTGGATCAATTAGAATCGGTGCTGAGTTTGGCGGCCTGGGTCTCGATTATTCGTCCACAGGAGCCGTCCTGCGAATCCTAGCCTCCGCGGACTTCGCGTTCGCGTTCAGCTTGGCGGTGCACAGCGCGGTTGCTGGATCGATATCGGAGCAAGGATCGCCGGCTCAGATCGCGCGATACCTTCGCTCTGTACTATCCGGAGAGCTGATACTGTCCGTATGCATAACCGAGCCCTCAGCAGGCTCTGATGCGGCCGCCATGCGGACGACAGCGACGCCTGACAAAGGGGGCTGGCGCATAAGCGGATCCAAGGCATGGATTACCAATGCCACGTCCGCAGATCTCTTTCTCGTATACGCCCAGACCGACTCTGGAACGGGGCCGGCAGGCATTGCCGCCTTTCTCATCGAGAGGGAATGTCCAGGCCTCTCCATCACGGCTCCGTATGACCTCGTCGGGTGCCATTCCATGGGTCTTGCCGGCGTCGAACTCGCCGACTGCTTCGTGCCCCATGAAGCGCTTTTTGCTCATCCCGGTGAAGGGTTCAAACGGGCGATGAGCGGGATTGATGTCGCGCGCACGCTGGTTAGCGCTATGTGTTGCGGAATGATGGAAGCAAGCCTCGCATTCGCAATAGAGGCAACGGCCGAGCGTTCGGCGTTTGGTTCAAGGACGATCGACTTTCAAGGGGTGCAATGGATGCTGGCCGACGTCGCCACAGATCTTTCGGCCTCAGAGCTGCTCTTCAAGGCTGCTGCATCGAAGCTTGATCGAGGGGAGCGGGCGACAATTGATGCTGCGCACGCCAAGAAATTTTCTACAAAAGTAGCGTTGAGCGCGGTCGCTCAATGCATGCAGCTCAGTGGTGCGCGTGGACTCTTGGCCGAGACACCTATCTCGCGCCATCTCGCTGGCGCTAAAGCTGCCCAGTACCTGGATGGAACAACTGAGATACAGAATGTTGTCATCGCAAGGTCTCTTCGGCCGCGCGTAAATCAAGCTTTGTAGGTTTCAATGGAGCTTCCGCGCCGAATAGCGCAAAGGCCGGTCGCGGGGAGGTAGTGCGTGGCTCATTCGCTTAGTATCGATGACATCATCGCGGAGTTGCCGCGTCGTCTTCACTTGGCGGTAGATAACCAAGCGGCCATTGCGCCGAAGCAACCCGCCGTCATCGACCATGCGAATGCACTGACATTTGAGGAGCTAAGGCGATCCTCGATGGATACGGCTACGCGATTGGGCGAACTGGGGGTACGCGCCGGCGATCGCGCGATGATTGTCAGCGAGAACTGCGCCGCGGCCGCCGTCCTTTTACTGGCCATGAGCCGGCTCGATGCATGGGCAATAATTGTCAACCCGCGGCTTTCGCAACGGGAGCTGGAGCAAATCCGAGAGCACAGCGGCGCGCGCTTGGTTCTGTTCGCCTCCGGCGTGTCTCCTGAGGCTGCAACGCACGCGGTGTCTTACAACGCAAAGTCCGCCGGTATCGTCGGTTTTGCCGAGATCGCTGCGTCCGAAATCAACGTGGCCGCGCGTCCGGAGCGCGTCGAGGAAGACGGGCATAAGCAAGTTGCTATTCTTGTTTACACATCGGGCACCACGGGAACTCCAAAAGGAGTTATGCTCACGCATCAGAACCTTCTCTTTAGCGCGCGAACAAACGCTTTGTATGAGGCCCGAGGGATCGGCCACCAGCTCTATATTGTTCTTCCAATCTCACACATCGCCGGGTTCACGTTTCTGCTGATGTCCATGATGATGGGCGCAACCGGCCGCCTAGTCCGTAGATTCGAGCCGGCGCTTGTTTCAAAAGCAATATCGAGTGGGGAGGTATCAATACTCGGCGGAGTCCCCGCGACGTTTCAAAGATTGCTGGAATACGAAGATGCCTTCGGCGCTATGCGCGATGATTGCGGCGTCCTCAAGCACTTAATGGTTGCCGGCGCGCCGCTGGATCTCACACTGAAATCGCGTATCGAAGAGAGATACCGAGTCCCACTGTTGAACTGCTACGGGACAACGGAGTGCTCGCCGACCATCTCAAGCGTTCGTCCTGATGAGCCGAAAAGTGATCAGACCGTGGGCTCGTTCGTTGCGGGCGTGGAAGGGCGTATCGTCAGATTGGATGGCTCGATTGCAGCTGCGGGCGAGGTCGGCGAGCTGCACGTCCGCGGACCGAACGTCATGCTGGGTTATTATCACGCACCCGAGCTGACCGCCGCGGCCATCGACGGTGGGGGATGGTTCAATACGGGGGACCTTGGCCGTATCGACGATGCTTGCCTGTATATCGTGGGGCGGGCAAAGGAAATGATCATTCGGTCAGGCTTCAATGTATACCCAGCCGAAGTAGAGGCGGTTCTAAACTCCCACCCAGCGGTCATTCAGTCCGCGGTTGTGGGAAAGCCGGTCCCGGGCAATGAGGAAGTCATAGCGTTCGTACAGCTGCAATCGGACGCGGAAACGACCGTTGACGACTTGGCGGAGTATATAAATCCTCTTCTGACGTCCTATAAGCGGCCGTCGCAGATCATCAGGCTCGAAAGCCTACCGGCAACAGCCACGGGAAAGATCCTGAAAAGCAAGTTGGCTGCTTCGGTTCGTCAGGCCAAGCAGTAAACGTCGAATGAAGCTATCTCGGTCACCCGCGTCGGTTGGCGACATCGGTCATAGATGACTTACGATGTCGATGTGCATGAGCGGCGCGTTAGAACGGCGGTTAAGTCAAATGGTGCGCCCGTTCATTGCTCTCGATCTGAGGCTCTGGTATGCCAGATTTATGGACCAAACTGTAGATCTGAGCGCGCAAGCGGAGAAGACGATCCGCGAAGGTATCATCCGTGGAACATTCGGATTCGGCGAGAAGCTGTCCGATCGCGTGCTCGCGTCGTCTCTAGGGATCAGCCGAACGCCGGTGCGAGAGGCTCTTGCCAGCCTCGCGCGAGAAGGACTGGTGGTGATCCGCCCCCAGAGTGGGACGTTCGTTATGGTCTTGGACGAGGAGTCCGTGCGTGCCTTGTGTGAGATGCGCACGATCCTCGAGCTAGGCGCCCTTCGCATTCTTACGGATTATCCCGAGCGGCTCGCCAGTGCGGTTTCGAAACAGATTGCTGGCGGTGCGTTGGCAGTTGAGGCGAAGGACGTCGAAGAGGCCGAGAGAATGGACTCGGCATTCCACCAGGCGTTTGTGCACGCAGCGGAAAACCCTCTCCTGACCCAAGCATATCAAATCATCACGCATAAGCTCGATGCCATTCGCCATCGGTTGCCTCCCGACCTTGAGCGGATGCGCAGAGCGGTGGAGCAGCATCGGCGGATCGTCGATTTGACGATAACGGGCCGCATCGCTGAGGCGAATGAAGAGCTCACCTCGCATTTGAAGATCGTCCAGCAACTTGCCATGCGCATCGTCGGCCCGCTGAAGTGATGGCAAACCGAGGCCCTCGTAATCGAGGCGTTGCGTAGACCAATCTGGAATACCAGTTGACGTGAAATATTACATTTGCCATAAACTGGAATTCCAGTTTGTGAGGTATTCGCGTGGCCAGATTCGAGACGAAGGTCCTGATCATCGGTGCGGGGCCTGCCGGCTATACGGCCGCGATTTACGCGGCTCGGGCAAATCTCAATCCGGTGCTGGTCACAGGGATACAGCCAGGCGGACAGCTCACCACGACCACGGGCGTCGAAAATTTTCCCGGGTTTGCCGAGGCAGTCCAAGGGCCGGAGCTCATGGATCAAATGCGGCGGCAGGCCGAGCATGTGGGCACCGGCATCATCTACGACACCATCACTTCGGTCGACCTTTCGCAGGATCCAATCGTCGCCCAAGGCGACTCCGGCGATGTTTATCTGGCGGACACTCTGATCATCGCGACGGGCGCGCAGGCAAAATGGCTCGGTCGTCCCGGCGAAGCCGACTATTCGGGCTACGGCATCTCGGCTTGTGCCGTTTGCGATGGATTCTTCTATCGCGGCAAAGAGGTCGTCGTCATAGGAGGCGGCAATACGGCCGTCGAAGAAGCTCTCTATCTGACCAATCACGCTTCCAAGGTAACGCTGGTTCATCGGCGCGACAGCCTGCGCGCCGAGCCGATCATGCAGGATCGTCTCTTCGGCCACTCGAAGATTGACGTGATGTGGAATACCGAGATCGTCGCTTTCCTCGGAAAAGATGAGCCATCACCCCGCCTGGCCGGACTCCGGCTGCACGACAGAACAACGGGAACTGAATCTGTGATCGCGGTCGACGGCGCGTTCGTGGCCATCGGTCATGACCCCGCGACGTCGCTCTTTCGAGACCAGTTGGACATGACTGATGACGGCTACATCAAGATTGCTCCGTGGTCGACGGCGACGTCGCGCAAGAACGTCTGGTCGGCGGGTGATGTGAGCGACGACCGTTACAAGCAGGCCGTCGTCGCAGCTGGCATGGGCTGCATGGCGGCGCTCGAAGCAGAAAAATATCTAGCCGATCGCGCGTCACACGCCGCGAACCGACCGCCCGTTGGAATCCCCCAGCCGGTGGCCTAGCCAGGAGACGCTTTCCTTCATCGTTAATCCGGCATTCCGTGCAAGCACCCCCCAAAGAGAAAGCTCAGATGACGACATTGCTCGGAAGGCTCTCGAAGAATCTCACCGTGCAGGTCTTGCTGGCACTCTTGTTGGGCGCGACCCTGGGTGTGCTTTGGCCCGCTGTCGGGGTCTCGATGCAGATCTTGAGCGACATCTTCATCAAGTTGATCAAGATGGTCATTCCGCCAATCGCGTTTCTCACGATCGTTATCGGCGTTGCGGAAGTGCGTGACTTGCGTCGGTTGGGGCGCGTGGGCGGACAAGCGCTGATCTACTTTGAGGTAGTCTCGACGATTGCTCTGGTCGTCGGCATGATCGTTATGAACGTCCTGAAGCCGGGCGCCGGCTTCGACAAGGCTGCCGTCGGTAGCCAGGCCGTCGACATATCTAAATATAAAGCGGCTCCCGTCGGGTCTTATTTTTTCGACTTCCTGTCTGGCATCGTTCCTGACAACGCGGTGGCGGCTTTTGCGAAGGGCGATCTGCTCCAAATCGTCTTCTTCGGAGTATTGTTCGGCTGTGCGGCCGTTTTGGTCGGTGATCGAGCGAGGCCCTTTGTTTTGGTGGCCCAGTCCGCGAACGATATTCTGTTCAAGATCGTCGGGATGATCATGCGGCTCGCGCCAATCGGCGCATTCGGCGCCATGGCGTTTACCGTTGGCCGCTACGGCCTCGGATCAATCCTTGTCCTGGGCCATATGCTGGTTGCCGTCTACGCGACCTGCATCATCTTCATGTTCGTCGTGCTCGGCGCGGTTGCCCGATTGAATGGCTTCAGCTTCGTTCGCTTTCTGCGCTACATGGCCGACGAGGCCCTCATCGTCCTCGGGACCTGCTCCTCAGAAAGCGTGCTGCCGCGGCTGATGGACAAGCTTTCACAGTTGGGATGTTCACGATCGAGCGTCGGACTCGTCCTTCCGATCGGTTACTCGTTCAATGCCGATGGCACTGCGATCTACCTTTCGATGGCTGCTCTTTTTATTGCGCAGGCTTATGGGATCGAAATGACCGTATTGCAACAGATCGGACTTCTGCTGTTGCTTCTCATCACCTCCAAGGGGTCCGGCTCGGTCGCAGGATCGGGGTTTGTGGTTCTCGCAGCGACACTCTCTGCCACGCATGTGTTGCCCGTGGAGGGGCTCGCGTTGCTGATTGGCATCGATCGCTTCATGTCGGAAGCCAGATCCGTGACGAACATCATCGGAAATGGCGTCGCGACCGTCGTTGTTTCAAAAATGAGCGCAGAATTCGATCCGGTGCAGGCCGATTCTGCTTATGCGCAGCGGTTTGGTGCGGGGGTGAAATTTAACCTCAAACCCTTTGTGACTTCTGCCGACCAAGAGGTGGTCCCGGCGGCGTCGATGATATCGCCGCAGCCGGACTAAAAATAGCGTCGACTTTGTAATTGACCAAGGGCGGTGATCTTGCGGCAATCGCGAGTGGACACCCCGATCTAAGAGTAGGGAGACCATGACCGTGGATATCAGCGAGCGACAGCAGGATGGTGTTGTGATCTTCGCCAAACGCGAATGCGAGACCTGCCAAATGGTCGAACCGGTATTTGGGCAGATTGCCGACAACCTACCGATCGTCATCTATACGCAGGACGATCCGACCTTTCCGTCGTGCGTCGCAGCAATTGACGATACGTCGCTCGAATCATCTTTCTCGTTCGATATCGAAGCCGTTCCGACACTCGTCCGCATGAAAGATGGTAAGGAGATCGCGCGAACCTACGGTTGGAATCGTCATGATTGGGAGACGATTACGGGTCTCAAAGCTCTCGGAGAGGGCTTGCCGGACATGCGGCCCGGGTGCGGCTCGAAATCACGGGAGCCGGGCGTTCACGACGCCTTGCGCGCTAAGTACGGCAAGCTTGACTACAAGTCGCGGCAGATCCGGCTCGGCGAGTGGGATGACGACATCGAAGTTTGCTTCGATCGCGGTTTCAGCGACGGGCTGCCGGTAGTTCCACCGACCGACCTTCGCATTTTGCGCATGCTTGAAGGGACGACACGCAAGCCCGACGAGATCATCGGCGACGTTCCCCCCAATCTCTCACCCATCACCGTCGAGAAGGTCGCGATCAACGCGGTGATGGCCGGCTGCCGGCCCGAATATATGCCGGTCGTTCTGAGCGCACTCGAGGCAGCGTTGGATCCGCTCTTCACGATGCACGGTCTGTTGTGCACGACATGCTTTTCGGGCCCTATTGTCGTTGTAAATGGACCGATCGCTCGCGAGATCGGCATGAACTCCGGCATCAATTGTCTTGGCCAGGGTAACCGCGCCAACGCAACGATCGGCCGGGCGCTTCAACTGATCATTCGCAATGTCGGGGGCGGCCGCCCGGGAGAGCTCGACCGTGCAGTGCTGGGAGGTCCCGGTAAATATACATTCTGCTTCGCGGAGGATGAGTCCGATCCAACATGGATGCCGCTCTCAGTCGCGCGTGGGATCGGGCGTGACAAGAATGCGGTTACGCTTTTCCAAGGTGACGGAATTCAAGGGTTCCTAGACCAGCGATCCCGAACTCCCGAAGAACTCACGAAATCGCTGGCCATGTCCTTGCTCGCGGTCGGACATCCCAAGCTGTGCGAATTCACAAACGCCATGCTGGTTCTGGTGCCCGAGCACTATGCGATCTTCCGCGAAGCCGGATGGGACCGCGGACGTATCACCGAGGAGCTTCACAGGGCAATGGTACGTCCCGGAAAGGATGTGATCCAAGGCGCACATGGTGTCGGCGAAGGTATCGACCGAAAGCGGGTCGACGAAATGGTCAACAAGTTCTGGCCCGAAGGCCTCCTGATCGTTCAGGCTGGCGGACAGGCGGGCTTGTTCTCAGCGATCTGCGCCGGCTGGACCGGTGGCCGTTTCCGGAATGAATCAAAGCCAGTCACCAGGGAGATTACCATATGAGATACGGAGTGAGTTTCCGCGACCCCACGGCCGAGTCGGCCTCGGCGTTGCGGGATCGTGTAGCCCCGCTCGAGACCGTCGGCGGTAAGACAATCGCGCTCATGGATATCGGGAAGATGCGTGGCGACGAGTTCATCGACCGTCTCGAACAGCTTTGCGCCGGACGCGGCATCAAGACCCTCAGATACAAGAAGCCCACAAATACCCGGGTCGCCCCTCGTGAAATGATCAAGGACATTGCCGAAAATTGTGATGCAGTCATCATTGCGCTGTCGGACTGCGGATCGTGCACGTCATGCTCCACGCATGATTTGAATGATCTCGATAAGAAAGGCCTTGCCGGCGTTAGTGTCCTGACGACTGAATTTCGGCAGGCGTTCGAGTCCCAGAAAGCATCGATCGGTCTGGATGGTGCCGCGGTGTACGTGGCGCATCCGCTTCAGAATAGAACCACGGCAGAGCTCCATCGGTGGGCCGAAGCCGCGGTAGATGAGATTCTGCAGATGATCGCACGTGATCAGTCCAAGCCGAAAATGCGCGAAACGGCCTAAGGGGTCGCGTGAATTGAAGGACTGCGATTGCCGAACTCGGCTCCTGGCTGAGTTCGGCGGGCGGCCACCTGCTCCTTGAACGAAAAACGGCGGCCTCGGCGGCTTCTAGTGTGGCTACCCATTGTTCCAGTTTCTGGAACAGAACCTGCCGGATGACGGCCATTCGGCGCGTGCCCAACTCGCACTAGGTTTGTGGGATCAGACGTGGACCGTCTGGCGGGTGGTAATGACGTCGTCCGCTGATGAATGAGGCAGGCATGGGTACAGAGCAGAAGGTCGTCGTCATCACCGGCGCATCGCAGGGCTTCGGCGCCGGGCTCGTGAAGGCGTATAGCGACCACAATTACCGTGTGATTGCCAACTCACGCTCCATCAAGCCCAGCACGGATCCGGACATCTTGACGATCGCGGGCGACGTCGCGGATCCCAAGACGGCTGATCGCATCGTCGAGGAAGGCTTGGCACGTTTCGGACGTATCGACACCCTCATCAACAATGCGGGGATATTCATCGCCAAGCCGCTGATCAACTATACCGAGGAAGATTATGCTTCGATCGTTGCGGTCAATCTTGGAGGCTTCTTCCGGATCACCAAACGAGTCGCGGCCGAAATGTTGAAGCAAGGCTCCGGCCATATCGTGCAGATTACGACCAGCCTCGTCGATCACGCCAACAGCAATGTTCCCTCGGTCCTCGCCTCGCTAACCAAGGGTGGGCTAAACGCGGCCACGAAGTCGCTCGCGATCGAGTATGCAAAAAAGGGAGTCCGGGTTAACGCCGTCGCTCCTGGTGTCATGAAGACGCCAATGCATGCTCCCGAAAAGTATGAGTTCCTTGCCAAGCAGCATCCCGTCGGGCGGATGGGAGAAATCAAGGATATCGTCGACGCGATCCTCTTTCTCGAAAACGCTCCCTTCGTCACCGGCGAGATTTTGCACGTCGACGGCGGCCAGAGCGCCGGTCGCTGACCTCTATGGAGTGGCGGCCGGTACTAGTTCTCCGGTCCGCTTCTACGAGCTGGACCCCGGAGGGGTATTGGCGGACTCAGGCCTTTCGACTGGACCGGTACTTCACCGGGCAAGCGTCCCGATTTGATAGTCTCGGTTCGCCGCTTTGAGCTGGGATGCCATCAGTTCGGCGTTGGCGACCCCGGGCCGGAAGGGCGGAAAACGAGCCGACGCGGACTCCAACGGACCGAAATTCTCAGTGTTTGTTCGCGACGAGAGCACGCCGGCCAGCGTCTTGGGAGGAGGTACTATGCAGGGCACACCTATTCAGGCTTCAAAAAAGGGGCCTCTCGAAGGCATTACAGTTCTTGATTTCTCGCGGGTCTTGGCCGGACCGTATTGCACCATGGTCCTGGCCGATCTCGGTGCGCGCGTTATCAAGATCGAGAAGTTCGGCACCGGTGACGATACGCGCGCGTTCGGTCCGTTCGTCGACGGCGAGTCGGCCTACTTCATGTGCTTCAATCGCGGCAAAGAGAGCATCGTTCTCGATATCAAGTCGCCGCGCGACAGGGAATTGCTTGAGCGGCTGCTGGACAAGGCCGATGTGGTCGTCGAGAACTTTCGTCCCGGCGTCATGGACCGGCTTGGTTATGGCGCCGAACGGCTCGCCAAAACTCACCCGCACATCGTCTATGCGTCGATTTCGGGATTTGGCCATACGGGGCCCTTCAGTGATCTGCCCGGTTACGACATGGTCGTGCAAGCGATGGGCGGTGTGATGAGCTTAACAGGATGGCCTGACGGGCCGCCCTCGCGCGTTGGGACCAGTTTTGGCGATCTCGGTGCCGCTCTGTTCGCGACTGTCGGCATCCTCTCCGCGCTCTTCAAACGCGTGCAAAATGCCCAGGGAGCGCGTGTGGATATCGGCATGCTTGACTGCCAGGCGGCGCTGATGGAGACGGCACTCGCACGCTATGACGTGGAAGGTAAGATACCTGGCCGCACCGGCGACAGTCACCCTTCATTGGCTCCGTTCGAAAGCTTCGCCGCAAAGGACGGACGCGTCATCATAGCCGCGGGCAACGACACGCTTTTCATGCTGATAGCAGACGCGCTTGGATCGCCCGCGTTGGCACTAGATCCACGTTTCATAAGCAATGATCTGCGATGCAGCAATCGTCCCGCCATGATCGCGGCGATCGAGGCGGTCACCACGCGCGAGCCTGTTGAGCACTGGGTTGCAAAGCTTAATGAGGCCGGCGTCCCCTGCTCTCCGATCAACACGATCGACAAGCTGTTCGATCACCCGCAGCTCAAGGCCCGGAACATGATCGTGAAGGTCAGAGGTGTGGGTACCCGTCATATCCGTACCGCCGGCAACCCGATCCGACTGACCGGATACGCCGAGAACGATGTCGAAACGCCCGCCCGCTCGCCGGGCCTCAATCAGCACCGCGAAGCAATTCTGAACGAGCTCATGGCTACACATGGCGCCTACGCGAACGCGGCGGCCGGTGACGTCATCCCCGACGAAATCGATGCGTCCGGCTCGCTGCCGCGAGCGGCCGAATGACACGGGCATCCCCCAAACGTAGGAAACAGGCCATGAGCAATACTGTCGCCCCCATCCGCAAAGACAGCCCATCCCCTTCAGAACCGCCGGCCGCAACACCCGAGACGAGTTCGCCGCAGACGATTATCGTGGAGCGCCGCGATCGTGTGGGCCTCATTACCTTGAATCGGCCAAAGAGTTTGAACGCCCTGAACGGGCAACTGGCGATCGAGACATTGGCGGCATTGAAAGCCTTCGATGTCGACGATCGGGTCGGAGCGGTCGTGATCACCGGCAGCGCGCGCGCCTTTGCGGCCGGAGCGGACATTGCGGAAATGGCCGAGAAGCCCTTCACCGATTTCTACATGAAAGACTTTCTCGGACCGTGGGATGACGTCAAATCCATTTCCAAGCCGATCATAGCGGCGGTCGGCGGGTTTGCGCTTGGTGGCGGTTGCGAGCTGGCGCTGCTTTGCGACTTCATCATTGCGTCGGAAGACGCACAATTCGGACAACCGGAGATCAAGCTCGGTATCTTGCCCGGTATTGGAGGGTCACAGCGGCTAACACGTGCGGTCGGCAAATCGCTTGCCATGGATCTTGTTCTGACCGGCCGCACCATCGGGGCCGCCGAGGCGAAGGCTGTCGGTCTCGTTGCGCGTGTCGTGCCGAGCAGCGATCTCATGCAAGTTGCGCTGGAGGCCGCGCATACGATCGCCGGCTACAACGCGCCGGCCGTCAAAATGGCCAAGGAAGCCGTTAATCGGGCGTTCGAAGGGCCCCTTTCGGAAGGGTTGCGGCATGAGCGTCTTCTGTTTCAAGCAGCGTTTGCGACCGAAGGGCAGAAGGAAGGCATGAACGCCTTCGTCAACAAGCGGGCGCCGGTCTTCCGCCACCGCTGACTGCTCACTGTTCCGGGTGCTTCGGTCTGTGATCCGGACGTGCAAGGGCTCGCGCGCGGGGTACCGCAACCCCTCAACAATTGGAGAAGACGGTGGTTTCCAGCAGTGAACTGGATGGCGACTATGACTACATTGTCGTGGGAGCCGGGTCTGCCGGCTGCGTTGTCGCCAATCGATTGTCGACCGATAAAGGGAAGCGGGTTCTTGTCCTGGAAGCCGGTGGCAAGGACAACTGGATCTGGTTTCACATTCCGGTTGGTTATCTGTTTGCGATCGGCAATCCACGTTCGGACTGGATGTTCGAGACAGAAACCGAAGCGGGGCTGAACGGGCGGTCCCTTAAATATCCCCGCGGCAAGGTGATCGGCGGCTCGTCCGCGATCAATGCCATGATTTCGATGCGCGGTCAGGCGTCAGACTATGATCACTGGCGCCAACTCGGTCTCACCGGCTGGGGTTGGGACGATGTCCGTCCGGTGTTCAAACGCCTTGATGATCATTTCCTGGGTGAAACTGAACATCATGGAGTTGGCGGCGAGTGGCGTGTGGAACGCCCCGGCGTGCGGTGGGATATCCTCGACAATGTTGCGAAAGCGGCCGTCGAGATGGGCATCCCGGCAACGACCGATTTTAACACCGGAGACAATACCGGTGTGGGATACTTCCACGTCAATCAGAAGCGCGGCTTTCGCTGGTCGTCGGCGCGCGGGTTCCTGAAGCCGGTACTTCATCGTGCCAACCTGCGTCTCGAAACAGGCGTTTTGGTCGAGAAGGTGCTTTTCGACGGCAAGCGTGCTGTGGGTGTCCGATTCCAGCAGCATGGACGGACGACCGATGTTCGTGCGAAAGGCGAGGTGATCCTATGTGCCGGCTCGGTCGGTTCGCCCCAGATCCTTCAACTATCCGGCGTCGGGCCGGCGGAATGGCTCGGCGAACTTGGCATTACGACTGTCGCCGACAGATCTGGTGTTGGCCGCAATCTGCAAGACCACCTGCAGCAGAGAGCGATCTACCGGGTCCATGGCGTCAAGACACTCAACGAGACCTATCACTCGCCGATTGGGCGAGCGCTCATGGGCCTCGAATACGCATTGTTTCGCCGTGGTCCGCTTACCATGGCGCCGTCGCAGCTCGGGATCTTTACAACCTCATCGCGTATCTTCGATCGAGCAAACATCGAATTCCACGTGCAGCCCCTCTCACTCAATAAGTTTGGGGAACCGTTGCACCGCTTTCCTGCGATCACGGTTGCGGCCTGCAATCTTCGGCCGACTTCTCGCGGCACCATCCGCTTGCGCTCGACGGATCCGTCGGCGAAGCCTGTCATTGCCCCGAACTATCTTTCGACCGACGAAGATCGCCGCGTGGCGGCCGACGCCATTCGCGTTACGCGCCGCTTGATGAAGCAGCAGGCGCTTCTCCGCTTTCGCCCGGAGGAGTATATCCCAGGTCCGTCGGTCGATGACAGCGAAGCTGCTCTTGCCAAGGCAGCCGGCGACATCGGAACGACCATCTTCCATCCAGTTGGCACCGCAAAAATGGGCCTAGAGCACGATCCGCTGGCCGTTGTGGATCGGCACCTGCGCGTGATCGGTCTGGATGGGTTGCGCGTTATCGATGCATCGGTGATGCCGACGATAACTTCGGGCAACACGAATACGCCGACAATCATGATTGCCGACAAAGGCGCGAACTTTGTTCTGTGGGATGCCTAAGTCGGCGCTGACGGTCCTTAAAAAGAACCCGGCGGGAAGCCGGGTTCAGGTGCTCCTCGGAAAAGGTCATATTCCGCGGGAGAGGAGCTGCAAATGAACCCTGCAAGAGCCGCCGATCCACGAGATCGACATCGTGGAGGCCTCTTGGGCAGGTCATAAATCAGCTGTGAAGGTGGAAGACCTTGTTCATGATTTGCCACTTCCCATCTGTCTTCAGCAGCGTGAACATGTCGGTGAAGCGCGATCCCTTCCAGTTGTCGATCTCCAGGCGCACGTTCGCGATCGTGCCGACGATGTCGATTTCCGAAATGCGAGATTGGATTCCGGTGGCGGCGCCGTTCTTGTCGTTCCAGTCGAACAATCCCTGAATAGGGCCTGCAAACAAGTCGGATCCGACATACCCGAAGATCGTAGCGTCCTTGTGAAAGGCGGGTTTCATATCGCTTCCCTTGCCCGACTTGGCGCCGTCCAGATAGTGTTGAACGACCTTCGTGATGGCTTCATAGTCGCTCAAATTCGTAGCCGTGCCACTCATCTTTTGCTCCCTTGTGATATCTAGCAGCAGCGCCATGGCCGTAGTGGAAAACGCCCGCCGGCGCCCCTAACTGCCGGCGCCGTCGCAGTAGGAGCTCGCCCGCAATTTCCAACCACAAACTAGTGAGACACGAGTGCTCCTCACAGCGCCGGTGCGAGCAAAGCGGATGGTACCGGTTCACGGCCAATGTTGAGCAGGTTGGCGCTCTTCCAGCGCGGTGCGTAAGCGCGCAATTTGCTTCGCGCAAGCGCAGGAGCCAGACATCATGGCCGGCTTCATTTCTTGGAGAGCGTCAAAGCACCTTGGCGAGCCTCGAAATTCCCTCTTCGATGGCCGGCTCCGAAAGTGCCGCAAACCCCAGCAGAAGATATCTGTCGCAATTCTCAAGGTAATCCGCGTCGCCGATATTCTGGTCGCGCAACGTGTAAACGCCGATCTGCTGCTTCAGCATGAGCGTCTGCAATTCGACGGCACTCGGCAAATCCGGCGGCAACTCCCATACCAAGTGCGTGCCGCAATGTACCGGATTTGTCTGGACGGATCCGATATGCTTTTGAAGCGCCAAAATCAAGCAGTCGCGCCGCGCCATATATGTTTTGCGGATTTTTCTCAGATGCTTTTCAAAGGCACCGGTTTCGATAAAATCGTTCAGCACCGCCTGCTCGAGCCAAGGAACGCCGGTGCACGGAAAGCCGTGATCAAGCAATGAAGCGGCGTGAACGGCTGGATTAACCAGATGCGGCGGTAGGACCATGTAGCCCACTCTCAGCCCTGGGCCGATGGAAGCTGCAAAAGAGCCAACATAGACGACCCGCCCGTAGGTATCGAGACTCTTCAGAGGTGGCGGCGGTGAGCCCTGATACCTGATCTCGGTGTCGAAATCGACTTCGACAATGTGAGAGTCCGTTTGATCGGCCCAGCTCAGCAGAATGTCGCGTCGGGAAGCCGACAGCATGACGCCCATCGGATACTGACGCGCTGAAGTGACAAAGGCGAGGCCGTTCCGGGACTGCGGCAAGTGTCTGACAACGATCCCGCTTTGATCGACAGGAACAGGCGCTATATGTGCGCCATAGGCCCGAAAAAGGTCCGCTGTTGTCCGGCAGCCTGGTGCCTCCATCGCCACTGTCGTACCCGCGCGGACGAACAGGTGGGCGGCGACATTCAACGCCTGCTGAACGCCGGTGACGATGACGATCTGATCCGGGTTGCATGAAATGCCGCGCGAAGCGCCAAGATACACGGCAAGCGTTTCACGCAAATCCCGAAGTCCCTTGGGCGTACCGGAATACGTCAAGTTGAATTTTGACGATTGCATGCGCCAATTCGTTAGGCGGCGCCATACGCTGCGCGGAAAGCAGGCCGGATCAGTGCTCTCGAGTGCAAAGTCGCAGACGATTTCACTGGCGGCCACGGATCGCTTTGCATCGTCGGCAACCGGAACGAACAAGTGAACCGGCTTATGGTAGGTGGCATCGTGGTTCGAAGCACTCGCAACCGAGAGAGAGTTGTCGGGAAGCGTCGTCGACACGTATGTTCCGGCGCCCTCCCGGGACTCCAGATAGCCTTCGGATGTCAACGTTTCATAGGCGAGTATGATTGTATTGCGCGAGACCCCGAGCTGCTCACTGAGGGCACGGGTACCGGGAAGGCGTGCACCGGGTTTGAGTCGGCCAGACACGATCAAACCGTGGATTTGCTTGAAAACCTGATTTTGCAATGACGCAGCGGATAGGTCAATTTCAAGAGCCAACTGCATCTGCTGCTCCATCGTTCGACAGCCGGTACTTAGCGAAGAGGCCTGTCGGTAAGTGCGTCTGTCAAACTGCTTGTTGCGATCAAAGCTCGTAGACAATTTGGGATTTCGGCACTCCCGGGTGGTAGCCCTCGGTCGTACCGGAGAGTAAGCCTACGGCCGGCCGGTGCTTGCTGCAAGCATTTCGGGAATTCTCGTGAATTTCTCCCGCGGCTTGCCGAAGGGCGTGCCGCGGGCCTTCTCTGCTTGATCGATCATTTCCCACCCCTGAAACGATACCGATCGCGTCGCCCGCTGCGCCAAGAGGAAAGCGAATGCCTCCCGGCCCGGCTTCTGCGTAAGCATCCGGCGAAGACCGCGCGCGGGTCATTTTCGGCTCAGGCGGCTTGATCAACGTTCCGGATGGCAGAGCGCCAATTCCATGGCAGCAGTTCGTCGAGCCTTTGGACGGGATGCTCGGCGATGCGCGCCAGAACGTCGGCGAGCCAGGCTTGCGGATCGACGTCGTTCATCTTGGCGGTGACGATCAGGCTGTACATCACCGCCGCCCGCTCGCCGCCGCGATCCGAGCCGCAGAACAACCACGACTTCCGACCTAAAGCGATGCCGCGCACGCCACGCTCCGCCGCATTGTTGGACAGGCAGATGCGGCCGTCATCGAGGAAGCGGGTAAATGCGCTCCAGCGCTTGAGCATGTAGTCCATGGCCTTGGCGACATCGTTGCTGCGCGAGAGCTTGGCGCGTTGTGTGCGCATCCAGGCTTCCAGATCGGCCACGAGCGGCGCGCTGAGTTCCCGGCGAACTGCCTGGCGCCTTTCGGCGCTCTGACCGTTGATGGTCCGCTCGATCTCGAACAGGGCGTCGATCCGGCGGACTGTTTCCAGCGCCAGCGGCGAGATCACTGCCGGCCTCTTGCCCTGAGCCTTGCGACGCGCATTCTCGGCCAGATCAGCCATCACGAAGAACGGCCGCCGGGCATGGACCCAGCACGCGGCTTCCAGGATCGGACCTGCGTTGCGGCCCGGTTCGTAAAGCCTGCCATAGCCGCCATAGGCATCGGCCTGGAAGATTCCGCTGTAGTTGGCCAAGTGAGCCTGGGGATGCTCGCCGGCCCGATCGCGCGAGTAATAGAACACCGCGCCCGGCGGGGCCTGCCCTCCAAAAGGCTTGTCGTCGCGCACATAGACCCAGATCCGGCCGGTGTCGGTCTTGCCTTTGGCCAGGACCGGAACCGTGGTGTCGTCCCCGTGCAATCGCTCGGCGCTCAGTACGTAGGCCTCGAGGCGCTTGAACAAAGGTGCCAGCGCCGCGGTGCAGCCGCCGACCTGGTCGGCCAGGGTCGACAGACTGATCGGCACGCCCTCCTTGGCATAGCGCTCCGCTTGCCGGTTCAGCGGCTGATGTTGACCAAACTTCTCGAACAGCACCATCGCCAGCAGGCTTGGCCCCGCCCAGCCGCGGGCAAGCACATGGAACGGCGCCGGAGCCTGGCTGATCTTCTCGCAATCACGGCAAGTAAACTTCTCGCGGACGTGCTGGATCACTTTCCAGGATTTCGGGATCACCTCCAGCGTCTCGGTGATGTCCTCGCCGAGCTTGGACAGCCGCGCGCCGCCACAGCAGGCGCACGCCACAGGTCCCGGCACGATCACCCGCTCGCGAGGTAGATGCTCCGGGAACGGCTGGCGTGACGGCCGCTTGCGCGTGAACGACGCCACCTTCGTGGTTTTGGCCGCGGCCATTTCGGCGGCGAGTTCGTCCTCCGTCGCCGAACTCTCCAGCTCCTCCAGCGTCAGTTCAAGCTGATCCAATAGCCGCGCGGTACGCTCCGAGCGCGGACCATGGCGGTCGCGGTTGAGTTTCTCGATCTGCAGCTTCAGATGGGCGATCAACGCCTGGTCGTCGGACTGCCGGGCACGGGCGGCCGCAGCCTCCGCCCGAGCAACGATCAATGCCGCTTGCAGCGTTTCGATGTCGTCTGGCAGCGATTCAAGGCCGTCACCCATGGCCCCGATGGAATCACAAAAGAGGCGATTTGAGGCGTCTTTTCTTCCGCACCTCAGAACTTTTTTGAGCCTATCCTGCGCTCTGTGGCCGCCACGTGTGCTGCGGATTGCGCCAGTCGATCGCCTCCAGCAGATAACTCATCTGCGCCGCGCTCAGCCCCACCACACCGCCCACCGTCGCCGGCCAGACAAAACGGCCACGGTCCAACCGCTTCGCGTAGAGCGACAATCCAATTCCATCGTGCCACAAGGCCTTGATCAGCGAACCGCCGCGTCCGCGGAACACGAAGACATCTCCGGCGAACGGATCGCGACCAAGGCTTTCCTGCACCAATAATGACAAACCCTGCATGCCCTTGCGCATGTCAGTGTAGCCGGTCGCAATCCAGATGCGTGCGCTCGAAGAGACTGGGATCATCGACGCTCCAGAACCTGCAGCACCCGCGCCAGGGCGGCCGCATCGACGCCCGCATCGACAATCACCCGACGATCCCGGCCAACGACGATCACCATCTGCCCGCTCGTCGCTGTGGCAGCAACCGCCGGCTCGACCTCAGCGGCAAGGACGACCCGCGCAAAGCCGGATTGCTCGCTTTGAGGGCTGATCGGCTCGGGACCGAACGAGCGCCGCCATGTCATCAGCAACGAACGTGATATGCCATGGCGTCTTGCTGTCGACGATATCGCGCGCGGCGCTTGAAAGCTTTCGGTCACGATCCGCAGCTTTTCGTCATCCGACCAGCGTCGCCGGCGACCAGTCTCGACCACCTCAAGCCGTTCAAGCTGAGTACTGCGCTTATGGCTGTCCATAAGGACTGTTACGCACCAATTGGACTAATCCAACAAGGCGGCCCTCGCCGGAGGGAGAC
>NZ_JYMS01000050.1:0-240919 GCF_000938285.1 Bradyrhizobium sp. LTSP857 | reverse complement strand
TCATTTCATCCCCTGTTGTCCTCTGTTTTTTCATGCGGAGACGGACTCCTGGCGTTGTGCGGCCAATGCGCCGGCCGCACGCCGTAGGTTGTAGGCGCAGCAGGCCAGCACGATGTGCACCTGATTGCGCTCGAAGTTGAAGAAGCGCATCCGCCGGAGACCATAATGCTCCTTGAACACGGCGTACGGACGCTCGACGGCGGCGCGCACCTTGGCGATTAGTTTGTTGCGCAGCTTCTGCCGCGGCGGCAGTTCGGGATGATGCTTGTTGGGCCGATGCATCAGGCGGTCCTTGATGCCAGCTTCTTTAAGACGCGCGTGCCGGGCATGCGTGTAGTAGGCCTGATCGCCATAGACCGCGGCCTCATCGCCGCAGAACAGACGATCCGCTGGCTCGGTATCGGTGATTGAGGCGTCCGTCACATGGACGCGACGAATGAGGGTGTGACCTGCATCCACGCCCGTGTGGATTTTATAGCCGAACACGCTCTTTTTGCCTTTCCGGCCCCAGCGAGCATCGCGATCCGCAGATGGTTTGGGTGGCGTATCCTCGCCATCCTTGCGTGCCTTGCGGGGCGGAGTGGCTCGTGCCGCGATTAACGAGGCGTCGACCAGCGTTCCCTGCTTGAGGATCAGCTTCTTGGCCTCCAACTGCCGATTGATCTCAGTGAAGATCTTCTCGATCAGACCGTCCTTGGCGAGTTCCTGCCGAAACCGCCACAATGTCGTGTGATCCGGGGTCTGATCGTGCAGGCTCAGACCAACAAAGCGGCGGAACGACAACCGGTCTGCAATGGCCGCTTCCAGCGCGGGATCAGACAGATTGTGCCAGATCCCGGCGAGCAAGCAGCGAAGCAAGACTTCCGCCGGATAGCTGCTGTTGCCGGCACCATCGCCGCCCCGCTTGCCAAGCAGCGAGCGCAGCGGCGCCCAATCCACAACAGCCTCCACCTCATCCAGGATGCTGCTTCGCGGTGCCCGAACCAGGCCATCCGCCAAGCTCATCTGACCGACATTGCGCTCAACCATGGCTCCCCTCGCTAGAATCAGCCATGATTCAAAGAATCACGTGCAGCCGATTGTGCAAAGCCCTCCTTGTGGGAGAAGGTGGCGCGAAGCGCCGGATGAGGGGTATCTCTCCGCGAACACAAAAGGCAGTTTCGCACGCGGAGAGATACCCCTCACCCGGCTGCGCTTCGCGCATCCACCCTCTCCCGCAAGGGGAGAGGGTGCACCGTCAACGCGGCCGCCCCTCACGTCCCGCGCAACAGCTCGCTCGCCACGACCCAGTCGTTGCCGTCGAACTGGAGCATATAGCCGTCCTTGATGGGACGGAAATCCTGCGGCGTGGTGTTGAGCGTGATGCCGGGCAGCAGCAGCGACAGCGGCACGTTCTTCAGGTTGGACGCCTGCGCCATGATGTTTTCGCGCGTCAGATCGTCCTTGCACTGCTTCAGCACGACCACCAGCGCTTCGGCAACCGTATAGCCGTAGAGCGCGGCGACATTGTTTGATGTCGGCATTGGGCAGGCGCTTCTTCATGAAGTCGATATAGGCCGACATCGCCGGATCGTCCTTCGGTTCAGCCGTGAACGGTTTTAGCGACCCCAGCGACAGCACGCCCTTGCCCGCATCAAGACCCGCCGGCACCATCACCGTCGCCTTGTTGGCGCAGCCCGAGGCGAGGAAGCGCGTCGGCTGCCAGCCGACCTCATGGGCTTTGCGGATCGCCTGCGCGCAGGCGCGCGGCGTCACTGAGTAAATCATGAAGACGTCGGCCTTGGTGTTGGCGAGCGTCAGCACCTGGGAATCGATGGTGGGGTCGGCCACCTCGAAGCTTGAGGCCATCGCGATCGCCTTGTCGGCATCGGCGCCAAGCGCTTCCTTGACGCCGCGAAGATATTCCTTGCCGGCGTCATCGTTCTGATAGAGCACCGCGAACCGCGCGTTCGGGTTCTTGGCGCGGGCATAAGCGACGTCGATCGCGGCTTCGCTGGTGTAGTTCGGCGCCCACGGCAACGCCATCGACCAGGGCATGTTGGCGGGGTCGTTCCACTTCGAGGCCGAGCTGATCAGGAAAAGCTGCGGCACCTTGTTGCTGTTGAGGTACTTTGCGACCGCCGAGCTCGGCGCCGTGCCCATGGTCGCGAAGATGAAGGCGACGCCGTCGCCCTCGACAAGGCGCCGGGCCGCTTCCATGGTCTTGGGCGGGGAGAACGCGTCATCCAGCGACAGCAGATTGAGCTTGCGCCCGTTGACCCCGCCCTTCTCGTTGATCTCGTCAAAATAGGCCGTGAGCACCCGGCCGGTGATGCCGAGCGGCGAGGCCGGCCCGCTATAGGGCATGGTGTTGCCGATCTTGATCTCGGTGTCGCTGACGCCGGGACCGTAAGATTTTTGCGCGGCGACGGGCGTGGACAGGCAGGCGGCAGCCAACGCTGCGGCCAGGGCCAAAGCGGCTTTCATGGTTTCTCCCCGGTGATTATCATCCGCGCGACGCGAACGCGCGGCGTGCTGCCTTTTGCCAGCGTGTCAGATCAGCGGAGTTATCTCGGACGGTCTTGCGTCGAGTTGCTGGTGAGCTAATGCCGCCGCCGCAGGCTGAAGCCCAGGCTGACCCAACCTGCGCCCGCCATGATCAGATCGATGCCGAGGAACAGGCCGAGAATGTAGACGCTGTTGACCGGCCAGCGCGCCAGGATCAACAGCCCAAGCAGCAGCGTGACGACGGCAGACAGCGCCACCCAGACCCACGGGCTTTCACGCTTCATGCTGAAGGCGAGGAACAGCCGGACCGCGCCGGAGGCGAGCAGCGAGGCGCCGAGGAACAAGGTCAGCAGCGCTGCAGCAAACAGTGGGTTCTCGAAGGTGAGAAAACCCGCGACGATGTAGAGCACGCCGAGCAAGGCCCAGATCACGAACTTGCCCCAGCTCTTCATCTGGAATGCGCCGATCACCTCGGTGACCCCTGCGACGATCATCATCGCACCGACCACGATCACGCTCGCCACCGTCGCCATCACCATGCTGCCGAGCGCGACGAAGCCGGCGATGAGATAGACGATGCCAAGGGCGACGATCCAGCCCCATTTGGCGTGCAGCGCGGCAATGCCCGATCCCAGGCTGAGGTTTGGAGACGTATCCGAAACACTTGTCATGACGGCTACTCCTGCATGCGAAGCCCCAGAGCGCAGCTTTAGGATAGCACCGATAGCACCGGGACAACAGCCAGCAGAGCAGCCTTGGCCGGCGCCAACGTTGACCCAAATCAAGATCGAATGCGGCGCAACACGTCCGCGATCGTTGCCGAAAAAATCAGCTCACCCGGCCGCCTTGCGCACGTCGAGCACGGCCTGAGCCCATTCGGCCGGCCGCTCCTGCGGCAGATTGTGACCGGCGCCCGTGAACACGCGCCGCTCGAAAAAGCCCTCGAACTTGCGTGCGTGATGCGCGGTGCCGGCATTGACGCCGTCGCTGTCGCCGTCAATCGCGATCGTCGGGACGCGGATCGGTGGCTGGGCCGCAAGCGTCGCCTCGATCCCGGCATAGGCGGGATCGCCCGCGACCAGCGCGTAGCGGTGACGATACGAGTGGATCACGATGTCGACGAAGTCGGGGTTGTCGAAGGACACCGCACTTTTCTCAAACGCCGCATCGTCAAAGGTCCATTTCGGCGACCACATCGACCAGAGCTGGCGGGCAAAACCGCGCCGGTTGCGCTCCAGCGCGCGGCGGCCGCGCTCGTTGTGGAAGAGATATTGATACCAGAGCGCCGCTTCCTCCGGCGGCGACGCCGGCTCCATGGCGCGGGCAATGTTCTGGATGTTGTAGGAATTGCCGGAGACCAGCCCGATCACGCGCTCCGGATGCAGCACCGAGACCACGCAGGCCGCGCGCCCGCCCCAGTCATAGCCGCCGACGACCGCGCGTTGAATGCCAAGTGCATCCATGAAAGCAAGCAGATCGGCACCCAGCGCCGCCTGCTCGCCGGAGCGCAGCGTCTCAGGGAAGCGAAACCGCGTCGGGCCGTAACCGCGCAGCCAGGGCACCAGCACCCGCGCGCCGGTTTGCGCGAGGATCGGCGCGGTCTCGGCGTAGGCGTTCACGTCATAGGGGAAGCCGTGGCCCATGATGCAGGGCCACCCGTCCGGCGCGCCGTAATCGAGATAGGCGATGTCGAGGACGTCCGTGGTGACTGTTTTTTGTTGCATGATTTACTCACGGATCTGCTCGCTATCGTAGGCCGGATGGAGCGCAGCGCAATCCGGGATTCGCGGATGCAGGCGTCCCCGCATTCCGCTTCGCTCCATGCGGGCTACGGGGGGCCGACCTATTTCTGCGGCCCGGACAGCGAGATGTCGCGTTCGGCGCGGAACACGTTGCTGTAGAGATTGGCAATCCACTGCCGGCCGATCTCGGTCTTGTTCAGATAGCCGATCTCGGTCTGGATATGCGGTGCGACGCTGTTCCAATAGAACTGCGGATAGCGGTTCACGATGTCGGCGGGCGAGTCGTAGCCGAGCTGGCGGTTCATCCCGACCTCCTCGAACTCGTAGTAGAGCGCGTTGGCCTTGCGCAGATAGTTGGGATCGCCGAGCTGTCCGATAAAGTCGGCGGCGCGCAGGATCGATGCCTCGTCGTCATAATCTTGGCCATGCTGGGCAGGAAACCGCGTGCCCTCGATGGCGCGGGCAATGCGTCCCGGGTCCAGCCCCGGAATATGTCGCAACCGCCGCGTGACATAAAGCTTCGAGCGGTCAACGTGATACATCATGAGACTGGCATCGGACGCGCCGCGCGGCAGTGACACCTTGGTGCCGGCCTCGTCGATCAAGAAACCGTCTTCGTCATCCTCCTCGAACAGGCCGCGCACATAGCCGATGTCGTGGGCGAGGCAGGCGATCAAGACATGGACGTAATCCTCGGCTGTCAGGTGGGTGTGGAGATTTCGGCCACTCATGATGGAATGAGCCGCCAGCGTCACCTGCATCGTGTGCTCGATGTTATGGTAGAGCGCATCACTATTGCCGATGCATTCCATGGCGGTGCGGGTCGCGCTCTCGACGATACTTGCGGAGGTCTCGTCGTACCGACGCCGCATGAACGTACCGAGCAACTTCTCCAGGGATTCGGCCGCCAGTCTCGGTAACGTCATCATGGATGCAGCCCCGCTGTCGGCGGTGTCCCACGCCAACTCCCGACGTCTCATTCTCGTCCTCGACGCAAGCTCAGCATAGCCCAATCCGGCCGGCTGACCAAATCTCGAGACAAGAATACGGAAATATGTTGCAGTCCCGCCGCGCAACATCACGGTTGCGGTCACAGTTCGGTGCACCCTGCCAGGTCATGCGGGACGGCTCGAAGGCCGAAGGCGGCCGGGAATTCGCTTTATCGGATTTCTATGAGCCTGACTGCAAGAGCCGGAAATGCCCTGCGGTCCGGCGTGGCCGCCTGCACTTTTCTGCGAACGACGGCGTCAATTCCCCCGTGCAACACGTCCGAGCATGGCATCGAACGCGACCTTGATCCTGCTTATGTACAGGTCCTTGTAAGGAAATTCCGGATTCTGGTCGTGCACCAGCATGGAGGCGTTCACCTCGAACACAACGAGCTTGCCGTCGCGGTCGAGCCCGCAATCGATGCCGAAATAATCGAGGCCGATGCGATCGCGGATGAGCCGCAACGCCTCGTAGTGGGCCGCACCGAAGACCTGTTCGGGATCGCGCAGGAAGCACTCCTCCTCGTCCTGCATCCAGACATGGCGCCCCATCTCGGTGCTGTCGCGATGGAGCTTCCAATCGTCCCCAATCGCCAGATGATAGGGCAAAATCTCTCCGCCGATGAACAAGAACCTGTACTTGCGGAAGAAGCCGTCGACGGAGCGATAGTCGATATAGTCGATCACATAGCGATCATGGTCCGCTTGCGCGGCGAGGAACGCGGCCAGCGCAGCGACATCTTCGAATTTCTCGAAGACGTCGCCGCCGTGCATCCCGGCACGTCGCGCCAGCAGCGGAAAGGCAAGGTCGAGACCGGCCGGAAGCCCCTCACCGGCTGCGATACGGTCCGTGCGCGGCACACGGCAGCCATCGATGCCGGCGAGCGCTACGGCAGTGGCGTCGCGCGTCGTGTTCTGGATTTTTGCGGGATCGTTGACGACCGGCTTGCCGAGGCTTCGTGCGATGGCCATGGCGAGAGGCAGCACCTTGGCGCCCTGGTCGGCGTCGGAGACGAGGTTGACGACGACATCGGCCTCGCGCGCGAGCAGGCCGATGTCCGGCTGGCTGCCGGGCAACAGCGACAGGATGCTGGTCTGGTACGCGCAGTCCTTGAAGAGAAACTCGACCGGCGTATTGCCGACGAAGGGCGCGAACAGTGCCAAGGCCCGGAACGCCGGCGGCGATTTGACTGCGGGCCTGCGCAGGATCGGGTGCACCTGCACGGCGCGGTCGTAGGCGGACCGCGCCGCCTCGAGCTCACCGCGCGCTTGACGGATCGCGCCGATCCAGTAGAAATTCTCGGCCTGTTCGGGAGCAAGTGCAACGGCTCGCTCGAACTGCGCCAGCGCCTCGCCGCTCTCGCCGAGCTCGAAGCAGACCTTGCCAAGCTGATTGCGAAGATCGGCATCGTCAGGCGTCTCCCCGAGCAATTCGAGCAGCAGCGTCCGCGCGATGGCCAACTGCCTGGTTGCGACCAGCGCCTGGGCCAGGTTCGTCCGCGACGGCCGATGGCCCGGATTGCGCCGGAGCGCCTCCAGGTAAAGTGAGATGGCGTCCTGCACCATGCCGCTGCGCTGATGAACGATGCCGAGATTGCACCAGCAGGCAACGAGATGAGGAGCAAGGCGCAAGGCGGCCTTGTAATTCTCGGCGGCAGACGCGATGTCGTCGCAGAGCATGAAGGCGTTGGCGAGAGCGGCGTGAAGATCGGCAACGCCGTCGACTGCCACACCGATCGAGACCGTGGCGGCGAGCGCGAGCCCGGCCTGGAAGATCGCGATCGCGCGCCTGATCTCGCCGCGCTGGTAATGCTCGCGCCCCGCGCACAACAAATCGGATACGCTCGGCGAGCCGGCTGCCGGCGCCGCGAGGGCCATTGATGGTGACGTCATGTGGTCTCCGGAAACGTCGCCGTGAAGGTGACGCCGTGCAGATTGATGGCGGGTGCGATGCCGTAGTGATTGCCGCCGAAGGCGCGCATGCGGCGCCACAACTCGTCGCTGGAAATATCCAGCGGGATATCGCAAGCGTCCTTGTAGCTGCGACGCGTGTTGGTGCGGCCGCTCCATGGCAGCGTACACCGTTGCACCGGCGACGGCTCGGCTGCCAATTGCTCCGCCCACACTTCGAACAATTGCAGCAGGTGCGCATAGGCGAGTTCGCCGAGCCCCAGGAGGGCGCAGCCCTGCGGGATCGGGAACGACACGGCGTCGAGGATCGTGCCGGAATCGACCCGCTCCGCCATGACGTGGAAGGTCACGCCAAACGTGTCGGCGCGGTCATAGAGCGCGAAATGGGCCGGAGCCCAGCCCGGATAGTTCGGCGGGCCCGGATGAAAATTGAACGCGCCATAGCCGAAGCGCGCGAGCAGGTCGGCCGGTACGATGGCGCCGGACGCGAAGGCGACCAGCCGGGCGTTGCGGAGCAGCGCCGGCTCGATGCCGCGAAGCTCGCCGATGTCAGCTACCGGCCAAATCGCCAGATCCGGCCTGAAATTTCGCAGGATTCGCGACAGCGCCACCTGCTCGGCGGCGTCAGTCAGCAACACAAGGCTGTCGAGCATGGCTTCGGCTTCAGCAAGGATGAAAGTGAGCCAAAATGTCGCGGGGTAGCGTTAACAGCGTATTAATGAACGGCCGTTCGGCACATTCGAGAAATACACCGAAACAAATTTCCGCCGTCCAGACGCATCCGTTCACAGAACGAGTCTGTGAAACTACGGTCATTCCACCAGCAGCACGTCCACGGCCACACCGAGCTTCTGCTTCGGCGAGCCGACGATGATGCCGTCGACCGGCGAGACATCGGAGAAGTCGCGGCCGACCCCGAGCACGATGTGGTCGTTGGCGACCAGAAGATCGTTGGTCGGATCGAAATCGACCCAGCCGAGCTCCGCCCCGCACCACAGCGACACCCAGGCGTGCGTGGCGTCGGCGCCCTGCAAACGCGGCTTGCCCGGCGGCGGAATGGTGCGCAGATAGCCGCTGACATAGGCCGCAGGCAGACCGAGGCCGCGCAGGCCTGCAATCATCACATGGGCAAAATCCTGGCAGACGCCGTGGCGCTTGTCGAAAACCTCGTTGAGCGGTGTCGAGATCACGGTCGCCTTGGGATCGTAGCGAAACTCGGTACGGATGCGGTGCATGAGATCGACCGCGCCGGCAAGGATACCCGCATCCGGCGCAAAGCTCGTCGCCGCATAGGCGCTGACGGGACGCAGCACCGGGACGAGCGGGCTGGCAAAGACGTAGCCCACGGGCGACGATGGCCCAAGGCTGGTTGCTTCGAACGCGATGTCGCGGACGCTCTCCCAAGGCGGGCTCAACGCATCGCGCGCCGGCGGCTGGCGCGACACCGAGACGCGCGAGCGGGAGTCGATCCGCAAGTTGCGATGCGCAGTCTCGATCACGACGCTTTCGGTCAGCGTGCCGAAGAAATCGCGCCGGACGTTGCGCTCAGCGGGGCGCGGACGAATCTCGACGCTGTGCGAGATCAGCTCCTGGCCGCCTCCGCTCTTCGGCTCGAGCCGCAGCGTGCAGCGGGCGAAGCTGACCGGGCTTTCATACTCGTAGGTGGTGACGTGACGGATATCGTAGATCACGCCAGCCCCGTCAGCTTTTCCGGCCGGCTGGCATTGGGGCCATGGGGGAAATAATGCAGCCCGATCGCCTCGGCGAGGCTGAGCAGATCCTGCTCCAGCGAGAACAGCGTCTTGACCTCGAGTTTCTCGGCCTCGGCCGTGGCGAGCATGGCCTGCACCGCGACCGCGAGCCGCTGCGGCCGCTCGATCAGGCCGTGCTCCTTCAGGCTCGGCAGTGCCGCGATGTGCTCGTTCAGTTGTGTCACCTGGAATGCGACCGAGCGCGGGTTGTAGGGATCGAGCACGGCGAGATCGCGCACCGGGGCCAGGATCGGCGCGAGCAAATAGCGCGAGCGATAGGTGATCTGGGAATCCACCAGCGTCAGCAGGATATCGAGGTCCTCGTCGCCGGCCTCGTCATAGGCGAACTGGCGCGCGAAACGCGTGGTGTTGACGGCGCGTTCGGTGCGGCGGCCGATATCGAGGAAGCGCCAGCCGGCGGCGCGGTTCATGTTCTCCTGCGCAAGGCCTGCAAAGCTCGCAAGCTCCTGCAAGGTCAGCTCGGCAGCGCTCAGCACGCTGTCGTCGCCCTCGACCTCGTAGGCCAGCCGATCGGCCATCTCGGTAATGACCTGCCAGGCATCGGGCGACAGCCGCTCGCGCAACGAGGTCGCCGTGCGCTGCGCCGAGCGCACCAGCGACAACGCCGAGCCGAAACGCTCCGTGCTCTGTAACGCTTCGGCGGCGATGCGCCCGGGCGTGGCGCGCGAGGCTTGCGAGATTGCGCCCCAGGACACCAGCAGGCGCTGGATGCGTTCGATCGACTGCATCGTGGCCGAGGTGCCCTTGTTGGGCCCGCTCGGCGAGCTCAATGCGCGCACCAGCCGCAGCGTCGCCTCGGCGCGTTCGAGATAACGGCCGAGCCAGAACAGATTGTCGGCGGCACGGCTCGGCAGCACGCCGGCGATGCGGCGGATCCGCACCTTGTCGGTCGTCGGCAGCAGCGACGACGTCGAGACCTGCTTTCCCGAGACGACCCAGACGTCGGCCGCACGCGCGCCGTCGCCCATCGACACCGCACGCGCATCCGACTGCTCGGCGATCCGGCAGAAGCCGCCAGGCATGATGGTCCAGCCGTCGGGCGTCGCGGCCGCGAACACGCGCAGCACGAAGGGACGCGGCGTGAGCTGGCCCTGCTCCCACACCGGCATGGTCGAGAGCCGCACCACTTCCTGACCGACATAGTCCATGCCGCGCGTGGTGATGGAATCGATCAGGCGCTGGCGCCCGCTCTTGTCGAGCTCGCTCGCGAGCACCGGGCCGTTGCTGTCGAAGCCGGGAACGCCGCGCCGGTAGGCGCCTTCGATCGCGACCTCGTCGAGCCGGGACAACACCTCGTCGCGCGCCGCGCGCTGGCCGCACCACCAGGTCGCGATATGCGGCATCTTCAGCTCTTCGCCGAGCAGCCGGCGGCTTAACGCCGGCAGGAAGCCGAGCAGCGCGCGCGCCTCCAGGACGCCGGAGCCCGGCATGTTGGCGACGACGACGCCGTCCTTGCGCAGCACATCGATCAGCCCGGGCACACCCAACCGCGAGGAGGCGTCGAGCTCGAGCGGATCGAGCGAGTTGGAATCGACACGGCGAAGCAGCACGTCGAGCCGCTTCAGCCCCGCGACCGTGCGGATGTGGACGCGATTGTCGCTGACGGCGAGATCGTCGCCTTCGACCAGCAGGAAGCCGAGATAGCGCGCCAGCGTCGCGTGCTCGAAATAGGTCTCGCTGAAACTGCCGGGAGAGAGCACGCCGATCCGCGGCTCGTCGCGATCGGCGCGCGCACGAAGGCTGTCGCGAAATGCCTCGAAGAACGGTGCGACGCGCGGGACGTTCATCGACTTGTAGAGATCGGAGAAGGCGCGCGAGAGCACCAGGCGGTTCTCCAACGCGTAGCCCGCACCCGACGGCGCCTGCGTGCGGTCGCCGAGCACCCACCAGCGGCCATCGGGCCCGCGGCCGACATCGGCGGCATAGAGCGAGAGGTAGCGGCCGCCCGGCGGCGGCACGCCGCAGACCGGGCGGAGATATTCAGGGCTGCCGGCGATCGCGGCCGCGGGCAGCGCGCCTTCCGCAACCAGCTTCCCCTCGCCATAGATGTCGCGCAGCACGAGCTCCAGAAGCTCGGCGCGCTGCTTGATGCCGGCGGTGAGCTGCTGCCAGTCGGCCTCGTCGATCAGCAGCGGCAAATGGCTGAGCGGCCAGATCCGGTCGGCGCTGTCGCCGGGTGCGCGGTAGGTGACGCCGGCTTCGCGCAAATGGCGGTCGGCCATGGCAAAGCGCCGCTCGATCTCGTCGGGCGCGAGCGCACCGAAGGCATCGAAAAAGCGGCTCCAGACCGCGCGGGGCTTGCCGTCCGGACCGAGAAACTCGTCGGGAATGCCGGGCAGGCGGCTATAGTCGCGGACCCATTGCGCGAGACGGCGCTGGCCTTCGCGTTGACCTTGCGCCCTACCCGCCTTTTCGTCCTCTTCGGCTGCGCCCTCGCCCATGCGCCTCTCCCTGCCCCACCCTCATACTCATTGCAGGAGTGGCGTTCTCAAGTCGAGGGTCAGCGGAAACTCATTTGTGCGTTCCTCCGGCGGCGGCTGCATCGGTCCTGGCGTATGGCCATGGTCCTGGAAGCGCGCCAACCGCCGCGCCTCGGCCTCGTAGGTGTTGACGGGCTTGGTGTCGTAGCTGCGGCCGCCGGGATGGGCGACGTGGTAGACGAAGCCGCCGAGCGAGCGACCGTTCCAGGTGTCGATCAGGTCGAAGGTCAAGGGCGCGTGGACCGGAATGGTCGGGTGCAGACCGGAGGCCGGCTGCCAGGCCTTGAAGCGGACGGCGGCCACGGCTTCCCCCGAGCGTCCGGTCGAGGTCATCGGCAGGCGGCGGCCGTTGCAGCTCACGATGTGGCGGCCCTCGACGAAGCCTTCCGCCTTGACCTGGAGGCGCTCGACCGAAGAATCGACATAGCGCACGGTGCCGCCGGCCGAGCCTTCCTCGCCGAGCACGTGCCAGGGCTCCAGCGCCTGACGCAACTCCAGCGTAACGCCGCCATGGTGGACGCGGCCGAACGCGGGGAAGCGGAATTCGAGCTGGGCCAGATACCATTCCGACTCGAAAGCGTAGCCGGACTGTTTCAGCTCGGAGAGCACGTCCAGAAAATCTTCCCAGATGAAATGCGGCAGCATGTAGCGGTCATGCAGCGCCGTGCCCCAGCGCACGAACTTGCCTGCCTGCGGCTCGCGCCAGAACTTTGCGATCAGCGCGCGGATCAGCAGCTGCTGCGCCAGCGACATGCGCGGATCGGGCGGCATTTCGAGCGCGCGGAATTCGACCAGGCCGAGCCGGCCCGTGGTCCCGTCCGGCGAATAGAGCTTGTCGATGCAGATCTCGGCGCGATGGGTGTTGCCGGTGATGTCGACGAGCAGATGCCGGAACAGCCGGTCCACCAGCCACAGCGGCGCCTGGTAACCCGGCGGCGGCACGTGCGAGAGCGCGATCTCGAGCTCGTAGATGCTGTCATGGCGGGCTTCGTCGATGCGCGGCGCCTGGCTGGTCGGACCGATAAACAGGCCCGAGAAGAAATAGGACAGCGCCGGATGCCGTTGCCAGTACAGCACCAGGCTCTTCAACAGATCGGGCCGCCGCAGGAATGGCGAGTCCGCCGGGCTGGAACCCCCGACCACGACGTGATTGCCGCCGCCGGTGCCGGTGTGTCGGCCGTCGACCAGGAAGCGGTTGGCGCCGAGGCGTGTCTTGCCGGCATCCTCATAGAGCCCGACCGTGATATCGACCGCCTCGTGCCAATTCTTGGCCGGCTGGACGTTGACCTCGATCACGCCGGGATCAGGCGTCACCTTGATGACGTCGACGCGCGGATCGAACGGCGGCGGATAGCCCTCAACATGGACCTGGAGCTGCATCTCCTCGGCGGTGGCTTCGAGCGCCGCGATCATCTCGAGATAATCCTCGATTTGCTCGACCGGCGGCATGAAGGCGCAGAGCACACCGTCGCGAACTTCGACCGACAGCGCGGTGCGGACCGGAACGGACGTGTTGAGCTGCTCGGGCGCGACCCGCTCCGGCGCTTCCGGACGCGCCGGGAGGCTGAACACCGGCAGCTTGCCGCGGGCCTCCATCGGATCGCGCTCGACGATGTAGGGATATTGGTTGGGCGGCACGTAGCCGAGCGAGCCGATCGGCAAGCGCAGGCCGAGCGGTGAATCGCCGGGCGTCAGGAACAGATGATTGCGCCGGAGCGTCCAGCGCTCGCTGCGCCAGCGCGGCTCCGCATTCCAGCGCTGCACCGGCAGCACGAAGCCGCGCGGCGTGTTGAGGCCCTGCTCGAACACCCGCGCGATGCGCGCGCGTGCCTCCGGATCGGACAATTTGGAGTCGGACGGATCGACGTTGACGGGAAGCTCGGCTTCTTTCTGAAGCCAAAGCGCGGTGTCCTCATAGGCTGGTATGATGTAGCCGGGATCGAGCCCGAGCCGCAGCGCCGTGCCCTCCATGAAGGTCCCCGCGTCTTTTGCCTGCGCCGGCCGCGGATTTTCGATCTTGGCGATGAGGTCGGCATTCTTCCAGATCGGCACGCCGTCCTTGCGCCAGTACAGGCCAAAGGCCCAGCGCGGCAGGCTCTCGCCCGGATACCATTTGCCCTGGCCGAAATGCAGCAAGCCGCCCGGCCCGAAGCGGGTGCGCAGGCGGCGGATCAGATCGTCAGCGAGCGCGCGCTTGGTGGGGCCGACAGCCTCCGTATTCCATTCCGCCGCTTCGAGATCATCGACGGAGACGAAGGTCGGCTCGCCGCCCATGGTGAGACGCACATCTTGCGCGGCGAGATCGCCGTCGACCTGCTCGCCGAGCTCGTTGAGCCGCGTCCAGGATTCGTCGGAGAACGGCTTTGTGATACGCGGCGCCTCGCGGATGCGCTTGACGCTCATGTCGAAGGCGAACTCGACTTCCGCAAAGCCGGCGCCGCCGGAGATCGGCGCTGCCGAGCGATAATGCGGCGTGGCGGCAACCGGAATATGGCCCTCGCCTGCGAGCATGCCGGAGGTCGCGTCGAATCCGATCCAGCCGGCGCCGGGCAGATAGACCTCGGCCCAGGCGTGCAGATCGGTGAAATCGTTTTCGACCTCAGGCGGTCCCTCGATCGGATCGATGTCGGGACGGATCTGGATCAGATAGCCGGAGACGAAACGGGCAGCCAATCCAAGATGACGGAAAGTCTGGATCAGCAGCCAGGCGGAGTCACGGCACGAGCCGGCAGCAGAGGAGAGCGTCTCCTCCGGCGTCTGCACGCCCGGCTCCATGCGAATGACGTAGTTGACGTGCTTCTGAAGCTCGCGATTGAGATCGACCAGGAAGTTGACGGTGTTCGGGGCTTCGTGCGGGATCGTGTCGAGAAATTTCGCGAACAGCCGATCGGCCTTGACGGTCTCGAGATAAGGCGCGAGCTCCGTCTTGAGATCTTGCGTATATTCGAACGGAAAGCTGTCGGCATAGGGCTCGACGAAGAAGTCGAACGGATTGACCGTGGTCATCTGCGCCGTGAAATCGACCTCGATCTTCAGCTCGGTGGTCTTCTCCGGGAAGACGTAACGCGCGATCCAATTGCCTAGCGGATCCTGCTGCCAGTTCACGAAATGATTGGCCGGGGTGACCTTGAGCGAATAGCTCAGGATCGGCGTCCGCGTATGCGGCGCCGGCCGCAGGCGGATGGTCTGCGGGCCAAGATCGATCGGACGGTCGTATTTATAGTGCGTGACGTGGTGTAATGCGACGTAGATCGACACGGGATGCGGTACTCCAGCAGCTTTTTTGAGCAGAACACCGCTGGTGATCGCGATCAAGCACTAACAACGGGCAGACCGTGCCTATGGCACGGGCTACCTGCGCATTACATCGTCGCGCCGAGCACCCAGGGCGCGAACTCGGCACCGCCGAAATCGAAGCTTTCGCTCTTGGTCGGCTGGCCGGAGGCGGTCTTGAGGATGAGATCGAAGATGCGCTGGCCACACTCCTGGACGCTCTCCTCGCCTTCGAGGATGGTGCCGCAATTGACGTCCATGTCGTCTTCCATGCGCTTGTACATGGGCGTGTTGGTCGCGAGCTTGATCGACGGCGCCGGCTTGCAGCCGAACACGCTGCCGCGGCCGGTGGTGAAACAGACGAGATTGGCCCCGCCCGCGACCTGGCCCGTTGCTGCGACGGGATCGTAGCCGGGCGTGTCCATGAACACGAAACCCTTCTTGGTCACCGGCTCGGCATAGCGCAAGACGTCGACGAGATTGGTGGTGCCGGCCTTGGCCATCGCGCCGAGCGACTTTTCCAAAATGGTGGTGAGGCCACCGGCCTTGTTGCCGGGGCTCGGATTGGCGTTCATCTCGGCGCCTTCGCGCGCGGTGTATTCGTCCCACCAGCGCATGAGATCGACCAGCTTCTCGCCGACTTCGCGGCTGACGGCGCGGCGCGTGAGCAGATGCTCGGCGCCGTAGGTCTCCGGCGTCTCCGACAGGATCACGGTGCCGCCGTGACGCACGATGAGGTCGCTGGCTGCGCCAAGCGCGGGATTGGCTGATACCCCCGAATAGCCGTCGGAGCCGCCGCATTGCAGGGCCACGGTGAGCTCGCTCACCGGCACGGATTCACGCTTGACCTTGTTGGAGTCAGCGAGCGCCTCGCGCACGAAGGCAATGCCGGCCTCCACCGTCTTGCGGGTGCCGCCGACTTCCTGAATGTCCATCGCGCGCAGGCGGCCGGCGAGCTTCTGCTCTTCCATCAGGCCGCCGATCTGGTTCACCTCGCAGCCGAGGCCGAGCACGATGACGTGGGAGAAGTTGACGTGCCGTGCGTAGCCGCCGAGCGTGCGGCGGAGCAGTGCGAGCGGTTCGTTCTGCGTCATGCCGCAGCCGGTCTTGTGGGTCAGCGCGACCACGCCGTCGACATTGGGAAAATCGGCGATCGGATTATCGCCGGTGAAGGGATTCTTCTTGAAGACGTCGGCGACGAGGCTTGCGACATGCGCGCTGCAATTCACCGAGGTGAGGATGCCGATATAGTTGCGCGTCGCGACGCGGCCGTCCGGACGGCGGATGCCTTCGAAGGTCGCCGGCAGATCGAAGTTCGGCGTCGGCTTGACGTCGGCGCAATAGGCGTAGTCCTTGGCAAAGTCGCCCATGCCGATGTTCTGCACATGCACGTGCTGGCCCGGCGCGATCGGCACGGTCGCAAAGCCGATGATCTGGCCGTAGCGTATCACCGGCTCGCCCACGGCGATCGGCTTGATCGCGACCTTGTGGCCGGAAGGAATGCGTTCAACCGTCGTCACGCCGTCGGCCACCAATGTACCGGGCGGCAGGCTCGCGCGTGCGATCAGCACGCCATCATCGGAATGCAGGCGGATGACGGGGCTGATGGTCATGGGAGTCTCCTTGGTCTTCGTAGTTCACCTCTCCCCGCAGGAGCGGGGAGAGGGAGAGGATATCAGGCCTTACCGGCCGAATCCTTGCGAGTCGCGTTGACCTGCATCTTGGCGTAGGTCGTCATCAGGCCGACCTCGTTCGACAGCGTCACCAGCTTGAAACCCATATTGATGGCGCGCGCAGCACCTTCGGCGCCGCTGCAATGGATGCCGGGGTTGAGGCCGCGCTTGCTGCATTCCTTGATGATCTTGTCGTAGATCGCGAGGATCTCCGGCTCGGTGCGGTCGAGCTTCGGCTCAAGGCCGTAGGAGAACCCGAGATCGGACGGTCCGATATAGACGCCGTCGATGCCCTCGACGTCGAAGATCGCCTCCATGTTCTCGACCGCGGTTTTGGTCTCCATCATCGGCAGCAGCACGATGTCATCGTTCGCCGTCTTCTGGTAGGAGCCCGCGGTGCCGTACATGCCGGCGCGGATCGGACCGTTGGAGCGCACGCCCTTCGGCGGATACTTGGCATAGGAAACGAGGTTCTTGGCTTCCTGCGCCGTGTTGACCATCGGGCAGATCACGCCATAGGCGCCGCCGTCGAGCACCTTGCCGATGATGCCGGGTTCGTTCCAGGGCACGCGGACCATCGGCGTGATCGGATGCTTGTCCATGGCCTGGAAGCACTGCACCATCGACAAATAATCCTGCACGCCATGCTGCATGTCGACGGTGACGCTGTCGAAGCCGCATTGCGCGATCATCTCGGCCGAGAAGCCCGAGGGAATCGCAAGCCACGCGTTGACCACGGCCTTGCCCGACTTCCAGATTTCCTTGACCTTGTTCGCCACGTTGCCTTCCTTCTTTGTTGTTGGGACCTTCGTCACCATGACGAGCGCCGCGACAGCACGATCCCGTTGTTACCGCCAACCGGATCGCCGCGCTACGCTCGCAATGACACGAGACCTATGCCGTCGCCCGCTGGATGCTGACTTCGCTGACGCCAACCTCGCGGGCGGTGTTCACTATCGCCGCCCAGGTGTCATCCGGCAAGGGGACGCCGCTCTTGGTGCGCTCGGCCCGCGTTTTCCGCTCGGGATCGCCGGGAATCAGCACCTGATCGACCCCGCCCACCGGTTTGGTGGCGCGGATGAAGTCGGCATAGCGCGACACCTCTGCATCGAAGACATGGGAGGTATCGACGACCTTCGGATCGATGTAGAACGCGAGCATGCCGTTGGCGAAGCGCCGGCCGCCCGAAGTGGCCCCGGTTCCGGTCAGAGCGCCGCCGAGCAACTCGCAGATGAAGGCGAGACCCGAGCCCTTGTGGTCGCCGAAAGCACGGATCGCGCCTGTTCCCTTGGTGTGATCGCGCGCGCCTTCCGGCGTGTAGGGCCCGTAGAGCACGGCGGGGTCCTCGCTTAAGGAGCCATCAGCATCGACCAGCGCCCCTTTCGGCAACTTCTTGCCGCCGCGGCTTGCGACCAGCACCTTGCCTTCGGCGACAATCGAGGTCGCGAAGTCGAGCACGATCGGGTCCTGCCCCTCGCGCGGGATGCCGACGCAATAAGGCGCGGTCGACAGCCGCTTCTCGACGCCGCCGAACGGCGCCACCAGCAGCGAGCCGGCGGCATTGACGAAATGCACGGAGACCAGACCTTCGGCAGCGGCCATTTCCGCCCAGTCACCGACACGGCCGATATGGCCGGCATTGCGCAGTGCAACAGCGGCGAGACCCGCCTTCTTGCATTTCTCGATGCCGATTTTGACCGCTTGCGGGGTCACGGTCTGGCCGTAGCCGAACTTGCCGTCGACCACCGCGAGCGAGGGCGTGTCGACGACGATCTCGGCGGTCTGGTTCGGGACTACAAAGCCCGTCTTCTTCCAGCGGATGTAGACGGGGACGCGGATCACGCCGTGGCTGTCATGCCCGGTGAGATTCGCCGTCGTGAGATAAGTCGCGATCCGCTTTGCTTCCTCCGGAGAGGACTCAGCATGGCCGAACACCTCGGCGACGAACTCGATGAGGTTTTTGACCTGGATCGTGACCATCGACGGCCCCTCCGATTACGCACTCACCTTGGCATGACCGCCGAGATAGGCGGCACGGATCGCTTCGTTGCCCCAGAGTTCGTCGGGCTTGCCGCCGAGCACGATGCGGCCGGTCTCGAGCACGTAGCCGTAATCGGCGACCGACAAGCCCATGCGCGCATTCTGCTCGACGAGCAGGACCGTCGTGTTGCGCCGGATCTCGGAGATGATCTTGAACACGGCCTGCACGATGACAGGCGCAAGGCCGAGCGACGGCTCGTCCAGCAAGAGAAGCCGCGGCTTGGCCATCAGCCCGCGCGCGACCGCTACCATCTGCAACTGGCCGCCGGACAGCGTCCAGCCGAGTGCATTGGTGAACTTCCTGATGTCGGGGAACAGATCGAACATCGCATCCGCCTCGCGCGATATCTCCGAGGTCGCGGCCCGGCGATTGGAGGCGCCGAGCATGATGTTCTCCTTCACCGTCAGGCCCGGAAAGACGCGACGACCTTCCGGCACGTGCGAGATGCCCATACGGACGATGGCTTCCGGGCCGAGGCCCGCGATCGACTTGCCGTCGTACAGGATCTCGCCGGACGTTGGTTTTGCGAGCCCCGAGATGGCGCGTAGCGTGGTCGACTTGCCGGCACCGTTGGCGCCGAGCAGCGTCACCACCTGCCCTTCCTCGACGGCGCAGGTGACGCCGCGTAGCGCTTCGATCTCGCCGTAGCGCACCACCAGATTGCGGATTTCGAGCAACGGCATCATTCGCTCCCGAGATAGGCGGAGACGACGTCGGGATGACGCAGCACGGCCATGGATTCGCCGTCGGCGATGCGGCGTCCGAAGTTGAGCACGGTGATGTGCTGGGCCGCTTCCGAGACCAGCGTCATGTCGTGATCGATGATCAGGATGGTCAAGCCCTGCGCCGCGATGCGCTTGAGCAGCTCGTGCAGCTCCAGCTTCTCGGTCGAGTTGAGGCCGGCCGCGGGCTCGTCGAGCAGCAGCAGCGTCGGGTTCGAGGCGAGCGCGCGGGCGATCTCGATCAGGCGCTGATGGCCATAGGAGAAGCTGGAGATCAGCTCGTTGGCGCGACTGCCGAGGCCAACGAAGGTCAACGCTTCCATCGCGCGCTCGGTCAAGGCGTCATCGCCCTTCCCGACCATGGTGTTGCCGGGCCGCTCGGCGCCGATCTCGACATTCTCCAGCGCCGTCATCGAACGGAACAGGCGGATGTTCTGGAACGTGCGTCCGAGACCCGAGGCCGTGCGCTGATGCGGCGGCATGTGGGTGATGTCGGTGCCGTCGAGCACGATCTTGCCGGCCGTAGCGACATAGAGCCCCGAGAGCACGTTGAGCGTCGTGGTCTTGCCGGAGCCGTTCGGCCCGATCAGCGCATGCACGCCGCCGCGCTTGACGGCGATATCGACGCCATCGACCGCCTTGAGGCCACCGAAGTGCTTCGACAGGCCTGTGACTTCCAGCACCGTATCGCCACCGATCGTCGCCGGCTTCAACTGCAAGGCGTTAGCTGCCGGCGGCGTCTTGATCTTGGCGCGCCAGCGCGTGAAGGCATCAGCGACAAAGCCCCAGATGCCGTCGGGCATGAAGCGGATGATCAGGATCACGAACAGGCCGTAGATCGCCAGGTACAGCCCCGGCACGCTCTTGAGGAAGCGCAGCCATTCCGGGATCAGGATGAGCAGACCTGTGCCGATCGTCGAGCCGATCGGCGAGGCCACGCCACCGAGCAGCGACATGGTCAGGAATACGATTGATTCCGCGAAGGAGAACTGATCGGGGCTGACATAGGCGAAGCCGCCAGCGAACAGGCCGCCCGCGAGTCCGCCGAGAAGAGCGCACAGCGCAAACGCGTAGATCTTGGTGCGGAAGACGTCGATGCCGTTGACGCCGGCCGCGAGCTCGTTGTCGCGCACCGCGCGCATGGCGCGGCCGAGCTTGGTGTCGGGGAGATGCCAGACCAGATATCCGACGATCGCCAGCATCGCGACGCAGAAGGCGAGATAGCTCTGCGAGGTCTGGAACAGGTCGGGACGCTTGATGTTGGAGACGCCGTCGGGGCCGTGCGTCAGCCAGATCGCGTTGATCATTACCAGTGTGACGATCTGCTGGAACGAGATCGTGACCATCGCAAGGTAATGGCCGCCAAGCCGCAAGGTCGACATGCCCAGGAAGGCGCCGGCCAACATCGAGATCACGCTGCCGCCGACGAGACACAGCCAGAAGCTGACATGCAGATCGGTCGTCCCGATGCCGACCGCGTAGGCGCCAAGGCCGAAGAAGGCGGCCTGCGCCAGATTGATCTGACCGCAAAGGCCGAGCACCACCGAGAGCCCGAACACCGCGATCGCGAACGTCGTGGCCTGGAGCAGGATGTTGTGAACGTAGCCGTCGAAGTTCATGTTGGCCGCGACGACGACCAGGATGGCCGCGCCGATGAAGTACGGCAGGTGCCGGACCAGCAGCGGCTTCGAATGGATAGCGGGTGCCGGAATCGGCATGTTGTCGCTGGGGGCGCTCATGCCTTCTCCGCCACGCGTTCGCCAAAGATGCCTTGCGGCCGGAAGATCAGGAAGGCGATCAGAACCAGGAAGGCAAAACCGTCCTTGTAAGGCACCGAGATATAGGCGGCGCCAAACGTCTCGATCACGCCGAGCGCGAGGCCGCCGATGATGGCGCCGGCGACGTCGCCGAAGCCGCCGATGATGGTTGCGGCGAATGCCTTGAGCGCGATCGTCGAGCCCATCTGGATCGAGACGAACAGCACGGGCGCGACAAGGATGCCGGCAAGACCGCCGAGCACTGCCGAATAGATGAAGGTGATCATGATCATCGTGGAGACGGAAATGCCGAGCAGCGAGGCCATTTCCTTGTCCTGCGAGGTCGCCTGCAGCTTCTTGCCGAGCAGCGTCTTCTCGAAGAACCAGAAATTGAAGATCACGAGGCAGATGGTGACGCCGATGATCAGGAGATACTGGCTGTCGAGATAGACCGGGCCGACCTGGATGCCCGGCGTTTCAAACCAGCCTTCCAGCACCTGCGGCTGCGGGCCGTAGATCGCGAGCACGGAATTGGCCATAAGGATCGACGCGCCGATCGTCGCAATGATCACCGGCAGATAGGTGCGGTGGCGCAGCGGATAATAGACGCCGAGATTGAAGACGACACCGAGCAGCGCCATGCCGAGCAGCGCGACGATGAAAGCCGCCCAATAGGGCAGACCGGCTTCGACCGCGACGACCATCAGATAGGCCGCAACCATGGAGAATTCGCCCTGGGCAAAATTCACCACATTGGTGGCCCGGAAGATCAGCACGAAGCCGAGCGCGACGAGCGCGTAGACGGCGCCGATACCGATGCCGGTAAAGAGCAATTGTAGGGCGAGATCCATGACAAGCGATCTGTTGGAGAGGAAGCGAATATTGCGGTGCCGACCGGAGCGGAGTGGCTGTCGTGTTCACAGCATCTCGTTAAAGGCCGCACGGGAGGTGTTAGGGCTCTCTCCCCCCTTGCGGGGGAGAGCTGGAGAGAGGGGTAAGCCACAAACACCGCTTGTGCGGCTTACCCCTCTCCCTAACCCTCCCCCGCAAGGGGGGGAGGGAACCCATCCGTCCGCGCGTCCCTGACAACGTCAGTCGTTGAACTCGATGTGCTTGTCGAACACGATGTTGCCCTTCTCGTTCTTCACGACGTTGTAGCCGTGCAGACCGTCGCCGTTCTGGTCGAAATTGTATTCGCCCTCGGCACCGGCGAACTTCTTGGTCGCCAGGATGGCTTCGCGGATCTTGCCGGGATCGGTCGAGCCGGCCTTGTTGATCGCCGCCGACAAGACGTTAATGGCATCGAAGGTCCAGGAGCTCTGGTTGTCGGGCGCGACCTTGACCGCATCACGGTAGATCTTGCTGAACGCCTTCGAACCCTCGCTGGAATCCTCCGCATAGTCGGCCACGCCGTAGGTGTTGTAGAGCGCGGGACCGGCGAGCTTCAGTGCGGTGACGTTGGTGATCGAGGGTGAACCGACCCACGGGATATTCACGCCGAGCTGACGGAGCTGGCGCGCAAAGATGCCGAGATCGTTCTCGAAGGTGAAGTAAGAGCCGAGAATGTCGGCGCCGGACTGCTTGATCGCGAGCACGACGGGCGTGAAGTCCTGGCTCTGGTTGGCATAGCCCTGGTCGAGCACCGACGGAGCACCGAGCTTTTCCAGCGCGCCGCTCAGCGCCTTGCCGCCGGCGGTGCCGAAGGCGTCGGTCGAGTGCAGCACGGCCCATTTCTTCTTGCCGAGCGTATTGACGCCGAACTCGGCGATGACGCGACCGGAATAGCTGTCATTGGGACGGCAGCGGAACAGCCACTGATTGCCCATATGGGTAAGGTTCGGATCGGTGCCGCCGATCATCACGGGCTTGCCGAGCTTGATGACGTCGGGCGCCATCGCATGCACCTGGGTCGAACGGATCGAGCCGAGGAAGCCCACGATATCAGGTTGAGAGGCAAGCTTGGAGAAGGCGAGCACGATGCCGGGATTGGTGGTCTGATCGTCCTCGACGATCAATTCGCCCTGTTTTCCCAGAATGCCGCCGGCCTTGTTGACGGCTTCGAGCGCGAGCCTGGCGCCCTTGATGGCGTAGCCGCCGGATTCAGCGGCGGGCCCGGTGACGGGCGCACACATGCCGATCTTGAGGGTGGCGGCCTGCGCGTTTGCGCTTTTGATGAGGTATGGCGCGGCAATACCGGCAGCAATTCCGGTCGCGAAATCGCGTCTCGTCAGTTTCATTCATTCCTCCCTGGGGCCGGGCATCCTTGTCGGCCCTTCTTGGTCTTTAGCTCTGTTTTGGCTCTATCGCTGAATACAGAGCCGGATGCTACTTACGAATTCTGCCAGTACGAGTAAATTGATATTGCGCCAACATCGACTAAGTGCGCAGAGAGCGCCCCTAATGATGATTAACACCCGCGCAGGCTGTCTATTCTCAGCGAGTTTTGCGGGGCTTTTCGCTTCGCCCGGGCTGCCCAAGCGCTAAGCAATGACGACAGTCATGCATGATCGGCAAGTCATCATGCAAATTTGCCGTCACGCATCGTCCGTGATCTCGTCACGCGCCTCAGTCGTCGCGAGACACAATTCCAACTGCCCCAGCATCTCCTGCAACTCGGCGAGCTTGCGTGCACCAAAACGCCGCGTGATCTCGGCATAGATCGCTTCCGAGGACGGCGCGACCGAGGCCATCAGCTTTACACCCTTCTCCGAGATCGAGACCATGCTGCGGCGCTGGTCGGCTTTCGCGGTCTTGCGCTCGATCAAATTGCGCGCCTCGAGATCGCGCAGGATGCGCGACAAGCTTGGTCCGAGCAGAAACGCCGTGCGCGCGAGTTCCGTGACCTCGGCGGCCTCGATGGCAGCGAGCGCCCGGAGGATACGCCATTGCTGCTCGGTCAGACCGTGCTCGCGTAGCGAGGGGCGAAACTGCCGCATCACGGCCTCGCGAGCTCGCAACAACGACATCGGCAACGAGCGCGAGAAGTCGCGCATCGGCACCTGCCGTGCGCCGGGCGCGTTTACGTTGGTGGGATCAGCCGGTCTCTTCGCCATGACGCCCTGTCCTCAAACCCGAAAATGTTTGCACTGCAACACGCCGGAATGGGGTTTGACGAATTCACTTAACATGTTAATTATCTCCCGGCACCCACATTTCAGAGACTGCGCATGGCGCTCTCCCATCACGATATCCAAGCTTGCGCGAGCCGTCTGCACCAGGCGGAGAAAACCCGCACGCAGATCCGGCAGCTCTCGCAGGATTTTCCCGACATCAGCATGAGTGATGCCTACGCGATCCAGAAGGCGTGGGTCGACGTCAAGATCGCGGAGGGACGCGTCGTCAGAGGCCACAAGATCGGCCTGACCTCGAAGGCGATGCAGAGCGCGCTTGACATCAACGAGCCGGATTCCGGCGTGCTGCTCGACGACATGTTCTTTGCCGATGGTGGGCTGGTCCCGACCGAGCGCTTCATCGCGACGCGCGTGGAAGCCGAGCTTGCCTTCATCATGAGCAAGCGCCTCTCGGGTCCTGACTGCACCATGTTTGACGTGCTCAACGCCACCGACTTCGTGGTGCCGGCGCTTGAGATCCTCGACACGCGGATCGAGCGCGTCGATCCCAGGACCAAGGCGACGCGAAAGATCTTCGACACCATCGCCGACAATGCGGCGAATGCCGGCATCGTGCTCGGCGGACGGCCGATCCGCCCACTGGAAGCCGATTTGCGTTGGATCGGCGCGCTCTGCTTTAGGAATGGCCAGCTCGAAGAAACCGGCCTTGCCGCCGGCGTGCTCAATCATCCCGCAACCGCTGTCGCATGGCTTGCCAACAAGATCGCGCCACTGGGTCTCGCGCTGGAGCCCGGTCAGGTCGTGCTCGCCGGCTCCTTCATCCGTCCGATCGAGACCCGCAAGGGCGACACAATTCAAGCCGATTATGGCGCCTACGGCTCGGTGAGCTGCTACTTCGCTTAGGCGAACAAAAATATACGGGGAGTGAAACCGCCATGCCGCATTTCACGATCGAATATTCGGCCAATCTCGATGGCCGCCTCGACATCGGCGCGGTCTGCGAAGTGGTGCGCAAGGCGGCGGTCGAGACCGGCATCTTCCCGCTCGGCGGCATCCGCGTCCGCGCTGTCAGGTGCGAGCATTATGCGATTGCCGATGCCCGGCAGGATTACGGCTTCCTCGACATGCTGCTGCGCATCGGCGAGGGCCGCGACCTGCCGACCCGCAAGACAGCCGGCGAGCACGTTTTCAACGCCCTCTCCCGGCATCTCGATCCTGTCTTCGCAGGTTCGAAATTTGCCCTGTCGTTCGACATGCAGATCAACGACAAGGACACCAGCTGGAAGCGCAACAACATCCACGACGCCCTGAAAGTGGAGGCCGCCCATGGATAAACCCACACCCAAAGCCGATGTGTTCCAGGCCAACCGCGAGCGCGTCGCGCCGCTGCTGAAGAAGCTGCGCGCCGACGGCATCGGCCACATGATCGACGGCAAGATCGTGGCTTCGATCTCCGGCGAGACGTTCGAGACGAAGTCTCCGGTCGATGGCGCGGTGCTCGCAAGCGTCGCGCGCGGCAATGCGGAGGACATCGACGCCGCCGCGACCGCGGCTGCGCTGGCTTTCAGATCCTGGCGCGACATGGGCCCTGCGATGCGGAAGAAGCTTCTACATCGGGTGGCCGACTCGATCGAGGACAATGCCGAAGACATCGCGGTGCTCGAATGCATCGACACCGGCCAGGCCTATCGCTTCATGGCCAAGGCCGCGGTCCGCGCCGCCGAAAACTTTCGCTTCTTCGCCGACAAATGCGCCGAGGCCCGCGATGGTCAGAACACGCCGAGCGATGAGCATTGGAACGTCTCGACCCGCGTGCCGATCGGCCCGGTCGGCGTGATCACGCCGTGGAACACGCCGTTCATGCTCTCGACCTGGAAGATCGCGCCTGCCCTCGCTGCGGGGTGCACCGTCGTGCACAAGCCGGCCGAATGGTCGCCGGTGACGGCCGACATTCTGGCAAAGCTCGTCAAGGAGGCCGGCGTTCCCGACGGCGTTCTCAACACCGTGCATGGCTTTGGCGAAGAAGCCGGCAAGGCGCTAACGGAGCATCCGGCGATCAGGGCAATCGGCTTCGTCGGCGAGAGCGCGACGGGCTCGGCGATCATGGTTCAGGGTGCGCCGACGCTGAAACGCGTGCATTTCGAGCTCGGCGGCAAGAACCCGGTGATCGTGTTCGACGACGCCGATCTCGACCGCGCGCTCGATGCCGTCGTGTTCATGATCTACTCGCTCAACGGCGAGCGCTGCACCTCCTCCAGCCGCCTGCTGATCCAGGCCAGCATCGCGGAGAAATTCGTGGAGAAACTGACCGCGCGCGTGAAAGCGCTGAAGGTCGGTCATCCCCTCGATCCCGTCACCGAGATCGGACCACTGATCCATGAGCGGCATCTGGCCAAGGTTTGCTCCTATTTCGACGTCGCGCGCCAGGACGGCGCGACGATCGCGGTCGGTGGCAAGGCCTATGACGGGCCGGGCGGCGGACATTACGTCGAGCCAACGCTGGTCACCGGCGCGCATGGCAAGATGCGCGTCGCGCAGGAGGAGGTGTTCGGTCCCTTCCTCACCGTGCTGCCCTTCCGTGATGAGGCGGATGCAATCGAGATCGCCAACGACATCCGCTACGGCCTCACCGGCTATGTCTGGACCAACGATGTGGGCCGAGCGTTGCGCGTCGCTGACGCACTGGAGGCCGGCATGATCTGGCTGAACTCGGAAAACGTCCGCCACCTGCCGACGCCGTTCGGCGGCATGAAGGCCTCCGGCATCGGCCGCGACGGCGGTGATTACTCGTTCGACTTCTACATGGAGACCAAGCACGTCTCGCTGGCGCGGGGCACGCACAAGATTCAGAAACTGGGAATGTAGGACACGTCATTCCGGGGGAAACGCAATGCCGGTACCGCAACACACTTTTGAGCCGCCCTTCAACATCATCCGTTCGAGCCACGTCGTGCTCGATGTGACCGATTTGAAGCTCAGCCGCGCGTTCTACGAGACCATTGTCGGCCTGCATGTCGAGGACGCCGACGACAATTTCGTCTACCTGCGCGCCGCCGAAGAGCATCAGCATCACTCGCTGGTGCTGCGCAAGGCCGCCGTGCCGGCCTGCAACCGGCTCGGCTTCAAGGTCGGCAATGACGGCGATCTCGACAAGGCCGCAAAGTTTCTCTCCGAGAATGGTCTTGGCTACGCCTTCGTCGACCAGCCGTTCCAGGGCCGCACGCTGCAATTCACCGATCCCTTTGGCTTCCAGATCGAGCTCTATGCATCGATGGACCGGCGGCCGCATCTGCTCCGTCGCTTCGACCTTTACAAGGGCTGCCATCCGCAGCGGCTCGACCATTTCAACGTCTTCGCCGCCGAAGTGCAGGACACGGTCGATTTCTATGCCCGGCTCGGCTTCCGCCTCACTGAATATGCCGAGGAGGATGGCCCGAACGGCCGCATCGCCGCCGCCTGGATGCATCGCAAGGGCAATGTCCACGATTTTGCCATCACCAACGGCAAAGGCCCGCGGCTGCATCACTTCGCCTATTGGACACCGACGGCGATGAACATCATCCATCTCTGCGACGTGATGGCCTCCGCCGGTTTCGTGAAGAACATCGAGCGCGGGCCGGGACGTCACGGCATTTCGAACGCCTTTTTCCTGTACGTCCGCGATCCCGATGGGCATCGGCTGGAGCTCTACACCAGCGATTATTTCACCGGCGATCACGACCACGAGCCGCTGCGCTGGTCGCTGCGCGATCCGCGCCGGCAGACGCTGTGGGGCGCACCGGCGCCGCGCTCCTGGTTCGAGCAGGGCTCACCGTTCGCGGGTCAGGCCGTGCGCGAACCGAAGTTTGTGGCCGATGTACTGGTGGCGGATTAAGCCATGAAGCTCCCTCGTCTCGCCACCTACTCGGTCAAGAGTGAAACCCGCTACGGCGCCGTCCTGGAGGGAGGCATCGTCGATCTCTCCCCGCACCACGCCAAAAACTATCCGACGCTGCGCGAGGTGATCGCCGCAGGAAAACTCGCGAGCCTCGCCGAAGAGGCGGCCAGCCGCACGCCGGACCATGCGCTCGGTGACATCACCTGGTTGCCGCCAATCCCCGCGCCGGAAAAGATCATCTGCATCGGCGTCAACTATCCCGACCGCAACGCCGAATACAAGGACGGCCAGGACGCACCGAAATATCCGAGCATGTTCATGCGCTCGACGCGATCCTTCGTCGGCCATGAGACGCCGCTGGTGCGCCCGCGTGCGTCGGCGCAGCTCGACTATGAGGGGGAGATCGTGCTGGTGATCGGCAAGGCTGGCCGGCATGTTCCGGAAAGTGCGGCGCTCGACCACATCGCGGCGTTGACCCTTTGCAACGAAGGCTCGGTGCGCGACTGGCTGCGCCATGGCAAGTTCAACGTCACCCAAGGCAAGAACTTTGATTCCAGCGGCAGCCTCGGTCCTTGGCTCGTGCCTTACACAAAGGAATCCCAGATCGCCGACATTCGTCTCACCACGCACGTCAACGGTGAGCTGCGGCAGGATGACCGCACCAGCCGGTTGATGTTTCCGTTCCGCACCCTCATCAGCTACATCTCGACCTTTGCGACGCTCGTCCCTGGCGACATCATCGTCACGGGCACGCCGACCGGCGCCGGTGCGCGGTTCGATCCGCCGCGCTATCTGAAGCCGGGTGACGTTGTGGAGGTCGAAGCCGAAGGCATCGGAAGTTTGCGCAACGGCGTCGTCGACGAAGCCTGACCAACCATTGAAGTGAGAATAGTACAATGACCACCCTCACCGGCGGCGAAGCAATCGTAAGCGGCCTTGTCGCCCATGGCGTCGACACCGTGTTCGGCCTGCCCGGCGCGCAGGTCTACGGCCTGTTCGACGCCTTCCATCAGGCCCAGCTCAAGGTGATCGGCGCACGGCACGAGCAGGCCTGCGGCTACATGGCGTTCGGTTACGCACGCTCCAGCGGCAGGCCCGGCGTGTTCAGCGTGGTGCCCGGCCCCGGCGTGCTCAACGCCAGCGCGGCGCTGCTCACCGCGTATGGCTGCAACGAGCCCGTGCTGTGCGTCACCGGCCAGGTGCCGACGCAGTTTCTTGGCAAGGGCCGCGGCCATCTGCACGAGATGCCGGACCAGCTCGCCACCTTGCGCACCTACGTGAAGTGGGCTGACCGGATCGAAACGCCGGGCAACGCGCCGACCACCGTGGCGCGCGCCTTCCAGGAGATGACGTCCGGACGGCGTGGCCCCGCGTCGGTCGAGATGCCCTGGGACATCTTCACCCAGCGCGCCGACACCGCGGCAGCACATGTGCTGGAGCCATTGCCCGCACCGCGGCCCGACCCTGATCTGATCAAGCAGGCGGCTGCGCTCATCAAAAACAGCAAGGCACCGATGATCTTCGTCGGCAGCGGTGCGATCGAGGCAGGTGACGAGATCCTCGAACTTGCCGAGATGATCGATGCGCCCGTTGTTGCGTTCCGCAGCGGCCGCGGCATCGTGTCCAATGCACACGAGCTCGGGCTGACCATGGCAGCCGCCTACAGACTGTGGGCCAAGACCGATCTGATGATCGGCATCGGCACGCGGCTTGAGCTGCCGACCATGTCGCGCTGGCCGTATCGCCCCGACGGGTTGAAGAGCATCCGCATCGACATCGATCCCGTCGAGATGCGGCGGTTCATCTCAGACACCGCGATCGTCGCCGATGCCAAGACGGCGACCGCCGATCTCGCCGCTGCCGTCAGCAGGGCGGGTTATAGCAAGACCGCCAGCCGCCGTGCCGCGATCCGCGAGGCCACGGCGACCGCACAACAGGAAATCCAGCGCATCCAGCCGCAGATGGCGTATCTCAATATCCTGCGCGAAGTGCTGCCGGCGAACGCGATCGTCACTGATGAGCTGTCGCAGTTCGGCTTTGCCTCCTGGTACGGCTTTCCGATCTACGAGCCGCGCACGTTCATCACCTCGGGCTATCAGGGCACGCTCGGCTCAGGCTTCCCGACCGCGCTCGGCGCCAAGGTGGCCAACCCCGACAAGCCGGTGGTGGCGATCACCGGCGACGGCGGCTTCATGTTCGGCGTGCAGGAGCTCGCGACCGCTGTGCAGTTCAACATCGGCGTGGTGACGCTGGTGTTCAACAACAACGCTTATGGCAACGTCCGCCGCGACCAGCGCGAACGCTTTGACGGCCGCGTGGTGGCGTCGGACCTCGTCAATCCGGATTTCGTCAAGCTTGCGGAGTCGTTTGGCGTGGCTGCTGCGCGCGTCACCGCGCCGGATCAGTTCAAGGCGGCGATGGAGAAGGCGCTCGCGCATGGCGGGCCATATCTGATCTCGGTGGAGGTGACGCGGGATTCGGAAGTGAGCCCGTGGGCGTTCATTCACCCGCCGAAGCCTTGAGATGAGCACCACCCTGTAGCCGCGCCGCCGCGATCACCAGGAGGCCTGCGCCTGCGACCGACCAGCAGGCGACCGGCGCCCAGTGCAGCAGCGGCGCGTAGTCCGGCATCTTCTGCAAGCCCCCGGCAACCGCCGCCATCCGCGCGAAGGTGCCGAGCGCCAGCGCGGAGAAGACGAGGCCCGTCACCTTTCCTTCCGCGCCGGTCGAGCCGATCGCGAGCGCGGCCGAGATCGCGCTCATCAGCATGCAGCCCCACGCGGCCCCGGCGAGAAATTGTGCAGCGATCAGCGTGTTGAGGCTGCCGGCGAATTCGGCCGCAGCGATCGCAACCGCTCCGAGGAGCCCGGCCGCACCCATCACAATCAGGCCGCCGCGATGCTTGACGACGAGGCTTGCCGGAAACATCGCGATGTTGAAGCCGATCCAGAACACCGGCATCAGCCATGGCAGATCGTCTGGCTTGACAAAGCGCAGATAGAACGGCGCGCTGTTCATGGCAAAGTGCAGTTGATAGCCGAGCGCCAGCGCTATCGTCGCGACGATGAAGACGATGGACGTCAGGCCGAGCGGCTTTGCCACCTCGGCCGGTGTGAGCGATGACGTGTCCCGCGCCACATCGTGTTCGATCCGCGACAGCCCCAGCGCCGTGAGCAGCAGCACGACGCTGGAGATCACGAACGGCAGCCGCGCGTCATGCTCTCGCATGACCACGCCGAGATAGGGCGAGACAGCGCCGGCAACGCCGTAGCCGAGCATCGCGAGAGCGGCGAGGAACGGCACCTGCGGCCGCGCACGATATTTGCCGAGCAAGGTCAGCGGCGGCGCGCGCAAGGCAGACGAGGTGATCGACCAGATCACGATCAGCGCGATCAACCAGACCTGCGCTGCCGCGCCGACGCCGGCAACGAAGGGCATCGCAACGAACGCGCCGCAGGAGATCGCGGCCACGAGTCCGACGAACAGGCCAAGCCTGCCGACATAGGGCGCGAGCCTGTCCGCGGCGATCCCCATCGCCGTGTCGGCAATGGTGAAGATCGCCTGGTCCAGCATCAGGATGAGGATGACGGCTGATGGCGCGATGCCGACCTCGGCGGCGAGCTTCGGCAGATAGATGACGTAGGTGGTCCAGCCCAGCGTGAACACCAGTTGCAGCGCGGCCAGATACAGGCCGGTGCGGCTGGCCGTCCCGGTGTCAGCCGTGAGCCGTGCTGTCGTCATGTCGCCGCCTCCCCGCCCAGAGCTTAGCCGAGCGAGGCCAGCGAGGAAACGCGTCAGCGCGTCCGGCGGAAGGTCAAATTGATCCGCTTCCGACCGAGCAGCGCATGCTCGCCGTCGGCGAGTGGCGCGACGCCGTGATAGGCGAGCCGGGACGGGCCGCCCCACACCACGACATCGCCATGGACGAGGCGGAAACGGCGCGGCTTGTCGGCGCGCGCCATGCCGCCGAACAGAAAGGTCGCGGGCAGGCCCAGCGAGACCGAGACGATCGGCGCCGAATAGTCCAATTCGTCCTTGTCCTGATGCAGCGACAGCCGCGTGCCTGGCTCGTAGCGATTGACCAGGCAGGCATCTGGCGCAAAGCCAGTGAAACCGCCCTGCTCCGCCGCACGGCGGGCCAGGTCGCGCAGCACCGGCGGCATTGCCGGCCATGGCGCCTCGGTTCGCGGATCGATGGGATCGTAGCGATAGCCGGTGTGATCGGTGATCCAGCCGCGCTCGCCGCTATTGGTCATGGCCACCGACATCTGATGGCCGCCGGGCGTCGTCATCCGCCGAAACGGCGACTGCGCCACGATCGCGCGCACCGCTGCGATCAGCTCGCTCTCGATCGGCTTGACGAAGCCACGCAGCAGCACAGCGCCGTCGGCAATCTCCTCGCGTGACGGTTGGGCTTCGGCGACACTGTCGAACAAATCAGCCGTCAACGGCTCCGCTCACTTGGCGTCATGAAAGATCACACCCACCGTGTGGCGTTGTCCCGAACGAATCCGGCTCACGCCATGGCGCAGATTAACCCGGTAAGGGCCGCGAGTCCCCTGCACCGGGCGGTGATGCACGGCAAAGGCCACCGCATCGCCCTGCGCCAGCGGCACCACTTCGGCGCGGGACTGTATGCGCGGGCGTTGCTCGGTCAGCACAAATTCGCCGCCGGTGAAATCGCGGCCGGGCTCCGATAGCAGGATCGCGACCTGGAGCGGGAAGACGTGCTCGCCATAGAGGTCCTGGTGCAGGCAATTGTAGTCGCCGGCCTCATATTGCAGCAGCAAGGGCGTCGGTCGCGCCTGCCCCGCCTCGTGGCAACGCTTCAGGAACGCCGCATGCGCGGCGGGATAGCGGATGTCGATCCCCATCGCTTCGTTCCAGCGATTGGCGACGCCCTGAAGGTGCGCGTAGAGCGCCGGGCGCAGCTGCGCGATCAGGTCAGGCAGCGGGTAGGAGAAATATTTGTACTCGCCACGGCCAAAACCGTGGCGGCCCATGACGATGCGGCTGCGGAAGTTGGCGTCGTCCGGATAGAGCGCGGAGATGGCGCGGCATTGGTCGGGGGTGAGCAGACCCTTCAGGACGGCGCAGCCCTGGGTGTCGAGTTCGCTGGTGATTTGAGGCCAGTCGAGGGTATCGACATGAGCGGCAAGGTCGACGGACGGCTTTTGGGGTGCTTTGCGTGCTGTTGCTGTCATGGCTACGACCTTCGCAAGACCGGCCCGCGCTCCGCCACCCGATTCCCGACTATCTCCCCCGTCATTGCGAGGAGCCCTTGCGACGAAGCAATCCAGACTGCCGCCGCGGAAAGATTCTGGATTGCTTCGCTTCGCTCGCAATGACGGTAGGAGGGACCTAGCCTCGCACCGGCAGCGTCACCACGTCATACCCATGCTTGATCGTGCGCTTCAACACCGGGTCCTCCAGCTCGAACTCGAAGCGGTCGGCGGGGCGGATGCCGCCCTTGGCCGCAAACGTGCCGCCGAACATGGCGCAGCCGTCGGGCAGCTTCTTGTCGGGGAAGCCGCGCGCGATCAGGTCGTCGACCGGCAGCATCGCGTCCAGCGTGCCTTCCTGGTAGAGCACGCGCTCGCCCTTGATCCAGGCATAGGAGCGCAGGATCATCTTGTCCCAATGGCCGATGACGTCCTCGAGCTCCCACAGGGTAGACGCGATCGGCTTGTCGCACATCTGCTTGGACACCGTGACGTTGTAGGCCTCGACCTTGCGGTCGGTATGGTCGGAGCCGCAGCCGACGAAGATGCGGCCCTGCCAGCCGATCAGCACGAACTCGACCTCGCCAGACGAGTCGCCGCCGCAGCATTCGATGCTGTCTTCCTGTGTCAATCGCCGCGCCGAGGCGCGGTAGTAGATCGGGGTCGAGGCCGGCGGGGCGATGCCCATCTCTTGCAACTCGGCGATGTGCTTGTCGCGTGCGACGGGGTCGCGGCCGGTCCAGCCGGCGATGACCATCTGGTCGATCGCCAAGGTCAGCGGCGTGGTGGTATCCTCGGCGTCGACGGTGAAAGTCAGGTCAAACACGAATTACGGCCTCCATGCCGGCAGCAAGTTCGAAAATACGACGGTCGGATCCGCCGCTACCCGCCAGCATCAGGCCGACGGGAATTTCGCCCTCGCGATGCGCAGGCAGCGAAATGGCGCAACCGTCGATCATGTTGATCAGGGTGCAATTGCGCAGCGCGCGCAGATTCTGGATGGTGAACGCCTTGTCGTCGGCGAGATCGGCGATCTTCGGCGGCGTATTGGCAGTGGTCGGCAGCACCAGCGCGTCATAGGGCGCAATGCGCGCATTGACGCGCGCGATCAGCGAACGGCGCTCGTTGAGGAGATCGATATAGTCGGCCGCGCTCTGCGCCTCGCCGCGCATGATCCGCACGGAAACGCGGGGATCATAGACATCGCCCTTGGACGTGATGAGATAGCGATGCCACGCAAAACTCTCGGAGGCGGCAAAGCCACCCTTCGCGTTCATCGGCCCGATGTCGTGGAACTCCGCCATTTCGATACGCTCGATGATGGCGCCGTGATCGGACAGCGTCCTCAGCGCCCGCTCGAACGTCACGGCGACTTCGGCGTCGATGTCGTCGAGCGCGATCGTGGTCGGCACCGCCAGCCGCATGCCCTTCACCGGGCGCGGCTTCAGCGCGACGATCGGCTCGTTCGCTAGTACGGCGTCGAGTATGGCACAACAACTGACCGATCGCGCCAGAGGGCCGATGCTGTCGAGCGAGAACGACAGCGGCACCGCGCCATCGAGCGGCACGCGCCGCTGCGTCGGCTTGTAGCCAACGATCCCGTTGAAGGCAGCCGGAATCCGGCAGGAGCCGCCGGTATCGGTGCCGAGCGCGCCATGCGCCATGCCGTCAAGCACGGACACCGCGGCACCCGAGGAGGAGCCGCCGGGCACATGGCCCTGGGCCCGGTTCCAGGCGCCCTTCGGCGTGCCGTAATGCGGATTGATGCCGATACCGGAATAGGCGAACTCGGTCATGTTGGTCCGCCCGATCACGACAAAGCCGGCCTTGCGCAGCCGCGCGACCGTGGGAGCGTCCTGCTCGGCCGGCGGGGAATCGTCGAGCGCACGGGAGCCGGCGCGCGTGACCTGGCCCTTGATGTCAAAGAGATCCTTGATCGAGATCGGGATACCGGCATAGCGCGAAGGCGCGGCCTTCACCTTGCGCAAGCCGTCCATCGCATCGGCAGCCGCGAGTGCGGCATCCTTGTCGACATGGATGAAGGTGCGCTGGCCCTCGCCGGCGGGATCGGCGATCCTGGCGATGCACGCCTCGACCAGCTTGCGGGAGGTGGTGCGGCCACTTTCGAGGTCTTCGGCGAGCTTCGCCAGTGTCGGAAAATCGGGCATGTCTGTCTCACGGAATATTGCGCGCGCAATCTATAGCGCTGCCTCAGCTCGACACAAGCATTGTGCGCATGATGGCATGCATGCACATTGCTGGACCGTTGACGCGCCATGGTCGATTGTCGCATCAGAAACGAAACGGGCAGGCGCGAAGCCTGTTCTCTGGGAGGACCAGCCGACATGGCCGAACCGCAGCGCGCGCGACCGAAACCGACGCCGGAGACCCTGCATTTCTGGGACGGCACCAAAGCCGGCGAGTTGCGCCTGCAACGCTGCGATGCCTGCGCGCATGTCTACTTCCCGCCGCGCCCGTTCTGCCCGTCCTGCGCCTCGCGAAAAGTCTCTGCCTTCAAGGCCAGCGGCAAGGGTTTCCTCTACAGCTATGTGATCAACCACCGTCCCGCCGCGCCCGGCTTCACGCCGCCTTACGCGATCGCGGTGGTCGAGCTTGCCGAGGGACCGCGGATGATGAGCAACATCATTGACTGCCCGCAGACGCCGGAAGCGCTCGAGCTCGACATGAAGCTCGAGGTCGCCTTCCAAGAGCTCGACGACAAGATCACCCTGCCCGTGTTCCGTCCGGCGAAGGGGTAAACCATGCGCAGCAACCAGGTTGCCGTCGTCGGCGCTGCCGAGACCACCGAGCTCGGTGTCATCCCCAACGTGTCGCAGCTCCAGCTTCACGCGGATGCCGCGCTTAACGCCATTGCCGATGCCGGGCTAAAACTCTCCGACATCGACGGCTTCGCCACCGCGGTCGAGACGCCGCAGCAGGTTTGCCACTATCTCGGCATCAAGCCCACCTGGGTCGATGGCACCTCGGTCGGCGGCTGCTCGTTCATGCTGCATGTCCGCCACGCGGCGGCGGCGATCGAGGCTGGCCTGTGCAAGACCGTGCTGATCACGCATGCCGAGAGCGGCAAGTCGATGATCGGCAAGGCACCGCGCTCGATCCCCGCCGACAGCCTGCAAGGTCAGTTCGAGGCACCGTTCGGCGTCTACGGGCCGCCCAGCATGTTCCCGATTCCCGTGCTGCGCTTCATGAAGACCTACGGCATCACCCATGAGCAGCTTGCCTCGGTTGCTGTCGTGCAGCGCGAATGGGCCGCCAAAAATCCGCGCGCGATGATGAAGGAGCCGATCACGGTCGCCGACGTCCTCAACTCGCGCATGATCGCCTATCCGTTCCGGCTGCTGCAATGCTGCCTCGTCACCGACGGCGGCGGAGCGCTGATCCTGACCTCGGCCGACCGCGCCAAGGATTTTCCGCGCAAGCCGGTCTACATCAAGGGCACCGGCGAGAGCGTGGAAACGCCGATGGTCAGCCAGATGGAGACTTTTAATTCCTCGCGCGCTTTCAAGACCGCGGGGCCGCTCGCCTTCAAGGAGGCCGGCATCGCGCACAGGGATGTCGACCATCTCATGATCTACGATGCCTTTGCGCATCTGCCGCTGTTCGGCCTCGGCGATCTCGGCTTCATGCCGCATGAGGAAACCGGAAAGTTCATCGCGGACGGTAATACGCGCCCGGGCGGAAAGCTGCCGCTCAACACCAATGGCGGTGGCCTCTCCTACATGCATTCCGGAATGTACGGCATGTACGCGCTCCAGGAGAGCGTGCGCCAGATGCGCGGCATCGCGCCGGCGCAGGTCGCCAATGCAAAGATTTCGGTGTGCCACGGCGTCGGCGGCATGTTCGCCGCAAGTGGCACGATCGTGTTTACGAACGAGAGGTAAGCGACATGACAAAATCACTGCAAGACAAGGTCGTCATCGTCACCGGCGCAGGCCGCGGCATCGGGCGGGAGATCGCGCTGCTGTGCGCGGCGGAAGGCGCCAAGGTCGTGGTCAACGATCCCGGTGGGGCCGCTGACGGTGCGGGCTCGAGCGCTTCGCCAGCTGAGGAGGTCGTCGAGGAGATCAAGAAGCGCGGCGGCACGGCCGTCCCCAATTTCGAGTCGGTTGCGGAAGCTATCCCCGCGAGCAAGATCGTGAAGACCGCGACCGATCATTTCGGCCGGCTCGACGGCGTCGTCAACAATGCCGGCATCTTGCGCGACATGATCTTCCACAAGATGAGCGTGGAAGCCTTCGAGGCCGTCATCAAGGTTCATTTGATGGGCTCGTTCTACGTCTCGCACGCCGCGGCGCGGATTTTCCGCGAGCAGGAGTCCGGCTCGTTCGTGCACTTCACCTCGACCTCGGGCCTGATCGGCAACTTTGGCCAGGCTAACTACGCCGCCGCCAAGCTCGGCATCGTCGGCCTGTCGAAATCGATCGCGCTCGACATGGGCCGCTTCAACGTCCGTTCCAACTGCGTCTCGCCGTTCGCTTGGACCCGCATGATCGGCACCATCCCGACCGAGACCGAAGCCGAAAAGGCGCGCGTCGAGAAGATCAAGCAGATGGGACCGGAAAAGATCGCGCCGATCTGCGCCTATCTGCTCTCCGATGCCGCCAAGGACGTCTCGGGGCAAATCTTCGGCGCGCGCATGAACGAGCTGTTCCTGTTCAGCCAAAATCGCCCGCTGCGCTCGGTGCACCGGAGCGAAGGCTGGACACCGCAGTCGATCGCTGAACACGGCATGCCGGCGCTGAAGGGCTCGTTCTACAAGCTCGATCGTTCCGCCGACATCTTCCCTTGGGATCCCGTGTAAGGATCCCGTCTAGCCGCATTTCCGGCATCCCTGCCCTGCGATCTCTGGTTGTCTTGTCCAGAGATCGCCCTGCTTTATGCCCGATTGCAGGCCAATGGTGTCCTCCCAACACAATCTTGGGAGGAAACCATGACAAGAATACTGACCAACTCCAACGACACTTCTGCAACGCAACCCGGCGGCCTCGGCCGCCGCGATATTTTGAGAGGCGCGGCGGCGCTCGCCGCGTCCACCGTCCTCGTCTCGCAGGCCGACGCGCGCGACTTCGGCGCCAACGCCGAGCCGCAGCGCTATCCCGACCCCGACATCATCGCCATCGACCCCAAGCGCTTCAAGGCCAAGGTCGGCAACACCTCGATCAAGCGGCTCTATACCGGCTGCCTCTGGGCAGAAGGACCGGCGTGGAATGCGCAAGGACAATATCTCGTCTGGAGCGACATCCCCGCCAATCGGCAGCTGCGCTACCTCGACGATGACGGCCACATCTCCGAACAGTTCCACAAGCCGTCGAACGAGGGCAACGGCAACTCGTTCGACACCGAGGGACGCCAGATCACGGCCGAACGCACCCGCCTCGTCCGCTACGAGCACGACGGTTCGGTGACGGCGCTGGCCGAGCAGGCCAACGGCAAGCCGCTCAACGGCCCGAACGACATGGTGGTGCACCCCAACGACAAGTCGATCTGGTTCACCGATCCCGGCTATGGCGCGATCAGCATCTATGAGGGCAAGCTCGCCAACACCGGCTCGCTCCAGCCCTATCAGAAGGAAGCGGTCTATCGCCTGGATGCACAGACCGGCCAGCTGACGAAGGTCGCCGACGAGCCGTTCAAGCCGAACGGCATCGCCTTCTCTCACGACTACAAGAAGGTCTATGTCTGCGACACCGGCATCACGCACTATCCGCAGGCGGAAAACGTGGTGTGGTCCTACGACCTCGACGGCTCGAAACTATCGAACCCGAAGCGGCTGATCGACATGAAACTCGACGGCAAGTCGGGCTTCCCAGACGGGATGCGTGTCGATACCGAAGGCAACATCTGGGTCGGCGCCGGCTGGGTTGGCCCGGGCTATGACGGCGTGCAGGTGTTCGCATCGACCGACGGCGCACGCATCGGCCAGATCCTGCTGCCCGAGACCTGCGCCAATCTCTGCTTCGGCGGCAAGAAGCGCAACCGCCTGTTCATGACCGCGAGCCAGTCGCTCTATTCGGTCTATGTAGAGACGCAGGGCGCGCATTTCTGTTGAGTGCCACGAATGGTGAGTGGCGAATAGAATCTATTCGCCACTCGCCCCTCAACCCGTATTCCGCAACCCCGCCGAGATGCCGTTGATAGTGAGCTGAATCCCGCGCAGCACCTGCTCATCCGGGTTCTGCGCGCGGTGCTCCTTCAAGAGCTCGACCTGCACGTGGTTGAGCGGATCGAGATAGGGGAAGCGGTGGCGCACGGAACGCTCCAGCAACGGGTTGCCTTGCAACAGCCGGTCCTGGCCCATGATGTCCAGCAGCGTCTCAATGCAGGAATGCCATTCGCGGCGGATGCGGCCGAAGATTTTTTCGCGCAGGGCTTCGTCGGGCACGAGTTCGGCATAGCGCGAGGCGATCGCGATCGAGCTTTTAGCGAGCACCATGTCCATGTTCGACAGCAGCATGCGGAAGAACGGCCATTCCTTGTAGAGCTCCTTCAGGAACGGCATGCCCTTGTCGGGATGCTCCGCGATCCATTGCTCGACCGCGCTGCCAAAGCCGTACCAGCCCGGCAGCATCAGGCGGCATTGCGCCCAGGAGAACACCCAGGGAATCGCGCGCAGATCCTCGATCGCGCGAGTCTTCTTGCGCGAGGCCGGGCGGCTGCCGATGTTGAGCGTCGCGATCTCGTTGATGACGGTGGATTCCCAGAAATAATCGACGAAGCCGTCGGTCTCGTAGACGAGGCCGCGATAGGCCTTGAAGGCGAGGTTCGACAGCTCATCCATCGCAGTCAGATATTCGCGGCGCGGTGCGCTCTGGCGCGGATGCAAGAGGCTCGCCTCCAGCGTTGCGGCGGCAAGGATCTCCAGATTGTTGCGGCCGACCTCGGCGTTGGAATATTTCGACGAGATGATCTCGCCCTGCTCGGTGATGCGGATCTGGCCGTTCACCGCACCGCCGGGCTGCGCAATGATGGCGTCGTAGCTCGGCCCGCCGCCGCGGCCGACCGAGCCGCCGCGGCCGTGGAACAGCCGCAAGCGCACGCCATGACGCTCGAACACGTCGACGAGGCCGATCTCGGCCTTGTAGAGCTCCCAGCCCGAGGTGACGAAGCCGCCATCCTTGTTCGAGTCGGAATAGCCGAGCATGACCTCCTGCACGCTGCCGCGGCTGTCGACGAGGCGGCGGTAATCGTGCAGCGACAACATGCGATCCATGATGCCGCTAGACGCCTGCAAATCCTCGATGGTCTCGAACAGCGGCACGATATTGATGGCGCTGCGCCCGGAGGGATGGACCAGTCCCACCTCCTTCAACAGCACTGCGACCTCGAGCATGTCGGACATGCCCTTGCACATCGAGATGATGCATTGGTGGATCGCATCCGAGCCGAACTTCGCATGGGCCTCCGCGGCGGCATGGAAGACGTTGAGCTCGCCCATGGTCTCGTCGCTGTACTTCACGAACTGCGAGACCAGCGAGCGCGCGCTGCGCAATTCGTTGGTCAGCAACGAAATGCGGGCGTCCTCGCCGAGCGCGAGATAGGAGGTGCCGGGATTGGCAGCATCCATCAGCTCGGCGATGGTACGCTCGTGCACGGCCGAGTTCTGGCGGATGTCGAGCCTCGCCAGATGGAAGCCGAAGCAATCCACCGCGCGCCGCAACAGCCGCAGTCGGCCGCGGGCGATGACGCGGGCATTGTTGGAGATCAGCGAACGGTGCAGCACGTCGAGATCGGCCTGCAGCTCCTTGACGCTCTCATAAGGCGCACCCTTGCCGACGGGACGACGGGTGATCTCGACCTGCAGCTTCTCGGCCGTCGCCGACAGGCGCGCATAGATGCCCGACACCGCGAGGCGATAGGGCTCGCCGCTCCGGTGCGGCGAGGTGTCCGGCGAACGCTCCGCCAGCTTGCGCAGCTCCTCGGAGACGTCGGCGAGATGCGCCGCGATCGACAGCTCCGAGCCGAGCACGTGCAGCTCGTTGAGATAGAACTGCATCACCCGGCTCGACTGGAGCCGCAGCGTGCCGCGCATGACGTCGGCGGTGACGAAGGGATTGCCGTCGCGGTCGCCGCCGATCCAGCTGCCCATGCGCAGGAACGAGGCGAGCTCGCCGGCGGCCTGCTCGCCGCCCTCCTCCAGCCGGTCCTCCAGCGCGTTGACCAGCCGCGGCACCTCGCGCAGGAACGTGTAGTCGTAGAACGACAGGCCGTTGGCGACCTCATCGAGCACGGTGAGCTTGGTCCGGCGCAACAGATTGGTCTGCCAGAGCGTCAGCACCTCGCGGCGCAGCTGCTCGTCGCTGGCGGCGGCTTCGTCCTCCGTCAGCGCGACGCGTTCACGGCGATCAAGCAGCGCTGCGACCTCCATCTCGCGGTCCATGGTGCTCTTGCGGCGGACCTCGGTCGGGTGCGCCGTCAGCACCGGGCTGACCTGGGCATCCCTAAAAAAGCGCCTCAACTGGTCGGCGCTGATTCCGGCGCCCTTCGCGAGAGCCAGCGTCTCCGCCAGCACGCCGGAGCTGCCGGTCTTGGCCGCGGTCCGGGCGCGCATCTGGCGGATGTTGTTCTGGTCCTCGGCGATGTTGGCGAGGTGAGAGAAATAGCTGAAGGCGCGGACGATCCGCACCGTCTCGGAGGTCGACATGCCGTCGAGGATCTGCTCGAGCTCACGCCGGGCGACCCGATCCTCATCGCGGTGGAACCGGATCGAGGTCTGCCGGATACGCTCGACCAGGTCGAACACATCGGCGCCCTCCTGATCGCGCACCGTGTCGCCCAGGATGCGCCCGAGCAGGCGGATATCGTCGCGCAGCCGCGCATCAGCCTCCAGCGCCTGGGCGTCCTCAGGCCGGTTGGGACGATGATCTGCGGCGTCGGATGGTACGGTCTGAAGGGACATGGCTCGCTCCCTGGTTCGAGCTCGCGTAACTGCCCGGCTCAGCCGAGTGTGCAAGTTTTTTGCCGCAGCGCAAGATGAACTTGGGGGCGGCGCGGCAACATCGCTGATCATGGGCGGGAATGCGTCTTGCTGGCCAGCAGGCACACATCTCTTCGGTCTCGCGGCGGAGGCGCCCGAGCTTTGCTGTCCGTTTCGCCCTCATCGAGAAGAAAGGGCGCAGGGAAGGCCGGGCACCGGCGGGCACCCAGGGTCCGCACGCGAGAAACGCACGCGGGGTGACCACAGGTGATGCCGAGACATCCCGGCCTTCCCTGCGCAATGGTTTTACGGCTTATGGCGCGCTCTCCCCGGGGAGCGATGCACTATTGCCCCCGTCGTCTTGCGGATGATCGATGCGCGCACCCGGTCGGGCAACTCACACCACCGCAAGCCTTGACGCACAGACCCCGGGCGTCAGGACCACACGCTTTTGCCGTCCGCGGACGTCTCGCCCCGGACATCCGGAAGCTCGCGCGTGCTCGCCCCCGAAGCCGAAAGGAGACGCTGTGACCGCGCCGTGTCGATCCGCGGATCGCAATGGCTCACGGGGATTACCCGCCCTGCCCTCACGTCACGCGCCGGCGCTGCCGCGTCCATCGCCTCCCGGCCTGCGTATCGTGACGATCGCGAAACGCCCCTTTGGCGGGCCGGGATGGAATGCGGTTTAACCGAAGAGATAAATTCGGTCAATCAGAATATTTGGGAGCCGCGCCCTTGACCTGCATGTGGCGTGTTTTGCCCGTCGGGCAACGCGAGGAATTGTGGGCGGGAGGGCGCCTGCGCGCGGGTCAGTTCTGGCACCGTGAGGGGCAATGAGGCCTATGGTCTGCGAGTCTACCTTGGGGCAGAAGCGGACTGCGCCGCGAGCTTGCGGTAGGTCAGCGATGGGCCCCAACCGGAACCTGCTCCAAGCGCGTATGGGGCATTCGCTTCGCTGTCACTCAACGGGAGAATTGAGCAGAGAGGAAACTCTGCGTCTCCTCGACTGCCTTCCTGGCCGCTTCCGCATCGTACTTGAGCCAGTGCCCGTATATTTCCCTGCCGTCGGCGAAAGCCGGATCGCTAAAGGCGTGATAGGCACCGGGATAGACGACCAGCTTAACAGGTGCGCCCATGTCGGCTCGCCTCTTCATCCAAAGTTCGCAGTCCTTCGCAGGCGTCCAGTCGTCGAGTTCGCCGATCAGGATTAAAGTGGAAACGATGAGTTCCTCGGAAGCAACGCCGCACGCCGGAAAATAGGCCACCGCGGCCTTGAACTTCAGATCCCGAGGAGCGTCGAATGTTTCCACGTGGTGGGTCGACGCTAATTGCAGCGCAACCATTGCACCCATCGATCCTCCAAGGACAGCGATACGTTGAGGATCGACAAAAGGAAGTTTGGAAAGATAGGATAGAGCGCCTAAGGCATCACCTTGGCGGGCAAGCATCAGGGCAGGCATCGGTTTGGTGCAGGCGTCCTTGATGCCGCGGGTCGCAAAGCTATCGACTGCAAGTGACACATACCCCAAACCGGTCACGGATTGAGCGATGGACTTACGGTCATCTTTCGAAAGTCCATCGCATCCATGGAGAGACACAATGGCTGCGAATGGGCCGTCGCCCTCAGGTTTCGCGAGGTAGCCCTCGATCGTATCCGCCGCCTTCGGGGCTTCGCCACGCTCGCGCGCCAAGCGCTGCTGGAGCTGGCCAAGGCGGACTGGAGCACTGTCGAACCTGACCAACTCTTGTGCCATCGTGACGGCGTTCGTGCAAACGCACGTAACCAATACTGCTAAACCAAGACATGGTCCGGCTCGTGTGCCCATTTTACCTCGCCCCCTCTTCGTAACAGGGCTAATGTAGCAGGCTATGTCAGTCCATCCACAGCGTAAGTTCAGCACGCACAAGGATGGGTTGAGCCCTTGCGAAACCCATCAGGCTTCGTTTCCCGCGGACGGTTTGATAGGTTTCGCTGACGCTCTACCCATCCTACGGGCTAACCCGCATTGGCAATTGCGATACGCCTTGCGCGCCTAGCTTTTAAAACCCAGCTTTCTGGCCTGTTCGAGATCGGCCATCGCGCGGGCGATGTCTCCCCTCTCTTTGTAGATATAGGATCGCGCCGCCCAGGCGGTGTTATCCGTCGGATCCAGCTTGATCACCATATCGTAGTCAGCAAGCGCGCCGTCATGCTCGCTCTTCTCGAAGAAGAGGCTGGCGCGTTTGCGATAAGACTGCACGTTGTCGGGGCTAAGCCGAATAGCCATTGCGAAATCCGCCAGGGCGGCGCGCTCATCGCCGAGCTCCCGATAGACCCCGCCCCTGGAATTGTAGTGCTGAAAGTCGTTCGGGCTCAGCCTGATGGCCTCGGTGTAATCAACAAGGGCCTCTCCCCACGCGCCCCTCTCCTGGTTGCAGATGGCACGGTATGTAATCATCTTGGCGGATTTGGGATCCAGCCTGATCGCCTGCTTCGCATTCTCCATTCCGCGATCGTGCTCGCCCTTCGTGCAATAGGCCAAGGCCCGGCCTGCGTAGGCAAAACTGTGGTTCGGATCCAGCCTGGTGACCGCGTCAAAGTCGGCGATCGCGCGATCAAACTCTCTGAGCTGGAGATAGCCTACGCCGCGCTGGTGGTATGCGCTAGCATGCTCCGACAGATCGGATTTGTCGCTCAACACGCTCGTGCAGGCCGCGACTGTGTCGCGCGCGGTTGCTTGCCGGTCCGCGCAAGTCCTGCGATCGTCTTCGCTCGCTGCGGAAAATCGGGGTGCGGCGGCGACAAAGCCGAGAAGGACGGCGGACACCGTAAGGACAAGCGTCAGGGAAGAGCGGCTTATCATCTTGCTATGCCCTCGCCTGGAACATGCGGCACGACCGCGTCATTCGAAATCGCCGACGAGACGTACAGCGATCCACGCCGACGGGACTCTCATGCTCTGCCTTTAGCAGCCGGCCGTTCGCGGGCGTTTAAGAATTCGCTTCAATATTGATCGAGTCTGCCCCGGGCAAAAACCGGGCATCGACAGGACGATGCCAACGTGACGATGAGGCATGGCAGCAAGCGCAGGATGGGTTGAGCCCTGGCGAAACCCATCCTGCTTCGTCATCGGCGGACGGAATGATGGGTTTCGCTGGCGCTCACCCCATCTTACGAGTTCACCCTACGCCGGCACGATCACCTTGCCGATCGGCCAGAGCGCGATGCCCGCGAGCTTGAGATGGGCCCAGGCGAAGGGGATGCCGATGATGGTGACGGCCAGGACCAGCGCGGTCACGAGGTGGCCGAGCGCCAGCCACCAGCCGGCGAGCACGAACCAGATGATGTTGCCGATCACCCCGAGCGGGCCGGTGCCGATATCGCTCATACCGGTGACCTCGTAGCGATTGACCGCCCGCGAACCGAACGGCATCAGCGTGTAGACGGCGATGTTGAACGCCGCCCGCGCCCAGGGCAGGCCGATGATGGTGATGGCCATGATGATCGCGGCGACCAGCCAGCCGAAGGCCATCCAGGCACCCCCGATGAGGATCCAGAGTAGATTGAGCAGAATCGAAACAGGGGCCATGGGGTTATCCGCGGTCAATGACATCGCCTATATAGGCTCGAAAACCATCTCTGCGAAGACAGCTCCGATATCGGCTCCCGGCCATGGCGGGAATTGGGCCCCTCGGGCCATTTCGCTGCTCGCGGAGCGCTGTCGATCTAATCGCCCCGCTCGACCAGATGCGCACGCGAGGGCGCGGGGTCGAACCGATCGCCAAAATATTGGGTTTCGTGAGCCACCTGCTCTCCGCGGAACTCCATGATGCTCACCACGTAGGAGGGTACGCCGTCATAGGTCAGGACGAACTCGGTGACCCAGAGATCGCCGCCGCCGATCATGCGCCGGACCGTAAAGCGCTTCTTGTTTGGCTGTACGGTACGGCTCTCCTGAATGTTGCGCCGGCCACGGATCCGCTCGCCCGATTGCGGATAATCCAGCACGGCGTCTTCGAGATAGATCTCATGCTCGACCTCGAAATCGCTTGCGTCCGAAGCGTCCCAATGGCGCTGAAGCGCTGTCAGCCTGGTTCGATCATCCATATCGATCTCCTAGCCTGTAGCCCGGATGGAGCGCAGCGAAATCCGGGGTCTCAACCACAAGCACCGTCCCGGATTGCGCTTCGCTCCATCTGGGCTACAAGGCGTTCAGATCTTCCGTCCCGCCTGCTCCCAATAGGGATCGCGCAGGCGGCGCTTGAAGATTTTTCCGGAGTCTTCGCGCGGCAAGCCCGTGCGGATCTCGATGTGCTTGGGCACCTTGTAGTCGGCAAGCGAGGCCTTCAACCGCGCACGTATGCCGGCGGCATCGAGCGTAACGCCGGCTTGCGGCTCGACCACCGCCATTAGCGCCTCACCGAACTCGGCATCGGGGATGCCGAACACCGCACAATCATGCACGCCGGGTACCGCGTGCAGCACTGACTCGATCTCGGCCGGATAGATGTTGACGCCGCCCGAGATCACCATGTCGCGTTTGCGGTCGCAGATGAAGACGTAGCCGTCTTCGTCGATATAACCGACGTCACCCGAGGTAATGAAACCGTCGCGGTCGATCTCGGCGCGCTTCTCCGGCTTGTTGTGGTAGGTGAAGTCGGCCATCGCGGCCATGCGGGAATAGATTTCGCCGATCTCGCCAACCGGCAGCACGCGACCGTCCTCACTGAGAAAGCGCAATTCCGCACCGGGTGAAATCTTGCCGACCGTGCCGGGCTTCCTCAGCGCATCCTCGGAGGTCGCGAAGGTGACGGCGCTGGATTCGGTCGAGCCGTAGAATTCGTAGATCACCGGCCCCCACCACTCGATCATGGCGCGCTTGACGTCCGCCGGACAGGGCGCGGCGGCATGGATGATGTGGCGCAACGAGGAGACGTCGTACCTCTTGCGCACGGCGTCCGGCAACTTCATCAGGCGGATGAACATGGTCGGCACCATGAAGATGGTGTCGATCTCAAAGCGTTCGATCAGTTCCAGAAACTCTTGGGCCTCGAAGCGCGGCATCAGCACCAGCGCGCCGCCGAGCTTGCCGGCGCGGATGCCGAAGGAGTTCGGCGCGGAATGATAGAGCGGCCCCGGCAGGATTGCGCGAGCACCGGGCTTGAGGCCATAGATCATCGCGCGCATGCGTTCGCCGGCGGCGGCCTGCTCAGGCGTCGGCGCATTGCGCCGTACGCCCTTGGGATGACCGGTCGTTCCCGACGTGTAGATCATGTTCATGGGCTGCGGCACGACCGGACCGTCATAGGGCTGGTACTGCGCGAGCCAGGATTCGAAATCGATCGCAAAGTCCGGTGTCTTCAGGTGATCGGGATCGATCTTGTAGTTGGACAGGATCTCCGGCGGTGTCGGCACGCTGAGCACGGTGACGCCTTTCGGAATTGCATCGCGCAAAGCATGCAGCATGTCGGCATGCCCGATCAGCACGGACGTGCCGGTATCCCGAAGGATGTAATTGATCTCCTCCGGCTTGAAGTGCCAGTTGACCGGCACGCCGTAGGCCCCAAGCCGCATCGCGGCGTAAGCGGCCTCCAGGAAGGCAATGTCGTTGCGCATCAGCATGCAGACGCAATCGCCCTGCTTGACGCCGATCTTGGCAAGACCGGAGGCGATGCGGTCGGCACGGTCGGCGACCTCGGCGTGGGTACGGCGACGCTCGCCCGAGACGATGCCGAGGAATGGTGACGTTTCGCTCATTTGTTTTTCTTTTTGTTGTTAGCAGCGGTGTCAGTTAGTCGTCATCACCGGGCAAAAGCGCTAAGACGCGCTTCGCGCTTTTGCCGGGCCATGACGGAGACGAGAATTAGTCCGCAAATTTCGGCGCGCGCTTTTCGAGATTGGCGCGCACCGCTTCGGTCTGGTTCGCACTGCCGATCAGCTTCTGCTGCTCGACGGATTCGGCAAGCAGCGCCGGCCCCGGATCGACCGAGAGATTGTTCAGCAAACGCTTTGCCGCGCGGATCGCATCAGGGCTCTTGGCGGCGATCTCGCGCGCGACTTCGAGCGCGACTACGCGCGGATCGTCGCAGATGCGCGTGGCAAGGCCGTATGCCATCGCCTCCTGCGCCGAGAAGATGCGCCCGGTGTAAGTGAGATCGCGCAAAATGTCGTCACGCACCAGCGATGCCAGGATCGGCGTGCCCGCCATATCCGGCACCAAGCCCCATTTGATCTCCATCACCGACATCCGCGCATCTGAGCTGAGGAAGCGCATATCCGCGCCGAGCGCGAGCTGAAAGCCGCCGCCGAAGGCGACGCCATGGATCGCCGCGATGACCGGCACCGGAAGCTGACGCCAGCCCCACACCGCGGCTTGCGGAAAGTTCGCCTGGCCATGCGTGCGCGCGGTCAGATCGCGATTTTCGCCACCCGGAATTCCATTGCCACCCTTCTCCTTCATGGCGGCAAAACGCCCCATGTCGAGACCCGCGCAGAAGGCACGGCCTTCGCCGGAAAGGACAACAACGCGCACGCTTTTGTCCTTCGAAAGCCGGTCGGTTGCGGCGACAAGTGCGTCGAACATGGCCTGATCCAGCGCATTCATCTTGTCCGCCCGCACCAGGCGCACATCGGCGACGCCTTCCGAAACCGAAATCGAGACGCGCTCTTCCATGGATGAATTCTCCCCTGTTCTTGTTCAGTGCCGCTTTACAGGAAGACGGCGGCCGGATTTAGTCAATCGACCAATTAACTGACAATGCCTGCGGAGGAAACAGCCATGTTCAAGGAAAACCTTCTGGCCGGCCGAAACATCCTCGTCACCGGCGGCGGCACCGGCCTCGGCAAGTCGATGGCCGCGCGCTTCCTTCAACTCGGAGCCGAGGTGCACATCTGCGGCCGTCGCAAGATCGTCTGCGACGAGACCGCGACCGAGCTGATGGATCAGTATGGCGGCCGTGTCACCAGCCACGGCGTCGACATCCGCAACGCTCTCGCAGTCGAGGAGATGGTCGAGAACATTTTTCGCGAAGCACCGCTGACCGACCTCATCAACAACGCCGCCGGCAATTTCATCTCGCGCAGCGAAGAGCTATCGCCGCGCGGCTTCGATGCGGTCGCCAACATCGTCATGCACGGCACGTTCTACGTCACGCACGCGGTCGGCAAGCGCTGGATCGCTTTGAAGCAGCCCGGCAATGTCGTCTCGATCACCGTGACCTGGGTGCGCAACGGCTCACCCTACGTGGTGCCGTCGGCGATGAGCAAATCGGCGATCCACGCGATGACGATGTCGCTTGCGACCGAATGGGGCAGATACGGCATCCGCCTCAACACCATCGCGCCGGGTGAGATTCCGACCGAGGGCATGAGCAAGCGCATCAAGCCCGGTGATGAAGCCGGCGCCCGCACCAAGGCGATGAACCCGATGGGCCGCGTCGGCACCATGGAGGAACTGCAGAACCTCGCGGTGTTCTTGATTTCCGGCGGCTGCGACTGGATCACCGGCGAGACCATCGCCATGGACGGCGCACAGGCGCTCGCCATGGGCGGCAACTTCTACCAGCTCCGCGACTGGAGCGACGACGACTGGACCAAGGCACGGGACAGCATCAAGGCGCAGAACGAGAAGGACCGGGCTGCGCGGGGGTAGTCTCTTCTTATCTAGCGGCATAAGGACGTAGCTCCACACTCCGTCGTCGTCCCGGCGAAGGCCGGGACCCATACGCATCGAATCTCATTTGGCGAAGATTGGTCATGACCTGTCTTCGCAAATTTGCATTCAGTGGTTATGGGTCCCGGCCTTCGCCGGGACGACAGTGTTCCTCCCCCACCTTGTCTTTACCCGCAGATGACGCCACACTCCGCGACACAAAAACAAAATGCCACGGGAGAAACATGTTCATACAGCCATTGGCGAATCTCGCCGATATGGTGCGCGAGCGGGCGAACAGCCGCGGCAACGCGACCGTCTATGAGTTCGAGGGTCGTGTCACCAGCTTTGCCGAATTCGATGTCAACACCAACAAGGTCGCGAATGCGCTGATCGCGATGGGCGTGCGACCCGGCGAGCGCATCGCCTATCTCGGCAAGAACAGCGATATCTATTTCGAGTTGCTGATGGGCGCGATGAAGGCCGGCGTCGTCATGGCGCCGGTGAACTGGCGGCTCGCCGGCCCCGAGGTTGCTTTCATCGTTGCGGACTGCAAGGCGCCGGTGCTGTTCGTGGGCCCGGAGTTCATCGCCCAGGTTCAGCAGATCAAGGATAAGCTGCCGAGCATGCGCAGCGTGATCACCACCGAGGGCGGTGCGCCGGAATGGCAGGATTTTGCGGCCTGGCGCGATGCGCAGAGCAGCAACGATCCAAAGGTGCGGATCGATACGAAGGACATTGCGATCCAGCTCTACACGTCGGGCACGACCGGCAAGCCGAAGGGCGCGATGCTGTCGCATGCGAACTTCCTCAATCTCGTGCAGACCGGCAATGCCGCGGACAAGCCGGAATGGAACCGGTGGTCGCCCAACGACGTGTCGCTGGTGGCGATGCCGATCTTCCATATCGGTGGTTCCGGCTGGGGCGTGATGGGGCTCTATCATGGCGCCCGCGGCGTGGTCGCGCGCGAGTTCGATCCGACCAAGGTGCTGGATTTCTTCGAGCAGTCAGGCATCACAAAGCTGTTCATGGTGCCAGCCGCGATGCAGTTCGTGGTGCGGCAGCCCCGCGCGAAAATGGTCGATTTCTCACGGCTGAAATACATACTTTACGGCGCCTCGCCGATCCCGGCAGCGCTGCTGAAGGAATGCATCGACATCTTCAAATGCGGCTTCGTGCAGATGTACGGCATGACCGAGACCACGGGCACCATCGTCGCGCTGCCTCCGGAGGATCACGTAGAGGGCCTGGAGCGGATGCGCTCCGCCGGCAAGGCGCTACCGGGCGTCGAGATCGCGATCCTGGATGCGGACGGCACCCCGCTGCCGCCGCGTCAGGTCGGCGAGATCGCGACACGCTCGGGCTCGAACATGGCGGGCTACTGGAATTTGCCGGAAGCCACGGCCGCGACGCTGCGTGGAGACGGCTGGCTGCGCACGGGTGATGCCGGCTACATGGACGAGGACGGCTATCTCTACATCCACGACCGCATCAAGGACATGATCATCTCCGGCGGCGAGAATATCTACCCTGCCGAGGTCGAGAGCGCGCTGTGCGATCATCCTGACGTGGCGGAGGCGGCCGTGATCGGCGTGCCCGACGACAAATGGGGCGAAGCGGTGAAAGCCGTCGTGGTGATGAAGCCTGGCAAGCAGGCGACCGCCACTGACATCATCAACTTCACCCGCGAGCGCATCGCAGGCTTCAAGACGCCGAAGAGCGTGGAGTTCTTGCCGGCCCTGCCGCGCAATCCGAGCGGCAAGATTTTGCGGCGGCAGTTAAGGGAGCCGTATTGGGCGGGGAAGGATCGGCGGGTGAATTGACCGCATAGGGTGAGTAAAGGCGCGCTCTTACGCGCGCCGTGCCCACCATCTCACTACGATAACCAGAGGCGTGGTGGGCACGCTTCGCTTTGCCCACCCTACGATTCAACGCTACTCGGCCCGATCGGGTAGCAGCATGAAGCGTTTCTTGGATCTGTCCCATTTGTATTGACTGGCGTGATCGCATTCCAGGCAGTGCTGCAGCGTGATCGTTCCATCGCTGGACGCCGATACGACAGCAAACTGAGTTTTGCCGCGCAGCTCGACAAGGTGCCGAATGAATGGCGGCTTGCCTTCCGGCCAAGCCGCGATCAGAAGGAATGCTCCTCGCTCGCCCTTGCACGTCTCGTATACGCCGACCAGAGCCGTGTGCTTGGTCTTCGACCCGTCGAAGAATCCGTCGACCGCAAAGGGGGACTGATCGTCGCCGAAATAAGCGGCTTCGTCCGCCGGAAACATGTCTCGCCGCAATTCGTTCACCTTGCACCAGCCACTGCGAATCTTCGCCGCCGGAATGCCGCGGATATCCGGGCCAAACGGACGATATTCGGTACGCAACCACCATGCGTATCCTTCAGGCGTAGGTGAAGTTACAAGAAACGGCTTGTCCTGCGCTCTGCCGGCCATCGGACTGCCTAGCAACAAAATTGCCGCGAGGATCGCCTGCAGAAGTCGTTTCACGCGTCGTCTCCGATTAATGCTTCCCCGGCCCCATATAGCCGAACAGGAACCCCGCCACCTTGCGGATCTGGATCTCCTCGCTGCCTTCGGTGATCCGATAGCGGCGGTGATGCCGGTAGATGTGCTCGAACGGCTTGTGGCGTGAGTAGCCCATGCCGCCGTGGACCTGCATGGCGCGGTCGGCGGATTCGCAGCAGAGGCGGTTTGCCCAGTAGTTGCACATGGAGACGCGGTCGGAGAGCGTGCGCTCTATCTGCTCCTCGTTGAGCTTGTCCATCTCCCAGGCGGTCTTGCGGATCAACAACCGCAGCATCTCGGCCTGAGTGGCGAGTTCGACCAGCGGGAACTGGATCGCCTGGTTTTCCGCAAGCGCCTTGCCGAACGGCTTTCGCTCGCGGGCATATTTGACGCTCTCATTGATGCAGTAGACGGCGGCACCGAGCGAGCTTGCGGCCTGGCGGATGCGGTTCTGGTGCACGAAGCACTGCGCCAAGGACAGGCCGCGGCCGACTTCGCCGAACTGCGCATCCTCAGGCACGAACACGTCGGTGAAGCTGACGCGGGGATGGTCGGTCGGCATGTTGAAGGTCCACATGTACTCCTCGACCTTCACGCCATGGCTCTTGGCCGGCACCAGAAGGCAGGTGATACCGCGGGCATCGCCGTCATTGCCGCTCGTCCGCGCAAACAACGCGCAGTGGGTGGCAACGTGCATGCCGGTGGTCCACATCTTCTCGCCGTTGATGATCCAGCCCTTGACGTTGTCGCGGGTCGCGGGCACCGCACGTGTTTCCATGTGGGTGGCATCGGAGCCGTGATTTGGCTCGGTCAGGCCGAAGGTGATGCGGTACTTGCCCTTGATCGAGCCGTCGATCATCGCCTTCTGGTCGTCGCGGCCATAGCGGTCAAGCATGGTGGCCACAGGGAAATTGCCGACGATGGAGTGCTCGTTCTGGAGATCATTGTGCAGGCCGAGACCCTTTGCGGCAAAGTGCTCGCGGATCACGGCCATCCAGAGGTTGGAGCCGTCCTTGCCGCCATATTGCTTCGGCACCGCAAAGCGCAGATGACCGGCAGCGTCCGCGAGATCCTTTGCCTTGCGCAGCAGCGCCTCCCATTCGTGGCGCGGCAAGCCGCCGTTCTCGAAATCGGTACGCGCCCATTCGCGGCGATGATCGAAGAAGCGGATGTTGTCGTCGGCCGCTTCCAGCGGCTTGATCTCGCGGTCGATGAAACGATCGAGCTCTCCGAGATAAGCGACGAGATCGGCAGGCAATGAGAAATCCACGGCTCTCTCCCGGATGATTTTTGTTTTGCGTTAAGGCGCTAAGCGCCTTTTTGCTTGAGACGATTAAGGTGAGAAGAGCCCGCGCAAGTCAAGCAAGCCGAGGCGTGTGACGCACGCAAGGCGCGCCCGCGCAATTCGATGGTGTTCAAGCGCGCCCGCGCGTTAATATGGCCGCAACATTCCTTCACGAGAAAAGCCGGGAGCGACCGATGGAGCTGAAATTTTCAAAGGTGGAACGCAAGGGGCCGATCACGATCATCACGCTGTCGCGGCCCGAGGTCTACAATGCGCTGCATACTGACGCGCATTTCGAGCTGCAAAAGGTGTTCGACGATTTCTCGGCCGATCCTGAGCAGTGGGTCGCGATCGTCACCGGCGCCGGCGACAAGGCGTTCTGCGCCGGCAACGATCTGAAGTGGCAGGCGGCGGGCGGCAAGCGCGGCTGGGACAAAGGCGGCTTTGCCGGCCTCACCGCGCGCTTCGACTGCGACAAGCCGATCATCGCCGCGGTGAACGGCGTTGCGATGGGCGGCGGTTTTGAGATCGCACTCGCCTGCGATCTGATCATTGCGTCTGAGAATGCGACCTTCGCCCTGCCCGAGCCGCGCGTCGGCCTGGCCGCACTCGCTGGCGGCCTGCATCGCCTGCCGCGCCAGATCGGGCTGAAGCGTGCCATGGGCATGATCCTCACCGCGCGCCACGTCAGCGCCAAGGAGGGCCAAGAGCTCGGCTTCGTCAACGAGGTGGTGCCGCAGGGCGAGGCGCTGGCCGGCGCGCTGCGCTGGGCCGAGATGATCACCAAGAACTCGCCGATGTCGATCCGCGCTTCGAAGCAGACCATCCAGAAGGGGCTTGCTGTGTCGCTGGAGCAGGCGATCGAGGAGCAGCGGGAATACCCAGCGGTGAAGGCGATGGTGGCGTCGCACGATTACATCGAGGGCCCGAAGGCGTTTTCGGAGAAACGGCCGCCGAAATGGGTGGGGAGGTAGCTCTCGCTGCTCGTCACGACGACAGACGTCTCCAACATCACCGCCGTCATGCCCCGGCTTGACCGGGGCATCCAGTACGCCGCGGCTTCTCCGTATCTCGCTGCGGCGTCTGGAATACTGGATCGCCCGCCTTCGCGGGCGATGACAGTAGAGAGTGTAGCGCCGCCTATCCGCCTCGCGAAAGCTCGCGCTTGTACGAGGCGTAGTTCGGCTGGTCGACCGCGAGCTTGTCCATCGTGGTTTGCCAGAGATGTTCGACGAGGCCCGGCGTTCTGAGGTCAACATCACCCTTGGTGATGCGTTCTGCCAGCGCCCGGTTCAAATCTCCCACGGAGCCGTCCGCTCCGAGCAACGCGCGCAGCCGCTCGACCTCCTTCGCGTCGCTCCCCTCCTCCCGCGTCAACTGCCGCGTCACGAGATCGAGGATGTTGACGGCCACGCGCAGCTTGAACGCCTGGTGGCCGGAGATCAGCGGCGCGATGTCGTTGCGGAGGAAATCGGCGACTGACTTGGTCAGCTCGACCGGTGTCGGTTCGTCCTGCATGCTTTAACTCCCCCGCGGCGCGAGCAGCCGCAACAGATCGATCTCGGTCTCGGAGGCGCGCCGGCCGATCATGGCGCGCTCCATGGAATGATCCGGGCCCTCGCGAAAACGCTGCATCATGCCACCGCACATGATGCCCCAGCGCAGCGTGCCCATCACTTCCCAGAATTTGACGCGCGCGGGATCGCATTTGCGGCCAGCGGCCTCGTAGCCGGCGAACAACTCTTCGCGCGAGCCAAAACCGCCAACGGGCTTGTCAATCTCCCCAAAGCGCCAGGAGTTGACGCAGACCCAGCCGAGATCCTCCATGGGGTCGCCGAGATGGGCGAGCTCCCAATCCAGCACAGCGCGGATGCCATCGGGACCGATAATCATGTTGCCATTGCGGAAATCGCCATGCACCAGCGTCTCCTCGTCCGAGGGGCCGGGATCGTGGTCGCGCAGCCAGCGCAGCGCCAATTCGAACACAGGCTTTGGCCAGTTCAGGCTGCGATAGTCGCGCTCGAACTCGGAGATCTCCTGCGTCGCGGACCGGCTGCGCAGCTCGGGCAATTTGTCCTGCGGCAGCCTATGCAGACCCGCAAGCACACCGCCGATCTGCCGCGCCAAAAGCGGACGCGCCGCTGCGAATTCCTCATCGCGCAGGATCTTGCGCGCGATGGTCTCGCCCTCCACCCGCTGCATGATGAAGCCTGTACCAAGTTCGTCTTCCGGCACGAGCACATGCATCACGCGCGGCGACGGCACGCCGGCCTCATAAGCGAGCTGCATCAGCTGCGCTTCAGCCGCGAGTCCTGCCGCGCGGGTTGGCGCAGCGCCATAGCCCTTCGGCGAGCGGCGCAGGATCGCGCCGATCGGCCCATCGGGATGCAAGATGTCGAAGCGCCAGGTCTCCTGGCTGGCGCCACCCGACAGTTTTGCTGCACCGGTGACGCCGGTCGCTCCGGGACACCAGCGTTGGACGCTGCGGGAGAGTTCGGCCTCGATCATTTGCCTTTGAACTGCGCCGGGCGCTTCTCCAGGAAAGCGCCGACGCCCTCCCGGAAGTCCTGGGTGTCGCCGGCGCGGAGCTGACATTGGAATTCGAGATTGAGCTGATCCTCAAAAGAATTCTCCGGGCTGTCCCAATAGAGCTTGCGGATCAGCGACAGCGCGACCGTCGGGCCGCTCGCGAGGTCGCGCGCGAGCTTCATCGCCTCTTCCATCAGCACGCCGTCATCATAGACGCGGTTGATCAGGCCCCATTCCAGCGCCTTCTCGGCCGGCAGGCGCTCACCCATCAACGACAATTCGACCGAGCGTGCCTTGCCGATCAGGCGCGGCAGCAGCCAGGTCGAGCCGCAATCCGGCACGAGACCGATGCGACGGAACGCTTGAAGAAAGTAAGAGGACCGCGCGCATAAAATCATGTCGCCGAGCAGCGCGAAACTCATGCCGGCACCGGCCGCCGGGCCGTTGACCGCGGTAACGATCGGGCAATGCAGATTGCTGATGCGCCGGAGGAAAGGGTGAAAGCCGGTCTCGAGCGTCACGCCGGCCTTGGTCTTCTTCGACTGGTTGTTGCGGCCCTGGAGATTCGCTCCCGTGCAGAACGCCCGCCCGGCGCCGGTCAGTACGACGCAGCGCACCTCGTCTTTCTGTTCCTCGATCGCGTCGAGCGCGTCGGCGAGACCGCCGAGCATGTCCAGGGAGACCGCGTTCATCACCTCCTGATGGTCGAGCCTGAGGACCGCGACCGAACCATCGAGATCGAGCGTGACGTGTTTGAACTGCATGGTTTCCTCGTCAGTTGTCGCCGGCCATGTTTCGCAGACCGGAATTAGCTTTGCCGGGGCGCATATTTGATTTTTGTCGCGGCCTTGTCCATGGTGGTCCGAACATACCTTGTCGTCGTATCGCACAATCTTGCGCGCACAGGCTGCTGCGCCGCAGTGCCAAAAAACAGGAAACGCGCCATGTCCCTTTTCGACCTCACGGGCCGCGTCGCCGTGATCACCGGCGGCAATGGTGGTATCGGGCTCGGCATCGCGCAGGCGCTCGCAGGTCAGGGCTGCAATGTCTCGATCTGGGGCCGCAATGCTGACAAGAACAAGGCTGCTGCCGCGAGCATGGCGGGCCTAGCCGGCAAGGTCGACGCCCGCGTCTGCGACGTCACCGATCCGGCTTCCGTCAATGCCGCAATGAAGGCCACGCTCGATACGTTCGGCCGGGTCGATGGTTGCTTCGCCAATGCCGGCATCGGCGGTGGCGGTCGACGCTCCTTCATCGAGCGCACCGAGGAAGAGTGGCGCACAATGTTTGCGACCAATCTCGACGGCGTGTTCCATGCGTTCCAGGCCGCCGCCAAGCACATGACCGATCGCGCCAACGCCGGCGACCCCTTCGGCCGGCTGGTTGCGACCTCGAGCCTCGCCTCGATCTTCGGCACCGCGCGCAACGAGCATTATGCCGCGACCAAGGCCGCGATCAACGCGCTGGTGCGCGCGCTCGGCGTCGAGCTGGCGCGTCATGGCGTCACTGCCAACGCAATCCTGCCCGGCTGGATCAAGAGCGACATGACCGCCGGCATCATGGCCAACGAAAAATTCGTCGCCAACGTGATGCCGCGGATTCCGGCGCGGCGCTTCGGCGAGGCCAGCGATTTCGGCGGCATCGCGGTATATCTCATGAGCAAGGCATCGTCCTATCACACCGCGGATACGTTCGTGATCGATGGCGGCTATACTGCGTTTTGAGTTTCGCGTTTATAGCCCGGATGGAGCGAAGCGTAATCCGGGACCGGCGTAACTTGGAGCAAGACCCCGGATTGCGCTTCGCTCCATCCGGGCTACGAAGTCTGAATTCATAAATCTGGGAGGGGCAAATGTTTTCCCACGTGATGATCGGCACCAACGACCTCGACAAGGCCAAGGCCTTTTACGACAATTTGCTGAGCACGCTCGAGGTGCGGCCAGCCAGGGTCGATGGCCATCGCATTTTCTACATCACCAAGACCGGCGTGTTCTCGGTGTCGAAGCCGATCAACGGCGAGGCTGCGACTCCTGCGAACGGCGGCACCATCGGCTTTGCCTGCGGCTCACCGGAGCAGGTCGACGCGTGGCATGCGGCGGGCCTCGCCGGCGGAGCCAAGACTTGCGAGAACCCGCCCGGCATCCGCGAAGGCGCGGCCGGCAAGCTCTACCTCGCCTATCTGCGCGACCTCGACGGCAACAAGATCTGCGCGATGCATCGGATGATTTGAGCGGAGCACTCGCTGCGACGCCGTGGCCGGGCATAGCCGTCCGAACGACGGCGTCGCTTCCGCTCGCCTATGTCCCCGGCTATACAGCGCTCCTCTTGCGCGTTGCGCGCTGGGGATCGGCAGGCTCGGGCGCGATCCGCGGCACGATGATCCGGATTCGTGTCCCCTCGCCTGACTCGCTTTCGAGCTTGATACGCCCGCCCAGCCGACTGACGACGATGTTATGAACGATGTGCAGGCCGAGGCCGATGCAGCCTTGACTTCGGCGTGTCGTGAAGAACGGATTGAACGCCTGCCGGCGCAGGTCCGCACTCATGCCGCAGCCATCATCAGAAACGGCAATCTCGATATCATCCCGGCCGCACGCACGAATCTCGATGTTGATGCTGCCGCGCTTGCCATGCGGAAACGCGTGCACCATCGCGTTCTTGATCAGGTTGGTCACCACCTGTGCGAATGGACCGGGATAGCTGTTCATTGCCAGATCGGGCTGGCATTCGACATTGAGCGCCAAACCGTTCTTCCGCAATTCCTGCTGCAGGCTCGCGGCAGCCTGTCGCGTTAGCTCGCCCGGATCGAAGCTGCGACGCTCAAGATAGCCCTGGTCGACCGCGACCTGCTTGAACGCCTGGATCAATTCCGCTGCGCGGGCGAGATTATCGGCCAGATGCGATGACGCGGTCTGAACGACCGTGACGAATTCATTCAGGCTCGATCGCTTCAGCCCGCCCCGCGCGACTTCCGCCGCAAACTTTGTCGTCTTGCGCTCCAGCGCCGAGGTGACGGTCAGGCTGGTGCCGACGGGACTGTTGATCTCGTGTGCCACGCCAGCCACCAACCGCCCCAGAGCTGCGAGCTTTTCCGCCTCGACCAGCGAATCCTGAGCCTCCTTCAGGCGTTGCAACGCGGCCTCCGCCGCGTCGCGCGCACCGCGAATCTCTCGCTCGCTGCGCTTGCGTTCGGTGATCTCCTCAGCCGCGACATTGACACCGACGATGTTGCCGTTCGGTCCGCGCTGCGGATGCCAATAGGTGATCCAGCAGCGCTCGTCATTATAGCCGGGACGCTGGCCGTAGACCTCGATCCCGGTGACGGGGTCGCCGGTTTCCATGATGGAGCGAACGATGCCCTCGACGGCGGACGCGAGCCCGGGCACGCAGTCCCGCACCGTGTGCCCGAGATGGCCTTCGACCGAGATGCCGCAGATCTCGGTGAGGCGCTGGTTGATCTGTAAATAGCGGCAGTCCGGCGAAAGATAAGCAAGTCCGATCGGCGCTGTATCGTAAATCAACTGGAGCGCCGGCTGTTTTGGAAACTGCACTTCGCGTACAACGGAAGAACTCATGTGCTCTCTCCCTCTGCGCGAGCCGGAGGTTAGCCGGTTACAGCGGCGCGCAAAAGTCCCAATAGCCGCCGGAAATAGGGTGAATTGGTGAGGAACCGGCGAGAGGAGCCGCGGGTCCTGCGGTGCGACCCGTTAACCGACCCACATGGTCGGATCGCGCGACGCTTGCTGAAGATCAGAAGGCGGGTGGCCCGACCTTCGCCCTTACGATGCCGATAGCGCTCAAACAGTGTTTGAAACGATGTCGCGATATTCCATCGCATGGCATAGGTCGCGTGAAAAATGCAGGCTCGCGCTTTGGCCTTGCCCCGTCTATTCTTGACGACAACGCGCTGATCCAAAACGGGAGGAACAACATTGAAACACGCCTACATACCCCGCACCACGAACTACACCCTCAATCCCGGCGACGAGCTCAATGATCTCAGGATGTCGGACCAGGTCCGGCCGCTCTACGATCACGTCAGGAAGTTCATCCGCGACACCGTCGAGCCGATGTCGATCGAGTTCGCCAAGGCCGGTGAGGGCAAGGAAGATCGCTGGAGCTTCACGCCGAAGCAGCTCGAGGTGCTCGAGGTCGCCAAGAACAAGGCCAAGAAGGAGGGCCTCTGGAACTTCTTCCTGCCTGATGACGAGACCGGCCAGGGCCTGAAGAACCTCGATTATGCCTATATCGCCTCCGAACTCGGCAAGAGCCCGCTCGCCTCCGAGTCCATGAACTGCTCGGCGCCCGACACCGGCAACATGGAGGTGCTTGAGCGCGTCGGCACCAAGGAGCAGAAGGAGAAGTGGCTGAAGCCGCTGATGAACGGCGAGATCCGCTCGGCCTATGTCATGACCGAGCCGAACGTCGCCTCCTCCGATGCCAAGAACATCTCGACGAGTGCAAAACTCGTCGGCAACGAATGGGTCATCAACGGCGAGAAATATTACATCTCCGGCGTCGGCGATCCCCGCTGCAAGATCCTCATCGTGATGGTGAAGACCAATCCGGATGCGGCGCCGAGCAAGCAGCAGTCACAGATCCTGGTGCCCCGCGACACGCCCGGCGTCGAGGTGCTCGGTCCGATGTATGTGTTCGGGCAGGACCACGCGCCGCGCGGTCACATGCATATGCGCTTCAACAATGTGCGCGTGCCGAAGGAGAACATCCTGCTCGGCGAAGGCCGTGGCTTCGAGATCTCGCAGCTTCGCCTCGGCCCAGGCCGCATTCATCACTGCATGCGTACCATCGGCAAGGCCGAGAAGGCGCTCGACTTGATGGTGCAGCGAGGGCTTACCCGCGAAGCCTTCGGCAAGAAGATCGCCCATCTCGGCGGCAACATGCAGATCATCGCGCAGGCGCGCTGCGAGATCGAGGCGATGCGGCTGATGGTGCTGAAGGCGGCGAAAGCCATGGACGTGCTCGGCAACAAGGAGGCCCGTGTCTGGGTCTCCATGGTCAAGGCCATGGTGCCGGAGCGCGCCTGCAAGATCATCGACCAGTCGATCCAGATGCATGGCGCCACCGGCATCTCGCACTGGACCCCGCTCGCGGAGATGTATCAGGACGTCCGCCACCTGCGCTTTGCGGATGGTCCGGACGAAGTGCACTGGATGGTGGTCGGTCGGCACGAGCTGAGCATGGCGTAAAAGGTCTCTCCTCTCGTTGCATGTCGTAGGGTGGGCAAAGGCGCGCTCTTCGCGCCGTGCCCACCATCACGGTTCGTCGCATGAAATGGTGGGCACGCTTCGCTTTGCCCACCCTACGAAGCTCTTCCCTGGAGCCCATTATGGACTACACCCCGAGCGACCTCACGCCGCGCGAGCGCTACAAGGTGCTGGCCTCCTTCGTGCTGCCGCGGCCGATCGCGTGGGTGACGTCGATCGGGGCGACCGGCGTGGTCAATGCCGCGCCATTCAGCTTCTTCAACGTGTTCTGCGAGGATCCGCCGCTGTGCATGTTCGCGGTCAACCGCCGGCCGGACGGCCAGGAGAAGGACACGCTGACCAATATCCAACGCACCGGCGAATTCGTGGTCAACATCGCAGACGAGCCGCTGGCGCGCGCGATGCACGAGAGTAGCGGCGACTTCCCGCCGGAGGTCGGCGAGCCGGGCTATCTCGGACTGAAGCTTGCGCCGTCGAAGACGATCGCGGTGCCGCGGCTGGCCGATACACCGTGGGCGATGGAGTGCAAGACCTGGAAGACGATCGACGTTAACGGCGATCGCCAGCTCATCATGGGCGAAGGAATCCACTTCTACATCCGCGACGAACTCTGGGACGCCGACGCAATGCGGGTGCATATGGACCGCTATCACCCGATCGGCCGCATGTTCGCCGACCGCTACTGCCGCACTGATGACCGCGTGGTGTTTCCGGCTGCGGAGGGAGCGAAGAAATCGTAGCTAGGTCGCCGGCGCGAGCTTGTCCTGCGTCTTGGTTTCGAAATCGCTGGCGTCGTGGCGCTCGTGGAGCTGGCTTGCGGGATCGCCGGAGACGCGGTTGACCATGCGGCCGCGCTTCACGGCAGGGCGCTTGGCGATCTCATCGGTCCAGCGCTGCACGTTCTTGTAATCCTGCACGGACAGGAATTCGCCGGCGCCATAGACCAGCCCCTTGGCGAGGGCGCCGTACCAGGGCCACACCGCGATATCAGCGATGGTGTACTCGCTGCCGGCGAGATATTCGTTGTCGGCAAGGCGCCGGTCGAGCACGTCGAGCTGACGCTTGGTCTCCATCGCAAAGCGATCAATCGCATATTCGATCTTGGTCGGCGCGTAGGCGTAGAAATGGCCGAAGCCGCCGCCGAGATAGGGCGCACTGCCCATCTGCCAGAACAACCAGGACATCGCTTCGGTGCGGGTCTTGATGTCCTTGGGCAGGAAGGCGCCGAACTTTTCCGCGAGGTAGACCAGGATCGAGCCGGATTCGAACACCCGGATCGGCTCCGGCCCCGAGCGATCCATCAGTGCGGGGATTTTCGAGTTCGGATTGATGTCGACAAAGCCGCTGCCGAACTGGTCGCCATTGCCGATCTTGATGAGCCAGGCGTCGTATTCGGCGCCCTTGTGGCCGAGCGCCAGAAGCTCCTCCAGCATCACCGTGACCTTCACGCCGTTCGGCGTCGCCAGCGAATAGAGCTGGAACGGATGCTTGCCGACCGGCAGCTCCTTGTCGTGGGTGGGGCGGGCGATCGGGCGGTTGATGCTGGCGAACTGCCCGCCGTTCTCCTTATTCCAGGTCCAGACTTTGGGCGGCACGTAGGCGGGGGCATCGGTCATGCAATTAGCTCCGGCGGGAAGATGCGCCTGCATTAATTAGCCCGCAAATGGCCGATGACAAGGCCCGTCCGGTCTGCGCCGGGCGCGGGCCTCAGGCCAGCGTCATGCGTCCGGCCTAACCCGTCACCGCCCTGCGCGACTGGACCTCGGCTTCCGTCACAAATCCCTCGTACCCCTTCGCCGCGACCTCGTCGCAGATCCGCCGGTAGACGCCGACGCCGCCGATATAGGGCATGAAGATGCGCGGCTTGCCCGGGATGTTGGCGCCCATGTACCAGGAATTGGCCTGCGGATAGAGCGTGCCGTGGGCGACCTCGTTGACATGAGCGACCCATTTCTCCTCGGCCTCCCTGCCCGCCTCCATCGTGGCGAGCCCTTGCTTGCGCATGTGGACGAGGCAATCGGCGATCCAGTCGACATGCTGCTCGATCGACACGATCATGTTCGACAGCACCGACGGACTGCCCGGCCCGGTGATGATGAACAGGTTCGGAAAACCCGCCGTCATCAGCCCGAGATAGGTTTTTGGGCCCTCCGCCCATTTCTGGTTCAGCATCTCGCCGCCGCGACCGCTTATGTCGATCTTCGCCACCGATCCGGTCATGGCGTCGAAGCCCGTCGCCATCACTAGTGCATCGACCTCGTGGTCTGCGCCCGCGACACGCACGGCGTTGGCGGTGATCTCCTGGATCGGATTGGTCTTGATATCGACCAGTGAAACGTTCGGTCGGTTGAAGGTCGCGAAATAATCGGTGTCGATGCAGATGCGCTTGGTGCCGATCGGATGACTGTTCGGCTGGAGCAATTTTGCGGTTGTGGAATCCTTGACGATCTCGGTGATCTTGCCGCGCACGTAGTTGGCAGCCGAGTCATTGGCGGCCAGATCCAGGCCGAGATTGTTATAGACGTACATGAAGGTGAGCCCGCCGCGGTCCCAACGCGCCTTGAATTTGGCGCGCCTGGCGTCCTCGCTATCGTCGAGCGCGCCGCGATCGGGCTGCTCGGCATAGATACCGTTGCGCGCGACCTCGCGCGCGAAGCGGCGAATTTCCGGATAGTTCTTGCGGAACGCATCGCGCTCCTCGTCGGTCAGCGCGCCGTTGCGGGCCGGAATCGAAAAATTCGCCGTGCGCTGAAACACGGTGAGATGTTTTGCTTGCTCGGCAATGATGGGCGCCGACTGGATGCCCGATGAACCTGTGCCGATCAGGCCCACGCGCAAGCCGGTGAAATCGACCGGCTCATGCGGCCAACTGCCGGTGTGGTAAACCGGGCCTTTGAAGCTCTCGAGGCCCTTGATGTCCGGCTTGCGGGCGTTCGAAAGGCAGCCGGTGGCAAGCACAATGAACCGCGCTTCGACCGTTCTGCCGTCGGAGATCGTCACCGACCAGCTGTTCGCGCGTTCGTCGAATGCGGCGCGCTCGACGCGGGTGTTGAACCGGATGTCGCCGCGCAGATCAAACCGGTCGGCGACGTGGTTGGCGTATTTCAGAATCTCCGGCTGCGGCGCATAGCGCTCGCTCCAGTCCCATTCCCGCTGAAGTTCGTCCGAGAACGAGTAGGAATACTGCATGCTCTCGACATCGCAGCGTGCGCCCGGATAGCGGTTCCAGTACCAGGTGCCGCCGACGCCACCGCCCTGCTCGTAGACACGCGCCGAGAAACCGAGCCCACGCAGACGATGCAGCATGTACATGCCGGCGAAACCTGCGCCGACGATGACCACATCGTAGGCTCCCGTGGTTGGGTCCGGGCTCGACTGCGCTGACGACATCGATTGGCGCTCCCTCGTGGTTTTCTGTTGTTGTGCATCAGCATTCTCTCACGTCAGCGAAAGCGCAAGAGGCTTATCGGACGTCCCTGCTCCACTTATTTTGCGCGACGGAATGGCTCCTCGCGCGGCGCGGCGCCTGCACGCAAGATGCGCGGCCAAATCCGGCTTGGCATCGCAGGCGACGATGGGCTAGCGTCGAACCGCCTTCGCAACGAGAGCAACAACAGTAACGCGACGGCCGCCGCGGGGATAGAACCATGAAATCGCCGATCTGCGACATGCTGGGAATCGAGTTCCCGCTGCTCGCTTTCAGCCATTGTCGCGACGTCGTTGCCGCCGTCAGCCGTGCGGGCGGCTTTGGCGTGTTGGGCGCGACCGTGCACACACCGGAGACTCTCGAGCGCGAGCTGAAATGGATCGACGAGCATGCCGACGGCAAACCCTACGGCATCGACGTGCTCATCCCCGAAAACATCTCGACCGCCGGCGAGAAGGACGTCACCTGGAAGAGCCTCGAGGCGCGCGTGCCGCAGGCGCATCGTGACTACACACGTGGTCTTCTGAAGAAATACGACATCGAGCTGACGACGACTGATGTGGCCGACAATCAGCCGCAGCCGTTCGATGCCAAGACCGCGCTGGAGCTGCTCGAGGTCTCCTTCAACCACCCGATCCGGCTGATCGCCAATGCGTTGGGCGTGCCGCCGAAAGCGATGATCGAGATGGGCAAGAAGCATGGCGTACCGGTTGCAGCGCTTGTCGGCGCCAAGGAGCATGCGTTGCGCCAGGTCGCGGCCGGCGTCGATATCCTCGTCGTGCAGGGCACCGAAGCCGGCGGCCATTGCGGCGAGGTCTCGACCATGGTGCTGGTGCCGGAAGTGATCAAGGCGATCAAGCCGATCCGCGACGTGCCGGTGCTGGCCGCCGGCGGCATCATGACCGGACGGCAGATGGCGGCCTGCATGGCGATGGGTGCCGCCGGCGCCTGGACCGGCTCGGTGTGGCTTGCCACTGTCGAGGCCGAGACCACGGAAGTTTTTCGCGAGAAGATGATCGCCGCCTCTTCCCGCGACGCGATCCGCTCCAAGGGCCGTACCGGAAAGCCGGCGCGGCAGCTCCGCTCGGTCTGGACCGATGCCTGGGACCGCGCGCCGGAAAGCTCGGGCGCGCTGCCGATGCCGCTACAGAGCATCATCAGTCGCGACGCCTTCAACTCGATCGACCGTGCGGCAGCCGCCGGCAACGCGCGAGCGCGCGATCTCGTTAGCTATTTCGTCGGCCAAGGCGTGGGGTTGATCGACAGCGTGAAGTCGGCCGGTGCCGTGGTGCAGGAATTCAAGGAAGAGTTCGCCGAAGCCATCGAGCACATGAATGCGCTGGTGGCGGAGTGACTCGTGGCCGGAGTAGAGTCCGTTGCCCATCCTTCGAGGCTCGTTCAGCGGCGCGGTGCGCCGCTGAACGAGCACCTCAGGATGACGTCGTCCCCGTAGCCGTCACCCTGAGGTGCCGTAGCGTAGCGAAGGCCTCGAAGGGCGGCGGCGTGCCGAAAATCTAAAGAGCGAAGCAAGAAGAAATGACAAACCTCTCCCTTTCCCCGGACCGCATCCCCGTCATCGTCGGCATCGGCGAGATCATCGACCGTCCCAAGGAGATCACCGAGGGCCTCGAGCCGCTCGATCTACTCGAACAGGCGCTGCGGCGTGCCGAGGCGGATGCCGGCTCAAAACTGCTCGGCGAGGTGCAGTCGCTCGACGTCGTCAACTTCCTGAGCTGGCGCTATCGCGATCCGGAAAAACTCTTGGCACAGCGGCTCGGCATTGCGCCCGCGCATTGCTATTACGGGCCGGTCGGCGGCGAGAGCCCGATCCGCTACATCCACGATGCTGCGCAGCGCATCGCGCGCGGCGAATGCAGCGTGGCGGCGGTGTGCGGCGCGGAGGCACAGTCGACCGCGACCAAGGCCGAGCGAACTGGAGCAAAGCTGCCATGGACGCCGTTCGCCCATGACGTCGAGGAGCCGAAACGCGGCGCGGCGTTCCAGAAGCCGCTCGCGGTGAAGCTCGGCGTGTTCCGCCCCGTTACCGTCTATCCGTTCTACGAAGCTGCATCGTCGGCGCATTGGGGCCAGACGCCGCGCGAAGCCATGGCAGAGTCCGGTACGCTATGGTCGCGCTATTCGGAAGCTGCCGCGCAAAATCCCAACGCCTGGCTGAAGCGGCGCTATGCGCCGGACGAGATCACCACGCCGACATCAGACAACCGCCTGATCGCGTGGCCTTACAACAAGCTCATGGTTGCCAACCCAAGCGTCAACATGGGCGGCGCGTTGCTGCTCACCAGCCTCGCCAAGGCGCGGGCGGCCGGCATCGCGGAAGACAAGCTGGTCTATCCGCTCGGCGGCGCCTCGGCGGAAGAGCCGCGCGACTACCTGCTGCGCGACCAGTTCTATGAGAGCCATCCGCAAAATGCAGTGCTGAAAGCCGTGATGGATCTCGCCGGCGGCGACGGCAAGAAATTCGACGCGATCGAGCTCTACAGCTGCTTCCCTTGCGTGCCGAAGATGGCGCGTCGAACGCTGGGCCTGGGTGCCGAGGTGCAGCCGACCGTGACCGGCGGGCTCACCTTTTTCGGCGCGCCGCTCAACACCTACATGACGCATGCGGCCTGCGCGATGATACGCAAGCTTCGCGAGGGTGCCAGGCTCGGCCTGCTCTACGGCCAGGGCGGCTTCGTCACCAAGCATCACGCGCTGGTGGTCTCAAAGACGCCACCGCGCGCGGGGCTGGCGCAGGAGACAAGCGTGCAGTTGGAGGCCGACCGCAACAAGCGCGCGGTCCCGGAGTTCGTCACGGAGCCCGCCGGCAAGGGCAAAGTCGAGAGCTTTACGGTGCTCTACGGCCGCAATGGCAATGTCGAGCATGGCGTCGTCATGCTGCGCACCGCAGACGAGCGGCGCACGCTGGCGCGGATTCCGGCTGATGACAGCGCGACGCTAAAGCATTTGCTCAACATGGATCGCTCGCCGGTCGGCTCGCTCGGCGAGATAACGATGGCTGCCGATGGCGTGCCGGAGTGGCGCGTGGTTTAGCTCTCGTAGGGTGGGCAAAGGCGCTCTTGCGCCGTGCCCACCAACTTTCGGGGTCGCATGGAGATGGTGGGCACGCTTCGCTTTGCCCACCCTACAGAGCCGAACCCGGAGCTAGCCCTTCGGCGGCTGCTGCTCTGACGCCGTCGCGGGCTTGCCCTTGGCACCGGCACCACCAACCACGCGAACCTGGTCGCCGTCGGACAGGCCATCCGGCGGGGCGGTGATGACGCGGTCATCGGCGGCAATCCCCGAAGCGAGTTCGATCTCCTTGCCGAGATCGCGGCCGATGGTCACGGTCTTGAACTGCACCTTGTCATCCGGGCCGACCGTCGCGACGCGCAGGCCGCTGCTGTTAAAGATCAGGGCGCTGGCGGGGATGCTCAGCGGCGCGGTGTCGCGCTGTAGATTGAGTTTTACGCTGGCGTAGCCACCGGGCATCAACTCGCCGTTGGAATTGTCCAGCCCAAGCTGCATACGCGTGGTGCCCGAGGCAACGTCGACGGCCTGCGACGAGGCTTCCACCGTCGCCTGGAACGTCCGGTTCGGGTATTCCGGCATCACCATGGTGGCCTTGGCGCCGATCTTGATCGCCGGCACGTAGTTCTGGGGCACGTTGACGTAGACGCGCAGCTTGGTGATGTCGGAGACCACGAACATCGCCGGGCCCGAGCCGCCACCGGCGTTGATCAGCGCGCCGACGTCGGTGTCACGCGCCGTGACCACGCCGTCGAACGGCACGGTGATCTTCTTGTAGCCGGCCAGCGCCTCGAGACGCTCGACATTAGCCTGCCCCGAATGCACGGCGGCGTTCTTGTTGGAGAGGTCGGCGGTGCGCTCGTCGATCTCCTGGGCGGAGACGAAGTTGGAGGCCACCAGCGTCTTGCGCCGGTTCAGCGTTGCCTCCGACAGTCTTGCGCTGGCCTGCTGGCTGGCGAGGTCGGCGCGAGCCTGCAAGAGCTGCTGGTCGAGGTCGGGCGCCTCGATCTCGGCGATCACCTGACCTGCTTTGACGCGGGCGCCCATGTCGACGCTCCAGCTCTTCAGATAGCCCGAGACGCGGGCGAAGATCGGGGCGCGGTAATAGGCCTCGAGGCGACCTGGCAGGTCGATGGTGGCGTTGACGGATTTTGCGTTGGGCAGGGCCACCGCGACGCTGGGAACGGCCTGATCGTCCGTCCATTCCTTCAGCTTGGAGCCCTGCTCCTCGCGGGCCCGGATGCCGGTGCCGACCACAAGGCCTGCCGCAATCAGCGCCACCACGCCGAAAATGCCCAGTTTCCGGCGCGACACCGGTGAGCTTGGTTCAGTGGGCGACATGCGGAGTCTCCAATGGGGCGGCGGCTTTGGCGCCTTGTTTCTTGTGTACCATACTGAACACCACGGGAACAAACATCAGCGTGGCGAACGTTGCAAAGATCAGGCCGCCGATGACGGCGCGGCCGAGCGGCGCGTTCTGCTCGCCGCCCTCACCCAGCCCCAGGGCCATCGGCGCCATGCCGATGATCATGGCGAGCGCCGTCATCAGCACCGGACGGAACCGGACGAAGCCGGCCTCCAGCGCCGCCGCGATGGGGTCGCCGAGCTCCTCGTAGCGCTCACGGGCAAACGAGATCACGAGCACGCTGTTGGCGGTGGCGACGCCCATGCACATGATGGCGCCGGTGAGCGCCGGCACCGACAACGTGGTCTGGGTCGTGAACAGCATCCAGACGATGCCGGCAAGTGCGGCCGGCAGCGCCGTGATGATCACGAACGGATCGGACCAGGACTGGAAGTTTACGACGATCAGCAGATAGATCAGGACGACAGCGCCAAGCAGGCCGAACAACAGGCCGGTGAAGGCGCTGTTCATGGTCTGCACCTGGCCGAGCAGCACCACGGAAGAACCCTTCGGCACCTCCTTGGCGGTGTCGGCGATCACCTGGCGAATATCGGTGGCGACCGCGCCGAGATCGCGACCCGACGTCGTCGCAAAAATCTGCACCAGCGTCTGAATGTCGTATTGCGACACCACCGCGCTCGACGTCGATCGCTTGATATCGGCGATGCCGCCGAGGATCGGCGACTGCGAGTTGCCGGCCGCGGTGATCGGCAGCGTCTGGAGCGCGCTCAACGAATCGATCTGGTATTGCGGCGTCTGCATCACGATCGAATAGGACACGCCGTTATCCGGATTGAGATAATAGGTCGGCGCGACCTGCGAGGAGCCGGCGAGATTGACCACGAGGCTGTTGGTAACGTCGCGCTCGGTGAGTCCGACAAATTGCGCGCGGGTGCGGTCGACATCGATGTTGAAGGTCGGATTGCTCGGTGATTGCTGGATGCGCGCGTCGGCGACGCCCGGAATGCGGCGGACCTTGGCAAGCACCTTGTTCGCGTAAGCAAAATTGCCTTCTGCATTGGCGCCACGGATTTGCAGGTCGATCGGCGCCGGCGCGCCGAAATTCAGGATCTGGCTGACGATGTCGGCTGGCAGGAACGAGAAGCTGACGCCAGGGAACAGCCGCGGCAACTGCTCGCGCAGCACCCGCACATGCTCTTCGGTCGGCTTGTGGCCTTCCCTCAGCTTGACCTGGATGTCGCCGTCCTGCGGGCCGATCACGCCGGTATTGTTGTAGGTCATGTTGATGCCGGAAATCGGCATGCCGATGTTATCGGTCAGCGTCTCGATCTCGCCCGGGATCAGCTTGCGGATCGCCTTCTGCACGTCGGCGAGCTGGTTGGCGGTCTCCTCGACGCGGGTACCGACCTGAGTGCGGACATGCATCAGGATGTTGCCGGCGTCGACCGCGGGGAAGAAGTTGCGGCCCAGGAACGGCACCAGTGCGAACGATGCGCCGACCACGCAGAGGAAGCCGATAACGAACACCGGGCGATGTGCGAGCGCGAGCCCGAGGAAGTTATGGTAGCCTCCGCGAATGCGCTCGAACCGCGCCTCGAAGCCGCGCTGGAACCACACAAGCGGATTGCGCGACTTCGGCGGCGCGCCCTCGTGATGCACATGTGGCTGCAACAGATAATTGGCCATGGTCGGCACCAGTGTGCGCGACAGGATGAACGACCACATCATCGCGAACATCACGGCTTCGGCCATTGGCACGAACAGGAAGCGCGCGACGCCGGTGAGGAAGAACATCGGCACGAACACGATGCAGATACAGAGCAGCGAGACGAAGGCCGGCGTCACGATCTGATTGGCGCCGTCGAGAATCGACTGCTCGACCGGTTTACCCTGCTCGAGATGGTAGTTGATGTTCTCGATGGTCACGGTGGCGTCGTCGACGAGAATGCCGACGGCGAGCGCAAGGCCGCCGAGCGTCATGATGTTCAGCGTCTCGCCGATCGCCGACAGCATGATGATCGCGCCGAGCACCGACAGCGGGATCGAGACCGCGATGATCACGGTCGAGCGCCAACTGCCGAGGAACAGCAGGATCATGACGCTGGTGAGCAGCGCCGCAATCACGCCCTCGAAAGCGACGCCCTGAATCGCGCCGCGGACGAACACCGACTGGTCGCCGATGAAGCCGATCTTCAGCGCGTCCGGCAACTGGTCCTTGACGTCGATGACCTTCTGCTTGATGCCAGCGATGATATCGAGGGTCGAGGTCGCACCCGCCTTCAGCACCATCATCAGCACCGAGCGGTTGCCGTCGACATGGACGATGTTGGTCTGCGGCGGGTTGCCGTCGCGCACGGTCGCGACATCGCGCACATAGACCATCGCGCCGTTGACGGTCTTGATCGGCAAATTGCCGAGCTCGTCGATCTTGAGCGGCGAATTGTTGAGCTGGATGTTGTACTCGAAGGTGCCGATCTTCTGGGTACCGACCGGCGTGATCAGGTTCTGGGCTGCGAGCGCATTGGCGACGTCCTGGCCGGACAGGCCGCGGGCCTGGAGCGCAGTCGGATCGAGGTCGATCTGGACCTGGCGCTGCTTGCCGCCGAACGGGTATGGGATTGCAGCACCCGGCACGGTGACCAGCGGCGTACGGAGCTGGTTGATGCCGATGTCGGCGAGGTTCTGCTCGGAGAGTCCGTCGCCCGACAGCGCCACCTGGATGATCGGCACGGTCGAGGCGGAGTAATTCAGGATCAACGGCGGCGTTGAACCGGGTGGAAGCTGCTTCAGCAGCGTCTGCGAGATCGCGGTGACCTGGGCGTTGGCGGTGCGGATGTCGACAGTCGGCTGGAAGAAGATCTTGACGATGCCGAAGCCATTATAGGAGTTGGCGACGATGTGCTCGATGTCGTTGACCGTCGTCGTCAGCGAGCGCTGGAACGGCGTGGTGATGCGGCCCGACATCTGGTCCGGCGGCAGGCCGGTGTACTGCCAGACCACGCCGATCACGGGGATGCGGATCTCCGGAAAGATATCGGTCGGCGTCCGCAGCGCGGCCAGCGGTCCAATGATCAGGAGCAGGAGCGCGAGCACGACAAACGTGTAGGGCCGGCTCAGGGCAATACGGACCAGAGCAATCATTCGCCAAGCAATTCCAAATCAGGGGACAGGGAACACGCCCCCGCGGGTTCCTCGGCTGATTTACCCGAACCCCGCCCAAATGGCCAACGACGGCGTGTCACGCGTGGTCACTTCCCTGCTATCGCACAGCGAAATCGCATTCCAGATATGCAGCCTGCGTCGGGAAGATGACAGAAACAGCTTTCATCCACGTAAAAAAGCAGCGCCCGGAGGCGCCGCTTTCAGCACTGCCATGATTTCCCGGCTTAGGCCGCGCGGACGTTGGTCAGGAATTTGCTGACCTCGGTCTTGAGTCGCGAGCTGTCGTTGGACAGCATCTGCGCCGCCGAGAGCACCTGCGAGGAGGCGGTGCCGGTCTCGGTCGCGCCGCGCTGCACGTCGGTGATGTTGGAGGACACCTGCTGGGTGCCCTGGGCAGCCTGTTGCACGTTGCGGGCGATTTCCTGGGTCGCTGCGCCCTGTTCTTCCACCGCGGCCGCGATGGCCGAGGAGATTTCCGACAGACGCTCGATGGTCGAGGAGATCTCCTTGATCGCGCCGACCGAGTCGTTGGTCGCCGCCTGGATGCCGGAGATCTGCTGGCCGATCTCGCCGGTCGCCTTGGCGGTCTGCTCGGCGAGCGCCTTCACTTCGGAGGCGACCACCGCAAAACCGCGGCCGGCTTCACCGGCACGTGCCGCCTCGATGGTGGCATTGAGCGCCAGCAGATTGGTCTGGCCGGCGATGGTGTTGATCAGCTCGACGACGTCGCCGATGCGGGACGCCGCCTTGGAGAGCTCGCTGACCCGCTCGGTGGTGGCACGGGCCTGGCCGACGGCATCGCCCGCCATCCGCGCCGATTCCTGCACCTGACGGCTGATCTCGCCGACCGAGGAAGCCATCTCTTCGGTGGCTGAGGCCACCGACTGCACGTTGGTCGAGGCTTCTTCCGAGGCCGCGGCAACCGTGGTCGCCAACCGCTGCGAACGGTCGGCGGTCGAGGTCAGCGTCGAGGCCGAGGCTTCGAGCTGAGTCGAGGCCGACGACACGGTCTGGACGATCTCGCCGATCATGGTTTCGAATTCGCGGGTGACGTTATCGACGCGGCGGCCGCGCTCGATCTTGGCCTCGGCATCGGCCGCGGCGGCCTCGTCGGCGGCCTTCTTGGCAATCAGCGCTTCCTTGAAGATCTGGAGCACATCGGCCATCGAACCGATCTCGGTCTTCTCGCCGCGATGCGGGACTTCGGCGCTCAGGTCACCCTTGCCCAGCGCCTGCATCGGCTGGATGATGGAGTTGATGCCGCTGGAGACGTCGTGGACGAGGTAGAAGCTCACGCCGATGCCGACCACAACGGCCGCGCCAAGGATGATCGCGACCAGCATGAAGGCGTAGAAGTAGCTATCGGCGGCGTCCTGGGCAGCCTGGTCGCCGCCCTTGGTGTTGAAATCTATGTCCTTGGTCAGAACCTCATCCGACGCAAGGCCGATCTTGTTGACCGTCTTGCTGTTCAGCTCCTGAGCATCGTGCGGGACCTTGCCGGCCTCCTTGCGCGACAGCGCAAAGACCTCTTCCGTGCCCTGCTTATACTGGTCCCACAGCCTGGCCCATTCGTTGTACAGCGCCCGCTCCGCCGGAGAGGTGATCATCGGCTCGTAGCTCTTGCGGGCCTTGCCGAGCGCCTCCATCACGGTGCTGGCGGTCTTCTCGTTTGCGAGCTTGTCTTCCAGGGTCTCGGCCAACATGTGCTGGCGGACCACGTTGCGATACGTCATGACGCTCGCCCGGATCTCGCCGAGCACCCGCACGCTGGGCAGCCAGCTGGTGGTGATCTCGGTGGTGTTGGCATTCATCGACCGCATTTTCATGACGGCGAGAAGGCCCATGCCAGTCATCGCAACCAGGAGGAACGCCACGACACTGATGATCTTGGCGCGGATGGAGATGGTGGCGAGCATAATAGGTCTCTTTGCGTTAGCGCGGTGGCGCGTCCTGAAATCGGATCAACCAAAAGGCGCGGCGCCGATATCCAACAACAAAGCGACTGAGCAGTTGTTAACTACGACTCCGTACGAGTACGGAACCCTAAAGAAGTGAAGGAGGGGCTAAGAATGCCCCGCGCTCAGCGCATGAGCCCAATCGCGTCCGAGAAAAACTCAGGCCCACCGAAGTTACCGGACTTCAGCGCAAGCAACATGTCGCCTGCCTCAGCGCCCACCGCGCGCAGCACCGGGACACCTGCAGCGATCTCTACTCCTACGAGAAATCCGGGAATCCTCAACCGATCGACCACGGCGCCGGAGGTCTCGCCGCCGGCGACGACCAATCGCCGCACGCCTGATTTCACAAGGTTTTCGGCAATGTCGGCCATCGTCTGCTCGATCGCGTGCCCAGCCGCGTCGCGGCCGTGACGTGCCTGTAGCGCGGCGACCTGATCCGGTGTCGCGCTCGACGCGATCAGCACCGGACCTTCGGCCAACCGCGGCCTCGCCCAGTCCAGCGCGCGCTGCGCTTCATTTGCTCCCGTAAGAATACGGTCCGGGTCGAGATGAAACACCGGCATGACACGCTCAGCGTTGGCAATCTGCTTGAGCGTCGCCTGCGAGCAGCTTCCGGCGAGGCACGCCGCCGGCCCGCCGACCGCAGCTCCCGGCTCATTGCTTGCGGCGGCCGACTTGACCTTGCCAGTCGACACCAGCGCGCGCGCCAGCCCAAGGCCGATGCCGGAGGCACCGACCGACAGCCGATGCTCGGCGGCGACGAGGCCGATCGTCTCGAGGTCGCGGTCAAACACGGCGTCGATGATCGCTGCTCCAATGCCCTTGCCCGATAATTCAACAAGTCGGGCTCGCACGGCATCCGCGCCGCGCGCGACGGTCGCGAGGTCGACGAGGCCGATTTGTGTCTTGCTCTGGTGCGCCAGCACGCGCACCAGGTTGGAATCGTGCATCGGATTGAGCGGATGGTCCTTCAGCGGGCTCTCGTTCAGCGGCACAGCGCCGACGAACAGATTGCCCTGGTAGACGGTGCGGCCGGTCTCAGGAAAGGCCGGCGTCACCAGCACGACGCCTTCGCCGCAATCGGCGCGGAGCGCGTCCATCACCGGGCCGATATTGCCGGCATCGGTGGAATCAAAGGTCGAGCAGATCTTGAACATCACGTGGCTCGCACCGCGTGCACGCAGCCATTTCTCCGCCGCGCGCGAGCGCGATACGGCAAGGCCCGCCTCGATCGAGCGGCTCTTCAGCGACACCACGACAGCATCGACCTCGGGCAGCGCGAGATCGTCGGCGGGCACGCCGATGGTCTGCACCGTGCGCAGGCCCGCGCGCGTCAGTGTGTTGGCGAGATCGGAGGCGCCGGTATAGTCGTCGGCGATGCAGCCCAACGCAAGTGTCACGGCTTCACTCCCGCATAGGGCTTGAACCAGGCAAGACCATCGGCGGTCTTGCCGCGCGGGTTGTATTCGCAGCCGACGAAGCCGGGATAGCCGAGCCGGTCGAGCTCGGCGAACAGGAACGGATAGTTGAGTTCCTCGCCGTCGGGCTCGTTGCGCGAGGGAATGCTGGCGATCTGGATGTGGCCGACGATCGGCATCATCTCGCGCAGCCGCATGGTGACGTCGCCATGGATAATCTGGCAGTGATAGATGTCGAACTGAAGCTTCAGGTTCGGAAGCCTCAACTCCTGGATCAGGTCGCGCGCGAAGCCGAAATCGTTGAGGAAGTAGCCGGGCACGTTGCGCGCATTGATCGGCTCCAGCACGATGTCGATGCCGTGCGGCGCGAAGAATTCCGCGGCCCACGCCACCGACTTATAGAAGGCCTCGATCGCGACGCGCTCGCCGCGGTTCGCAATGCCCGCCATCAGGTGCAGACGCTTGACGCCGGTGGCTTTGGCGTAAGGCAGCGCCGTCTCCAGGCTCGCCTTGAGATCGGCGAAGCGCGCCGGCAGCGCCGCGAAACCCTTCTCGCCGGCATTCCAGTCGCCCGGCGGCAAATTGAACAGCGCCTGCGTCAGGCCGTTGCGCTTGAGCCGCTCGCCGACCGCTTCGGCCGGGTGCTCGTAAGGAAAGAGAAACTCGACCGCGGTAAAGCCCGCTTGCGCGGCAGCATCGAAGCGATCGAGGAACGGCACCTCGGTGAACATCATCGAGAGATTGGCGGCAAAACGGGGCATGGGAATCCTCTTCTACTTGTCGCCGGGAAGCTTGACACCTGTGACCTGCGCATACATCCGCGCCACCGACGCATCGTCGTCGCGTCCCATGCCGGCAGCTGATGTCATCAGGAACATCTGGAGCGCTGCGGCGGAAACGGGCACCGGAAATCTGGCACTGCGCGCCATATCCTGAATAATGCCGAGGTCCTTGACGAAAATCTCGACGGCGCTGCGCGGAGTGTAATCGCCGTCGAGCACATGCGGCATGCGATTCTCGAACATCCAGGAATTGCCGGCAGACGCCGTGATCACCTCATAGACCTTGCGGATGTCGAGGCCCTGCTTGGCGGCAAACGCAATTGCTTCCGATGCGGCGGCGATGTGCACGCCGGCCAGCAGCTGGTTGATCATCTTGAACGCGGCACCCTGCCCCGCAGCATCGCCGAGCTCGTAGAGTTTCGCGGCCATCGCATCGAGTGCGGGCCGCGCCTTTGCGAACGCGGCGCGACTGCCGGAGGCGAGGATCGTCAATTCGCCTTGCGCCGCGCGTTGCGCGCCGCCGGAGATCGGCGCGTCGAGGTAATGCCGGCCGGTCGCCTCCAATTGCTTGGCGAGACGTCGCGCCACATCGGGATCCATGGTGGCGGACGACACGAACACGCTGTCCTTCGGCATGGTCTCGGCCGCGCCGTCCTTGCCGAACAGGATGGTTTCGGTCTGCGCAGCATTGACGACGACGCTGACGACGATATCGGCGTCCTTGGCGCCTTCGGCAGGCGTCTTGGCGCCCGCGCCGCCATCGGTCACAAAGCGCGCCACTGCGTCAGTCGAGACGTCGCAGCCGGTGACGGCATGGCCTGCACGCTTCAGCGAAGTCGCCATGCCAAAGCCCATCGAGCCGAGCCCGATGACGGCGATGCGCTGATTTTGTGACGTGGAGGCGGACATGCGGCTTACCCTTGCAAACGTTTCCCGGACGGCCAGCCTTTGCGGCGGCTCGTCATCTCGAATAACACGGCTTGGCCGCGCTGCCAAAGCGTGAGACAAGCGGACATGACGGCCATGAGCAATGAAACAAGGCTGCGTGAGGATATCTGCCGCTTCGGGCGGTCCCTGTTCGAGCGCGGGCTGACGCCGGGCTCCTCCGGCAATATCAGCGTCAAGCTCGCCGACGGTGGCTGGCTGGTGACGCCGACCAACGCCTCGCTCGGCTTCCTTGATCCCGCGCGGCTGTCGCGGCTCGATCAGCAGGGCCGGTTGGTGTCTGGCGATGCCCCCACCAAGGAAGTTCCGCTGCACACCGCGCTCTATGACACGCGCGGCAGTGCGCGCGCGATCGTGCATCTGCACTCCACCCATTCAGTCGCGCTCTCGATGCTGCCCGAGATCGACCCGCACGCCGTGCTGCCGCCGATGACGGCCTATTATCTGATGAAATGCGGCGCTACCGCGCTCGTGCCGTATTACCGCCCCGGTGATCTGGCGGTCGCGGATGCCATCAAGGGGCTAGCGGGGAAATATTCATCGGTGCTGCTCGCCAATCACGGCCCGGTGGTTGCCGGTGACACGCTGGAGGCCGCCGTGTTCGCGACGGAGGAGCTGGAGGAGACGGCGAAGCTGTATCTGCTGCTGCGTGGGATGAACCCGCGGTACCTGTCGCCGGAGCAGGTGACGGATCTGGTGAAGGTGTTCGGGGTGGCGTTGCCAGAGCATGGACACGAGCATTAAGGCGCCGCCTCGTGAAGGATGCGACAGCGCTGCTTCACTCACCGCCGTCATTCCCCGCGAAAGCGGGGAATCCAGTACGCCGCGGCCTCTCCGTATCCCACTTCCGTCTCTGGAATACTGGATCGCCCGCCCCAGTGCGCAAGCGCGCACAAGGCGGGCGATGACACCGACTGCATGGCAGCTACAGCCCGAGATACGCCTTGCGCACGTCCGGATTGCCCCTGATCTCCGCAGCCGGGCCCTGCATCAGCACGCGGCCGGTTTGCAGGATGTAGGCGCGGTCGGCGATCTCCAGGCATTCGGCCATGCGCTGCTCGACGATCAACACGGTCATGCCGGCGTCGCGGATACGATTCACCGCCTGGAAGATCTCGTCGACCAGCTTTGGCATGATGCCCTGCGACGGCTCATCCAGCATCAACAGTCGCGGGCGCGTCATCAGCGCGCGGCCGATTGCGAGCATCTGCTGCTCGCCGCCGGAGAGCGTCTCGGCGCGCTGCTCCAGGCGCTCGGACAGGCGCGGGAACAACGTGAAGACGAGATCGAGCGGCTCTTCGCGGTTGGCTTCACTGCGATACAGATAGCTGCCGAGGCGTAGATTGTCGCGCACGGACAAGCGCGGAAACAGGCGGCGATTCTCCGGCACATAAGCGATACCGGTGGCCGTGATGTGATGCTGCGCCATGCCGTCGAGGCGCTTGCCGTCGAACGTCACGGTGCCCGAGCGCGGCCGCTCGGCGCCGGCGATGGATTTGAGCAGCGTCGACTTGCCCGCGCCGTTGGCGCCCGCAACGCAGACGATCTCGCCCTTGGCAACTTCGATGCTGACCGCGGAGATCGCGACCAGCCCCTGATAGGCGGTCGTGACTTCATGCACCGACAGCATGACGATCTCCCAGATATGCGCTGATCACCTTGGGATCGCGGACGACGTCGTTGGGCTTGCCCTCGACCAGCACCTTGCCGAGGTCGAGCACGATGGCGCGGTCGACCAGCGGCATCACGATCTCCATGACATGCTCGACCATCAGCACGGTGACGCCGGTATCACGCACCTTGCGCACCAACGCGACGCCGGTCTGCGCCTCGGTCGGCGTCAGGCCGGTGAGGACTTCGTCGAGCAGCAATAGTTTCGGTTCGGTCGCGAGCGCACGCGCAACTTCGAGGCGGCGCTTCTCGGCCGGCACGAGGTCGCTCGCGAGCACGTCGGCGCGGGCGGCCAGACCGGTGAACTCCAGCACCTCATGCGCTTTCCGGCGTGCCTCGCGCATCACCGTGTTGCGCACCAGCGCACCGACGATAACGTTGTCGATGACGCTCATGGTCTCAAAACTCTTGACCACCTGGAAGGTGCGCCCGACACCCCGCTGGCAGCGTTCCGCCGCCGGCATTGCCGTGACATCCACACCGTCGAACCAGATCGAGCCTTGCGTCGGCGGCAAGACGCCCGCGATGAGATTGAACAGCGTCGACTTGCCGGCCCCGTTCGGACCGATCAGGCCGACGATCTCGCCGCGGCCGACCGAGATCGAGACATCGCTATTGGCGACGAGGCCGCCAAAGCGTTGCCAGACGCCGCGGGTTTCCAGGAGAGCCGTCATCGCGCAGTCTCCTTGCGGCGCGAGAATAGCCCGATCAGACCTTCCGGTCGCGCCAGCGCAATCACGACGATCAGCGTGCCATAGACGATGAGATCGACGCCGCGGCCGGAGCCGCCGATATAGGACCGCGTCAGTTCGGTGAGCGGAATCAGGATTACCGCGCCGAGCAGCGGCCCCCACAGCGTGCCGATGCCACCCAGCACCGCCGGCAACGCCATCAGCAGCGAGAACTGGAAGCCCATCACGCTTCCGGGATCGATATAAGAAACATACATGGCATAGAAGCTACCGCCGACCGCGACCAGGAAGGCAGAGACAGCCGCAGCACCCATCTTGGAATCGAACACGACCACGCCGAGGCTCTGGGCTGCATCGGGATTGTCCTTCACCGCGCGCCACCAGTAGCCCCATTTCGAATCTTCCAGCCACCAGGTGACGATCCAGGCGATGCAGGCGAGCGCCAGCGCGAAATAGAAGTACGGCAGCTTGCTGCGGGCGAACTGGAATTTCAGCCAGCTGTCGCCGCGCACGGGCATCTCGATGCCGAGGGCTGCACCCGCCCAGTCCCAGTTCTGGATCAGCAGCAAGCCGATCTCGGCGATCACGATGGTGGCGATCGCAAAGTAGTGGCCACCAAGGCGGAAGCAGGGATAGCCGAGCGCCATCGCGATCACGGCGGAGATGACGCCGCCGGCGAGCATACCGAACCAGGGCGGCACGCCGAACTTCGTGAACAAGAGCGTGGTGGTATAGGCGCCCAGGCCGAAATAGAGGGCATGCCCGAGCGATATCTGCCCGCAATAGCCCGAAAGGATGTTCCAGCTCTGCGACAGCGCCCCGAACATCAGCGTCAAAATCATGATGTTCTGGACGTTCGGATTCTTGACGAACAACGGCACGATCGCCGCGGCGACCGCGAGGCAAGCTGCAACGAGGAGTTCGCGGCGGCGCCGCTCTGTGAAGCTCTTGTCCATCTCACATCGATCCGAACAGGCCGCGTGGCCGGATGAAAACCACGAGGAGATAGACGGCATAGATGCCGACCGACTTCAATGATGGCGGCAGTACGAGCGCGGTGGTGGCCTCGACGAGACCGACGATGATACCGCCGGCGAAGGCGCCGAACACGCTGCCGAAGCCGCCAAGCGCCACCGTGACATAGGCGATCAGTGCAAAGGATGCGCCGACGTCGGGATAGATGTAGAAGAAGCTCGCCATGATAGCGCCGGCAAGCCCGACCAGCGCGCCGCCAAGGCCCCAGCCGAGCGCGAACACGCGGTTCTTGTCGATGCCGACGAGGGCCACCGCACCGGGATCCTCACGGGTCGCCTCCAGGGCGCGGCCGAAATCGGTGCGATTGATGAAGAGGTAGAGCCCGCCGAACGCGGCGATCGCGACCAGCGCGCCGAAGAGCTGCGGCTGGGGCAGGAAGATCCCGGCGATCGATACCGTCTTGCCGCCGAGCCATGACTGGGGGACGCTGCGATAATCGGCCGTGAAGAACAGCTGCGCCAGGCCGCGCATCACGATCGCGAGGCCAAAGGTCGCGAAGATCTGCACCATGCCGACATTGGCCTTGGCACGCATCGCAAACCTTACGACCACGAGATAGACCACTGCCCCCAGCACGAACAAAGCCGCGGCGGCCAAGGGCGCGGCGAGCAGCGGATCGATCGCGAAGAACGTGAACAGGAAGAACGTCACATACATCGCGAGCATCAGGAATTCGCCATGGGCGAAATTGACGACGTCCATCAGGCCGAAGATCAACGCCAGGCCGACGGCGATCAGTCCGTAGAGCAGCCCCATCAGGAGGCCGCTCGCCAGGCTTTGGATAATGGTCTCGGCTGTCACGTTGCTTCGTCCCCCGCCCGCAACCTGATCGCTTACTTCATCGGCCAGATCGCATCGGCAACCGCCGCCTGCGTCGGGAAGATGGTGACGAACTTGCCGCCGACATATTGCAGCAGCACCGGATCGGCGTCGTTGTTCTGGCCCATGTCGTCGAACTTGACGCGCTTCCACGGCATGATGGTCTGCTCGCCCGGGATATCGGTTGCCGCCATCGCGTCGCGGATCTTCTCGCCGTCGGTCGACTTGGCGCGGTTGATGGCGTCTGCAATCACGATCATCGCCATGAATTGCCGCGAGGTGTTGTCGTTGAGGTCCTTGCCGGACTTCGCCTTGAACAGGTCGTTGATCTTGCCGACCATCGGCCGCTTGGCGGCGAGATCGAGCGAGAAGCTGCCGCGGGTGATCGCGCCCTCGAGCTTGTCGCCGACCGCGTCGTAAAGCGCCTTCTCGGAGAAGCCTGCGGCCTGTGCCACGATCGCGTTCGGCTTGTAGCCGAGCTCGGCCATGGTCTTGATCAGCAGGATGCCGTCGGTGGTGTAGCTCGAGGGCATCAGCACGTCGGCATTGGCTGCCTTGAGCTGCTGCACCTCGGCCGAAAGCGACGGCGAATTGGCCCGGTACTTGATGTCGGAAACGATCTTGTAGCCGCGCTCGGCCGCGAGCTTGGTCTGCGCGTTGGCGGAGTCGGTGCCGAAGATCGTATCTTCGTGGAACAGCGCCAGCGTGTCGGCCTTGGCGCCCTTCTTCTTCATCGCATCGAGGAAATCGAACATCCCGGCCGAGAACATCTCGTCATGCGGCGAGGCGCGGAAATAATACTTCAGACCGCGGCGATGCAGGCTCGGCGAGGAGTTGTCCGCCGACAGGAACGGAGTCTGGTAACGTTCGCAGATCTGGCTGATCGTGACTGCGACCGCGCTTTGATAGGAACCGAGGATGGCGCAGACCTTTTCCTGCGTGATCAGGCGCTCGGCTTCGGCACGCCCCTTTTGCGGGTCACCCTGGGTGTCGGCATAGACGATACGGATCTTGGCACCGCCGAGGCCGGGCAAGCCTAAGCCCTTTGCAAGCGGAAGGTCGAAGTCTTGATCGTTATTGATGATATCGATCGCGGTCTCGAACGCCCGTTGCGCATCGACACCCACCTGGGCGCCGGAGCCCGACAATGGATAGGTGGCACCGATCACCACTTCGCTAGTCTGCGCGCGCGCGGCTAGCGGCATCAGCGCGGCGGTGGCGGTGGCTCCGAGCAGAACGTCGCGGCGAGTGATCGTCATGGGCAAAGTCCCCTGTTACTGAATTTTGTGCGTATCGAATGAAGCGATTGGTGGATAGCGTAAAGCCTGAAGAAGCAGCAAATGCTGCCCACTAAATCACGGCCATGGTCCTGTTCTTCAGATCCGTCACGAGCATCAGGCCGGGCGAATGCGTGATCGCGAACGGTAGCTTGGCGGCGTTGATGACCGATTGCGGCGTGACGCCGCAGGCCCAGAACACCGGAATCTCGTCCTCGGCGACCGGTACGGGATCACCATAGTCGGGCTTGGCGATGTCCTTGATGCCGATCAGGTGCGGGTGACCGAGATGCACGGGTGCGCCGTGCACGGCGGGATAGCGCGAGGTGATCTGCACCGCGCGGATCGCATCGGCCGGCTTGAACGGACGCATCGACACCACCATAGGGCCGGCGAACGGGCCGGCCTCGCCGCAAGCAATGTTGGTGCGGTACATCGGCACCCGCACGTTCTGCTCGATGTGACGGATCGGCATGCCCTCGTCGAGCAGCGCCTCTTCGAACGAGAACGAGCAGCCGAGCACGAAGGTCACGAGATCATCGCGCCAATGCTTGGTCACGTCGGTCGGCTCGTCCACGACTTCGCCGTCGCGCCAGACGCGATAGCGCGGCACGTCGGTGCGGATGTCGAGATCGGCGCCGAGCGCGGGGATGTGCGGGCTGCCGACGTCGGACATGCCGATGATCGGGCACGGTTTCGGATTGAGCTGGCAGAAGCGGTGAAAGGCGCTGGCGTATTCCGCAGGCAGGATCGCCAGATTGCCCTGGACGAAGCCGGGGGCGACACCCGCGGTGGAACCAACCTGGCCGCCACGGAAGGCGAGCCGCGCCTGGCGGCTCGGGAGGGCGTCGGGTGCTTCAGTTTGCTGCGCTGCCACCAAAACAGTCATGTGATCGACCTGCCTATAAACTCGACAAAGACAAGCCAACACCAAGCGTGCTATAAAGTCTAATCTTCCTTTCTAATCAAGATTGATAAATTTAATTTATCGATCGGGAAAATCCTTCCAATGTTAGACTTTAGATCGATCGAGACGTTCCTCTGGGTTGTGAAGCTCGGCAGCTTTCGCGGCGCCGCAGCACGGCTCAATACGACCCAGCCGGCGATCTCCCAGCGCATCGCCCAGCTTGAACGCGAGATGGGCGTGAAGCTCCTGAATCGGGATCATCGCGTCGCCTCGCCGACCCCGAGCGGCCGGCAGATGATGGTCTACGCGGAGAAGCTGATCGGCCTGCGCGCTCAGATGATGGCCGAGGTCGGCGATCGCTCAGCCATGCGCGGGGTGATGCGGCTCGGCGTCGCCGAGACCATCGTGCACACCTGGCTGCCGCGTCTCGTGAAGAGCATGAACGAGGTCTATCCGAACCTGTCGCTGGAGATCGAAGTCGACATCACGCCGAACCTCACCGCGCGCCTGCTCGCGCAGGAGATCGAGTTGGCCTTCGTCGTTGGACCGCTGTCGGCCTCCGGCGTACACAACCGCGTGCTCGCCGATTATCCGATCGGCTTTCTCGCAAGCCCCTCGCTCGGGCTCGGCCACGGCCCGGTAACGCGGGCGGAGCTGGCCCGGTTTCCGATCATTACCTTCCCGCGCAAGACCAGGCCCTACGAGGTCGTGCGCGAGGTGTTCGACCGGCCGGAGCTCCCGCCGATCCGGCTGCACGCGTCCGCGTCGCTCGCGACCGTCATCCACATGGCGGTCGAGGGGCTCGGCATCGCCGTGATCCCCGATGCGATCGTCGAGAACGAGCTCGCCGATGGGCGGCTACAACTGCTCGACACCGATCTGGAAATCGCGCCGCTGACATTCACCGCGAGCTGGCTCGCCTCGCCCGACGTCGTTGCAGTGGAGCGCGTCGCCGAGCTTGCATGTCAGATTGCGCAGAGCAGCCTCGCGGTTGACGCGCCGGCGCTGGCGCGTCATTGAAACAGGCGCCGGACAATCGAGAGAACGACCGCATGAGCCGAGCCGCGACCAACCTGCAGATCGATTCCGCCCGCCTCTGGGGCTCCATCCACGAGACCGCGCAATTCGGCGCGACGGCCAAAGGCGGCGTACGGCGGCTGACGCTGAGCAGCGAAGACAAGCAGGTGCGCGACTGGTTCCGCAAGGCCTGCGAGGACGCCGGGCTCGCGTATCATGTCGATGCGCTCGGATCACAGTTCGGCCTGCGCAAGGGCCGCGACATGTCGAAGCCGCCCGTCGGCATCGGCTCGCATCTCGACACCCAGCCGACCGGCGGCAAATATGACGGCATCCTGGGAACGCTCGGCGCGCTCGAAGTGATCCGCACACTGAACGACGCCGGCATCGAGACCGAGGCGCCGATCTGCGTTGTCAACTGGACCAATGAAGAAGGCTCTCGCTTTGCGCCCGCGATGATGGCCTCCGCGGCTTATGTCGGCGATTTCACCACCGACGACATCCTGTCGCGCAAGGACGTCGAGGGCACGACCGTAGGTCAGGCGCTCGACGGCATCGGCTATCGCGGCGACAAGCCGGTCGGCTTTCAGAAGCTCGGCTGCTTCGTCGAGCTGCACATCGAGCAGGGCCCGATCCTGGAAGCCGAAGGCAAGACCATCGGTGTGGTCGATTCCGGCCAGGGCGTGCTGTGGTACGACGGCAAGATTTCCGGCTTTGAGAGCCATGCGGGCTCAACCCCGATGCCGCTGCGGCGCGATGCGCTGGCGACGTTGTCGGAGATCGTGCTGGCGATGGAAGCCACCGCAAAGAAGCACGGACCGAAGGCGGTCGGCACCATCGGCGAGGCCGTGATCGCAAATCCCTCGCGCAATGTCATTCCCGGCGAGATCGCTTTCACCATGGATTGCCGCAGCGCGGATGGCGCGATCATGGACGCTCTCGATCGCGATCTTCGTGCAGCAATCGCTGAGGTCGCAGCGCGCCGCAAGGTCGAGGTGAAGATTGATCTGGTCTGGCGCAAGCCGCCGACGCATTTCGATCCGAAGCTCATTGCAGCGGTCGAGAACGCGGCGACGACGCTTGGCTATTCCTCTCGCCGCATCACCTCCGGCGCGGGCCACGACGCCTGCAACCTCAACACCATCATGCCGGCGGCGATGGTGTTCGTGCCTTGCAAGGACGGCATCAGCCACAACGAGCTGGAGGACGCGACGCAACCCGACTGCGCCGCGGGCACCAACGTGCTGATGCACACCGTGCTGGCGATCGCCGGCGTCGCATCCTGATCGGAGAGCGTCATGCGCGGAGTTTTCGTCGACGCCAACGAAGCCCTCGCCGTGATCATGGAGGGGCTGGAGAAGCCTGGCGATCCCAAGGTGCGGATCCACAGGGATCCCGACATCAAGCCTGAGCAGTATCCCGAAATCCTCGACGGCGCAGAGATCGCGATCGTCGACCACACCGCGCTGCCGACCGAGGTCGCGAAGCAATGCGCAGGCCTCAAGCACGTCGTGTTCCTCGGCACCGGCGCGCGCAGCTATATGAATCCGGAAGAACTCGCCGAGCTCGGCATCTCCGTGCATCTGATCAAGGGCTATGGCGACACCGCTGTGGCGGAATCGGCCATCGCACTGATGTGGGCCTCGGCCCGCGTCATCGCGATGATGGATCGCGAGATGCGCGGCGGCAACTGGCTGCGCGAGGACGGCATGCAGCTCACTGGCAAGACGCTGGGCCTGATCGGATTCGGTGGTATCGCCGCCGAGGTCGCCCGCATTGCATCTGGCAGCGGCATGAAGGTGATTGCCTGGAATCGCTCGCCGAAGAGCCATCCGGGCGTGACGTTCACCGATCTCGACACAGTGCTGGCGAAGAGTGACGTGGTGTCGCTGCATCTGCTGCTCAACGACGAGACCCGCGGCATGATCACCCGCGAGAAGATTTTTGCGATGAAGCCCGGAATCATCCTCATCAACACTGCGCGCGCCGCCGTCGTCGACGAGGCTGCGATGATCGACGCGCTGAAGTCGGGCCACATCCGCCATGCCGGCCTCGACGTCTTCAACACCGAGCCCCTGCCCGGCGATCACCCGCTGACCAAGCTGCCCAACGTGACGCTGTCGGCGCATTCGGCGTTCCGGACGCCGGAGGCGAGCGAGAACCTGATTGAGGCGGCCTGGGTCCACTGCCGCCGGATCGTGAAAGGATAAGAAAAACAACAATGGCTGATTATCGCACCATCAAGGCAGAGCCGCTCACCAACGTCGTCCGCGCCATCGTCAAGGCTGGCGGCTCCACGGACCGCGAGGCCGAGCTCGTATCCACCAACCTCGTCGAGGCCAATCTCAAGGGGCACGATTCGCACGGCGTCGGTATGATCCCGCGCTATGTCCAAAGCGTCACCACGGGCGGCCTAGCCGTGAACCAGCACGTCAAGATCGTGCTCGACACCGGCCCGCTTCTCACCCTCGACGGCCTCACCGGCTACGGCCAGGTGATCGGCCATGAAGCGATGGAGCTGGCGGCAGAGCGCGCCAAGCGCAACGGCGTGTGCCTCGTCGGTCTCTCCAACTCGCACCACATCGGCCGGATCGGGCATTGGGCCGAGCAGTGCATTGACCACGGGTTGGTCTCGATCCACTTCGTCAACGTGATCTCGCGCCCGATCGTGGCGCCCTGGGGCGGCAGCGATGCGCGCCATGGCACCAACCCGTTCTGCGTCGGCATTCCCCGCAGAGGCAAGGACCCGATCGTGCTCGATCTCGCGACCAGCAAGATCGCGCAAGGCAAGACGCGCGTCGCTCACAACAAGGGCGTCGAGCTCGAGCCCGGCACCATCATCGACAATGAAGGCAAGCCCACCACCAACCCACGCTACACCGTGATCCCGCCGCACGGCGCCATCCTGCCGTTCGGCGAGCACAAGGGTTCGGGGCTGGCGCTGGTGTGCGAAATCCTCGGCGGCGCGCTCTCCGGCGGACAGGTGGTCAAGGGCCCGTCCGACGGCAAGTACAACGTCCTCAACGGCATGCTCTCGATCGTCATCGATCCGAACAAGCTTGGCACCGGCGAGAATCTCGCGCGCGAAGCCGAGAGCTTCGTCGCCTGGCACACCGGCTCGCCGCCCGCCCCCGGCGTTGACAAGGTCAGGATCGCCGGCGAGCCCGAGCGCGAGACGAAGAAGAAGCGCCTCGCTGAGGGCATTCAGGTCGATCCAACCACCTGGCAGGAGATTATCGAGGCCGGGAAGAAGTTCGGGCTGGATCAGGCGGCGATCGAGAAGATCGCGGGCTAAGCGGCACCGGGACATAGCAACATTGGTCGTCCCGGCGAAGGCCGGGACCCATAACCACAAAAAGCCGTTTGGCGAAGGCTCGCGGTTACCGGCTCACGCTACAACATCCCCCTCGGGGTATGGGTCCCGGCCTTCGCCGGGACGACAATTGAGCGTGCCGCAATGGCGGAGCTAACTCTCGCTAGCAGCTCGGCTTAATCCACCATATCCGCGACCGCTTTACCACACGCCGTCGTATCGGCGTTACCACCGAGGTCCTTCGTGCGCAGCGTACGCTCAGCCAGCGTGCGCTCGATCGCATCGACGATCGACTTGCCGGCTTCCTTCTCGCCGAGATGCTCGAACATCATCGCACCCGACCAGATTGCGCCGATCGGGTTGGCGATGCCCTGCCCCGCGATATCGGGCGCCGAGCCGTGCACGGGTTCAAACACCGACGGGAAATTGCCCTCGGGGTTGATGTTGCCGGACGGCGCGATGCCGATGGTGCCGGTGCAGGCGGGGCCGAGGTCCGAGAGGATGTCGCCGAACAGATTCGAGCCGACCACGACGTCGAACCAGTCCGGATGCAGCACGAAGTTCGCCGTCAGAATGTCGATGTGGTACTTGTCCCACTTCACGCCCGGAAACTTCTTGGCCATCGCCTCCACACGCTCGTCCCAATAGGGCATGGTGATGGAGATGCCGTTCGACTTCGTCGCCGAGGTCAGGTGCTTCTTCGGCCGCGACTGCGCGAGCTCGAATGCGAATTTCAGGATGCGGTCGACGCCCACGCGGGTCATCACGGTCTGCTGGGTGACGAACTCGCGGTCAGTGTCCGGGAACATGCGGCCGCCGACGGAGGAATACTCACCTTCGGTGTTCTCGCGCACCACCCAGAAATCGATATCGCCGGGCTTGCGGTTCGCCAGGGGCGACGGCACGCCGGGCATCAGCCGCACGGGGCGCAGGTTCACATACTGGTCGAACTCGCGGCGGAATTTGATCAGCGAGCCCCACAGCGAGACGTGATCGGGAATCTTGGCCGGCCAGCCGACCGCGCCGAAATAGATCGCATCATGCTTTCCGATCTTTTCCTTCCAATCGTCCGGCATCATCTGGCCGTGCTTCTCGTAATAGTCCCAGGACGAGAAGTCGAAATGGTCGAAATGCAGGGACACGCCGTGCTTCTTCGCCGCTGCCTCCAAAACGCGCAGGCCCTCGGGCATCACTTCCTTGCCGATGCCGTCGCCGGGAATGACCGCGATCCGGTATTGCTTCTTGCTCATCGAGAACGTCCTTGCTTGGTCCGGCAGCCGCCGCCTTTTTGACCGCACTGCAATGGACCAAAGTCGGCAGCAGTGCAACGCTGCACTGCAATGTTGACCGTGGCGCGGCCTACCGCCTACTGATTTCATTTAGTTCCCACCGAGCGAGTACACCCCATGGATCTGCATCTGCGTGGCAAGCGCGTCCTGATCACGGGCGCGTCCAAGGGTATCGGCGCAGCCGCCGCCGAAGCATTCGCCGAGGAAGGCGCGCATCTCCTGCTCGCCGCCCGCAACGGCGAGCAGCTCAAGGCGCTGGCCGACCGCTTGCGCTCCGCGCACCAGATCGATGCCGCGACGAGCATCGTCGACCTGCGCAAGACCGAGGATTTGGCGCGGCTCGCCAAAGAAGCCGCTGACATCGACGTCCTCGTCAACAATGCCGGCGACATCCCTGGCGGCTCGATCGACAAGATCGACGAGGCCACGTGGCGCCACGCTTGGGAATTGAAAGTGTTCGGCTACATCAACCTCACGCGGCAGATCTACGCGCAGATGAAGGCCAAGGGCGGCGGCGTGATCGTCAACGACATCGGCGCGGCCGGCGAAAAATTCGACGCCAATTACATCTGCGGCAGCGCCGGCAATGCCGCGCTGATGGCGTTCACCCGCGCGCTCGGGGGCAAGAGCCTCGCCGACAACATCCGCGTGGTCGGCATCAATCCCGGCCCGGTCGGCACCGACCGCCATGTCACCCTGCTCAAGACGCGGGCCAAGCATCAGTTCGGCGACGAGACCCGCTACAAGGAATTCCAGAAGAGCCTGCCACTTGGCCGGCCCGCGCATGCGCGCGAGATCGGCGACCTTATGGCGTTCCTGGCGTCGGATCGCGCCGGCTACACGTCGGGCGTGATCTATACGGTTGATGGCGGCATCAGCGCCGGGTGGGGTTAGAGTCTATCCTCGTCATTGCGAGCGCAGCGAAGCAATCCAGAGATGCCCCCCGCGGCCACAGACTGGATTGCTTCTCTGCGCTCGCTATGACGATAGAACAAGCACAGGAGTAAAATAGTTGTCTCAAGAGCTGATCCGCGAAACCGCATGCGACCTCGTCGGCAAGCTGCGTTCCGGCGTCGTCTCTCCGCTCGAGCTTCTGGACGTTCTGGAGAAGCGCATCAGCGAGGTCGACGGCAAGGTCAATGCGCTGCCGACGCTATGCTTCGATCGCGCACGGGATAGCGCCAAGGCGCTGATGCAGAAGCCGGCCGGTGCGCGCGGCCTGCTCGCGGGCCTGCCGATGCCGATCAAGGACCTGACCGACGTCGCCGGTGTGCTGACCACGCAGGGTTCGCCGATCTTCAAGGACAACGTTCCCGCGAAGTCCGACATCGTTGTCGAAAACCTCGAAGCCAATGGCGCCGTGATCTACGCAAAGTCCAACACGCCGGAATTCGGCGCCGGCGCCAACACTTTCAACGAGGTGTTCGGCGCGACGCTCAATCCCTGGGATACGACGAAATCCGCGGCGGGCTCCTCCGGGGGCGCCGCAGTGGCGCTCGCCACCGGCATGGCCTGGCTCGCGCAGGGCTCGGACATGGGCGGCAGCTTGCGCAGCCCCGCGAGCTTCTGCGGTATCGCCGGTATGCGCCCGAGCATCGGCCGCGTCGCGCACACGCCGAAAGCCGGCATCGACCGCAATCTCGGCGTCTTGGGCCCGATGGCGCGCAATGTCGAAGACCTTGCGCTGCTGCTCGACGCCATGAGCGGCGACTACGCGGACGATCCGCTGTCGCTGCCGGCGCCTGCGACCTCGTTCCTGTCGGCCGCGCGCTCGGGCAAGAAGCCGAAGCGCATCGCCTATTCTCCCGACCTCGGCATCACGCCGGTCGATCCCGAAGTGAAGGCGATCACGCGCAAGGCGGCGGAGCGCTTCGCCGAAGCCGGCGCCATCGTCGAGGAAGCGCATCCCGATTGGCGCGAGGCGCATGAATGCTTCCACGTGCTGCGCGCGTTCGATTTTGCGATCAGCAAGGCCAATCTGCTGCGAACCAAGCGCAACCTGCTCAAGCCCGAGGTGATCTGGAACATCGAGGAAGGCCTCAAGCTGACGGTCGAGAAGCTCGAACGCGCCGAGGCGCAGCGCGTCGGCATGACCGCGCGCGCGATCGAGTTCTTTAGGACTTACGATCTCTTGCTGGTGCCGACCACGATCGTGCCGCCCTTCCCGATCGAAAACCGTTATGTCGCGGAATGCGCCGGCAAGAGGTTCGACAACTACGTCGAATGGCTCGGCATCGTCTACGCCATTACGCTAGCCTGCTGTCCGGCGCTGTCACTGCCATGCGGCTTCACGGCGTCGGGCCTTCCGGTCGGCGTACAGGTGGTCGGCGCGCCGCGCGCAGATGCACAGGTGATTGCGGGCGCGAAGGCGCTGGAGGACATTCTGGACCTGCGCGGGACCACGCCGATTGATCCGCGGGTGAAGAAGTAACGCAATCATTACGCCACGCACTCGGTGCGCTCCCTCGCCCCGCTCTTTCGGGGGGAGGCTAAGACCTCACCTTCCGCTCGTCGCTTCCAGACTGCGGCTGTAGCGCGACATCGCAAAGCAGAAGACAAAATAGATCGCGGCGACGAAGATGTAGACCTCGACCGAAAACTGCTGCCAGCCGGGATCGATGATCGCGGTCTTGGCCGTCGTGAGCAGGTCGAAGATGCCGATGATCAGAACAAGGCTGGTGTCCTTGAAGAAGGCGATGAAGGTGTTGACCAGCGGCGGGATGACATGGCGGATCGCCTGCGGCAGAATGATCAGCCGGTGCTTGCGCCAGTAGGACAGACCCAATGCGTCCGCCGCCTCATATTGCCCGCGCGGCACGGCCTGGAGGCCGCCGCGGATGACTTCGGCGAGATAAGCGCCCGCGAACAGGATGATCGCGATCTGCGCGCGTAGCAGTTTGTCGACGTTGAATCCAGCAGGCATGAACAGCGGAAACATCACGCTCGCCATGAACAACAGGCTGACCAGCGGTACGCCGCGGATCAGCTCGACATAGAGCACCGAGAGAGAGCGGATCGCCGGCAGCTTTGAACGGCGGCCGAGCGCTACGAGGATGCCGAGCGGGAAGCCAAACGCCAATCCGAACGTCGCCAAAATCAGAGTCACCGGCAAGCCACCCCAACGGTCCTGCGAGACGAACGACAAGCCGAACACGCCGCCCCACATCAACACGCTGATCAGCGCGAGCAGCCCGATCCAGAGAAGAGCGAGTTCGCGCCGCCAAAAGGCGCGGCGTGAGGACAGATAGAAAAGCGCGATGAACAGCACGACCGACAGCGCCGGTCGCCACTGTTCGTCGAACGGATAGGTGCCGAACAGGATGAAGCGGTATTTTTCGGGAATGATCGCCCAGCAGGCCCCAAGGCCGCGCACGGCACGGCAGGCGCTGGAGTCGTTCGCCGGCGTCAGCCAGACCGCGTTCGCAATGCCCCATTGTCCGAAGCCGACGACGCCCTTCACAAGGATCGCCAGCAGCACGATCGAGATGATGCCGTTTGGGATCGACGAGAACAGATTAGTGCGGAGCCAATGTAGCACCGGATTGCCGATTTGCGGGCGGCGAGCGGCGCGCGGCACTTCGGGCATATCGGTGATCGCCGTCATGCTCAGCGCTCCACCAGCGCGATGCGCGCATTGTACCAGTTCATGAAGAAGCTGATGCCGAGGCTGATTGTGAGGAAGACGGCCATGATCAGCGCGATCGCCTCGATCGCCTGCCCGGTCTGGTTCAGCGTGGTGTTGGCGACCGAGACCACGTCCTGGTAACCGATCGCGACCGCGAGCGACGAGTTCTTGGTCAGATTGAGATATTGGCTGGTCATGGGCGGCACGATGACGCGAAGGGCTTGCGGCAGGATGATCTGCCGCAGCATGAAGCTGCGGCGCAGGCCGAGAGCGTTGGCGGCGTCCCACTGGCCGCGCGGCACCGATTGGATGCCGCTGCGCACGATCTCGGCGATGAAGGCCGAGGTGTAGGTCACGAGCGCGATCAGCAATGCAAAATACTCAGGCGAGAGCGTCAGCCCGCCGATGAAGTTGAAGCCGCGCAACTCGGGCCATTCGATCGTCCAGGACACGCCGAGAAGCCACGACACCAGCACCGGCAGCATGACGATGAGGCCGAGCGCAAAGGGCCACGCCGGCCGCGGCTTGCCGTCACGCATCTGCTGCGCGATCAGCCACCGCTGAATGAGATAGAACACGGCTACGCCCAGCACGGCTATGGCGAGCACCCAAAGCTGTGGCGACTCGATCGGAACCGCCGGCAGGATCAGGCCGCGATTGGACAAGAACACGCCCTCGATCGGCCGCCACGCGGCGCGCGCGGCCGGCAGCGCCTGCATCAGCACATACCAGAACAGCAGTTGGAGCAGCAGCGGAATGTCGCGCAGCACCTCGACATAGACGGCGGCGAATCGGGAGAGCAGCCAGTTGGCCGACAGCCGCGAGATGCCGATCAGTGTGCCAAGAATGGTCGCAAGCACGATGCCTATGACGGCGACGCGCAAGGTGTTGGCGACGCCGACGACGAAGGCCCAGAGGTAAGAATCCCTTGGATTGTAGGCGAGCAGGCTGTCGGCGATCGGCATCCCGGCCTCGCGGCCGAGAAAGGCAAAGCCGGTGGTGATGCGACGGGCCGAGAGATTCGTGACGGTGTTGGACCAGAGGAAGACGAGGACCGCGACCGCGATCCCGACCACCAGCACCTGCCAGAACAGGCCTTTCAGCTCGCCGTGCCCCAGCGCGGCGAGGAAGCGGCGGCGGGGCGGCGGCCTGGGATCATCTGATGTCACAGCACAAAAATCCTTCTCGAAAACAGCGATTTCCGGCAGCGCACGTCAACTGTTGCATCAATCGCCAATTCGTGCAACAAATGTTTCATGGCCGAGCCCGCGAAATCTTCGCCGCTGAGCGAACTGCGCATTGCATTGCCATCGCTTCCGATGCGGCTGCAGGAGGTCGGACGTTTCGTCGCGGCCAATGATTACGACGCCACCACCCGTTCGATGCGCGATCTCGCGGCGGAAGCCGGCGCCGATCCCGCCGCGTTCACGCGGCTTGCAAAGGCGATCGGCTATTCCGGCTGGGATGATTTGCGCGCGGCGCTGACCGAGGCACGGCGGCCGTCGCAGACCTCGCCGTTCTCCGGCCGCGCCAAGAGCCGCCGCCACGGTCCGCACGCCGATGTCGCGCTCGTCACCGACAAGCTCGAGGCCGAAGCCGCCGGGCTTCCGCGCATCTCCGCGCACGCGATCGTGGAAGCAGCCCGTGCGTTGCATGATGCCAAGCGGATCTGGATCACCGGTTATCGAAGCTGCCGCAGCGTGGCGGAATTGCTGAACTACGAACTGCGGCTGTTCCGCCCCGAACAGGTGCAGATCGTCGGCACGTCCGGCCCGGACGATCTCGACCTTGGCGCATTCCGGCCCGGCGAGGCCATCATCGTCATCGGCTTCCTGCCCTATACCCATGCGAGCGTCCGCGTCGCGCAGGCCGCCTATCGCGCGGGCGCAACGCTGATTGCGATCGCTGATAGCCTCTCGGCGCCGATGGCCGAGGGCGCCGACCACGTGTTGTTGTTCGAAGCCGCCTCCTCGCCCGGCTTCTTCCCAAGTCTTACCGGCGCGCTCGCAATTGCGCAGTCGCTGGCGGCGGTGACGTTCTCGCTCGGCGGCACGGCCGCGAAGAAACGCCTTCAGGATACCGAGGCGCGGCTCGCTGCGGCCGCCACCTACGTCTCAGAGAAAGGTTGACCCATGAGCACCCGCACCAGCCGCGTGCTGCATCGTTCGTTGCGCGAAACGCCGCCCAAGGCGATCGGCGGCGAAGGCGTTTATCTCTTTGCCGAGGACGGGCGCCGCGTGATCGATGCCTCCGGCGGCGCGGCGGTCTCCTGCCTCGGCCACCAGCATCCGCGCGTGATCGCGGCGATGGCGAAGCAAGCCTCGACGCTGGCCTATGCGCACACGGCCTTCTTCTCCTCCGAGCCGGCGGAGCGGCTTGCCGAGACGCTGGTCGGTCACGAGCCCGGCGGTCTGGACTATGCTTATTTCGTCAGCGGCGGATCGGAGGCGATCGAAGCCAGCATCAAGCTCGCGCGGCAATATTTCATCGAGCGCGGCGAGCCGCAACGGCAGCACTTTATCGCACGACGGCAGAGCTATCACGGCAACACGCTCGGCGCGCTCGCGGCCGGCGGCAATGCCTGGCGGCGCGCGCCCTATGCGCCGCTGCTGTCGGCCGCCTTCAGCCATGTCACGCCAGCCTTTGCCTATCACGAGAAGCGCGAGGGTGAGTCGGATGCGCAGTTCGTGGCGCGGCTTGCGGCCGAGCTCGAAGCCGAGTTCCAGCGGCTTGGCCCGGACACGGTTGCGGCATTCCTCGCCGAGCCCGTTGTCGGCGCGACCGCCGGCGCCGTGACGGCGCCGGACGGCTACTTCAGAGCGGTGCGCGAGATCTGCGACCGGCATGGTGCGCTGCTCATCCTCGACGAGGTCATGTGCGGCATGGGCCGCACCGGCACCACGCACGCCTGGCAGCAGGAAGGCGTCGCCCCCGACCTCCAGGCGATCGCAAAGGGTCTCGGCGGCGGCTATCAGCCGATCGGCGCGATGCTTGCGAGTGGCAAGATCATCGACACCATCCGCTCAGGCTCAGGCGCGTTCCAGCACGGCCATACTTATCTGGCGCATCCCCTCGCCTGCGCAGCCGCGCTCGAGGTGCAAAACGTGATCCGCGAGGACGGCCTGCTTGATCGGGTCAAGGAGCGCGGCAAGCAGCTCGAGCAGCGGCTCACCGAGCGCTTCGGCAATCACCGCCATGTCGGGGATATCCGGGGCCGCGGGCTGTTCTGGGCGATCGAGCTCGTCTCCGATCGCGCGACGCGAACCTCGTTCGATCCGGCGCTGAAGCTGAACCAGAAAATCAAGGCGGAGGCCTTTGCCAACGGGCTCGGCTGCTATCCCGGCGGCGGCACCGTGGATGGCGCTCGCGGCGACCACGTGCTGCTGGCGCCGCCCTATATCACGTCGGCTGACGAGATCGATCTGATCGTCGACAAGCTCGGCACAGCCGTCGACAACGTGTTGCGTAGTGTCAATCACTGAGGGGAGAGTAGCATGATAAGGAAAGTGGCTATCGCGGCAGGTGTGCTCGCGGCATCGACGGTTATCGCGTCCGCCGCGACGCTCGACACGGTGAAGAGCCGTGGCACGCTGATTTGCGGCGTCAGCGCCGGTTTTGCCGGCTTTTCCGCGCCGGACTCGCAGGGCAATTACAAAGGCCTCGACGTCGACTATTGCCGCGCACTGGCGGCCGGCGTGCTCGGCGATGCCAACAAGGTGCGCTACGTCTCGCTGACCGCGCAGAACCGCTTCACAGCGCTGCAATCGGGCGAGATCGACGTGCTCTACCGCAACTCGACACAGACCTATTTGCGCGGCGTGACTCTGGGCCTGCGCCAGGGTCCGATCAACTTCTACGACGGTCAGGGTTTTGTGGTGAAGAAGGACCTCGGCGTGAAGGAGCTGAAGGACCTCAAGGGCGCCACCGTCTGCGTCGCGCAGGGCACCACGCATGAAGTCACGCTTGGCGATTACGGTCGCGCCAACGGCATCGACTGGAAGCCGCTGGTGTTCGACCGCGTCGATACCATGTATCAGACCTTTTTCGGCGGCCGCTGCGATGCCATGACCCAGGACGCCTCCGCGCTCGCGGGTGCCGTGACGACGGCTGCGCCGAACGCGGCGGACTACGTCGTGCTGCCGCAGACCATCAGCAAGGAGCCGCTCGGGCCCTTCACCCGCAACGGCGACGAAGTCTGGAGCGACATCATCACCTGGCTGCATTACGGCCTGATCGAGGCCGAGGAGCTCGGCGTCACGCAAACCAATGTCGATGAGATGGCGAAGTCGCAGACGCCCGCAGTGCAGCGCCTGCTCGGTGCCTCCGGCGATCTCGGCTCGCGGCTTGGGCTCGACAACAAATGGATAGTCACGGCGATCAAGGCCACCGGCAATTACGGCGAGATTTTCGAGCGCAACGTCGGCAAGGCAAGCCCGCTCAAGCTCGAACGCGGCCTCAACGGCCTCTGGAGCAAGGGCGGCTTGATGTACGCGGTGCCTTTCAAGTAAACATCGCTCGTGTCCCGGACGCGCTGCAGCGTGCAACGCTGCCGCGCAGAGCCGGGGCACGAGACAGGTAGACACGCTCAATGACAACGCCTCGTCGCATCGCTCTGATCCACGCCCTCAAGCATTCCATCGTTCCGATCGAGGCCGCCTTCGCAAAGGACTGGCCGCAAGCGCGGCTGATGAACCTGCTCGACGACAGCCTGTCGGCGGATCTGGCGCGTGATGGCGCGCTCACCGACACCATGACCGAGCGCTTCCTCGCGCTCGGCGATTACGCGGCAGCGACAGGAGCTGACGCGATCCTGTTCACTTGCTCAGCCTTCGGTCCCTGCATCGAGGCGGTCGCGGCCGCGCATGCACCGATGCCGGTGCTCAAGCCGAACGAAGCCATGATCGACCAGGCCGTGACGATGGGCAAGCGGATCGGCCTGCTCTCGACCTTCCCGCCGACGCTGGCCTCGATGCCGCCGGAATTCCCCGCCTCCGTCCAGGTCGTACCGAAGCTCGCTGAGGGCGCGCTGGCCGCGCTCGATCGCGGCGACCGCGCTACTCACGACCGGCTCATCGCAGAAGCGTCAAAGGGCTTGCGCGACTGCGACGTCATCGCGCTGGCGCAGTTCAGCATCGCGGCCACGGCGCCGCTGGTTGCGGAGGCGACTCGGCGTCCCGTCGTCACCACGCCTGACAGCGCGGTGCAGAAGCTGATGAAGCTGCTCAAGGCGAGGACTTAGGCCCGGACCTTTTCCTTGCGACGTGCGTCCTTGATCGCAGCTGCCAGCGCCGCCTTCGTCTCGTTGACGAAATCCTCGACCAGATCCTCGCGCGTGGCATGCGCGGCCTCGCCGGTGAACAGGCCCTGCTCGGCGAGCATCACGACGCCGTGCAGCGCCGCCCAGATCTTGAGCGCTTGCCGCTCGCGCAAGAAACCGACTGCGGGCGCTTCCAACGCTTCGATCACAAGCCCAAAAGTTTCGCGCGTGGCGTCGTGCAGCTCGCTGCCCTTGGCCGCACATGACACGGTGCGGGAAGCAAACATCAGGCGATAGATGCCGTTGCGGCGCAGGCCGAAATCGAGCGTCGCCTGTGCCAGCCGCGACAGCTTTGATTGCTTCGACGGCTTCGCCATTGCCTCGCGTAGAAGTGCACTAAGCTGCCGGAACGCCTCCGCCGTCACCGCCGTTAGCAGCGCATCGCGATCGGCGAAATGCCGGTACGGCGCCGGCTGCGAGACGCCGAGCTGTTTTGCCAGCGCCTTGATGCTGATCGCCTCCACCCCGCCCTGCTCGGCTTCGCGCAGCGCGGCCTTGATCAAGGCGTCGCGGAGATCGCCGTGGTGGTAGGTATTCTGCGGCTTGCGGGCAAGTTGTGAGCGCATGTTGCGCGGAGTCTATAAGTTTGCGCTTGACAGGGGAAGCCTGCCGCGAATGTAATAGGATATAACTTAAAGCCGGCGACTAACGCCGCCGATAAAATTGACCAGAGGAACGCGCGACGTCCTTACGACCGCGCCCATACGACCGAGGAAGCCGCAATGACAGAGCGACTGAGGGTTCGCGTCGATCCCGACAAATGCCAGGGCCACGCGCGCTGCAAGGCGCTCGCGCCGGAACTGTTCGAGCTTGACGAATACGGCAACGCCCATGAGGCCGGGGACGGCACCGTTCCCCCGGGTCTCGAAGACAAGGCCTGGCTCGCCAAGTCCAATTGCCCGGAAATCGCAATCGATGTGATCGAGGAGTAGCGCGGCTTCCGCTCGTTTGCGTGCCTTCAGCGAACACAAAATCCAAGGGATTCCGAGATGTCCGACGTCAGCCAACCCGCCGCCCATCCGCCCGTGACCGACTGGGTCAACGATTTTGACCACACCGATCCGCAATGGACGGAAGATCCCTTCCCGATCTGGGACGAGTTGCGCGCAGCGAGCCCGGTCGTGCACACCGATCGCTTCCTCGGCTGCTACATGCCGACGACCTATGACGCCGTGCGCGAGGTCGCCAACGATTCCGAGCATTTCTCCTCACGCCGCATCATCGTCCGCGACGTGCGGCCCGAGATTTCCAGGAACGCCGCACCGCCGATCACCTCCGATCCGCCCGTGCACAAGCCGGCCAAGCAATTGCTGCTGCCGCCCTTCACGCCGGATGCGATGAAGAAGCTCGAGCCACGGATGCGCGCGATCTGCAATGAGCTGATCGACGGGTTCATCGCTGACGGCGGGGTTGATGCCGCGTCGCGCTACAGCAAATACATCCCCGTTCGGGCCATCGCCCACATGCTCGGCATTCCCGAGAGCGACAGCGACCTCTTCATCAACTGGATCCACATGATCCTGGAGCTCGGCATCAAGGACGAGACCATGCTGCTCCAGGCTGTGCATGAGATGAGCGACTATTTCAGGACGCATATCGAGGAGCGTCGATCGAAGCCGACGAACGACCTCATCTCCTATTTGATGAATGCCAAAGACAAAGAAGGCCAGCCGCTGGAAGAGTCGCATGTGCTGGGCTCACTGCGGCTACTGCTGATCGCCGGCATCGACACCACCTGGAGTGCGATCGGCTCCTCGCTCTGGCACCTCGCCCGGACGCCAGCCGACCGCGAGCGCCTGATCGCCGAGCCCGGGCTGATCCCGACCGCCGTGGAGGAGCTTTTGCGCGCCTATTCGCCGGTGACGATGGCGCGCGAGGTGGTCAAGGAAACGACGATTTCGGGCTGCCCGGTCAAGGCGGGCAATATGGTGCTGCTGTCCTTCCCGGCCGCCAACCGCGACCCAAAGATGTTTCCCGACGCCGACAAGGTCGTGATCGACCGGCGGGAGAACCGTCATGCCGCCTTCGGCCTCGGCATCCACCGCTGCGTCGGTTCCAATTTGGCGCGGATGGAGATGCAGGTCGCGCTGGAGGAATGGCTGAAGCGGATTCCGGACTTCCGGCTCGACCCGGCGGGCACCGTGACCTGGTCGCAGGGTACGGTGAGAGGCCCCCGCCAGTTGCCATTTCTGCTTGGAAAGGCGATGTAGGCTCCCAGACATTGGATTTCTGGGAGACCGGACGTGACAGAGCAGGCAATCAAACCGGCTTCCGAGCATTTTGACGTCGCCGACGCCGAGCGGCGGATCAAGGCGATCTTGATCGGCTCGATCGGCAACCTCGTCGAATGGTATGATTTCTACGCCTATACGGCGTTCGCGCTCTACTTCGCCCCAGCCTTCTTCCCCGGCAGCGACCCTGTCGTGCAGCAATTGAACATCGCCGTGGTGTTCGCGGCGACGTTCCTGATGCGTCCGCTGGGCGGCTGGTTGTTCGGCTATATCGCCGACCATTACGGCCGGCGCATCTCGCTGACACTATCGGTCGTCTTCATGTGCTTCGGCTCGCTGATCATCGCGCTGACGCCGACCTATGCGACGATCGGCTTTGCCGCACCGGTGATCCTGGCGCTGGCACGCGTCATCGAAGGCCTGAGCCTCGGTGGCGAGTATGGCGCCAGCGCGACTTATCTGAGCGAGGTCGCCGATCCCAAGCACCGCGGCTTCTATTCGAGTTTCCAGTACGTCACGCTGATCGGCGGCCAGCTCACCGCGATCATCGTGCTGCTGCTCCTGCAAAAGGTCTTCCTGACGCCGGAGGAGCTGCGGGCCTGGGGCTGGCGCATTCCGTTTGCGATCGGCGCGGCGCTCGCGATCTTTGCCGCAGTCATGCGGCGCAATCTGCAAGAGACCGAGGCGTTCGAGGAAGCCAAGAAGGTGGTGAAGCCGACCGGCTCGATCACCAACCTGCTGAAATATCCGCGGGAGCTGTTGCTCGTGGTCGGCCTCACCGCGGGCGGCACCGCGGCGTTCTACACCTTCACCACCTACATGCAGACCTTCGTCAAGCTTTCGGTCGGGTTGACCGAGGACCAGACCACCTTCGTGATCTTCGGCACGCTGATCTTCGCCACCATCCTGCAACCGATCTATGGCGCGATCTCCGACAAGATCGGGCGCAAGCCGCTGCTGATCTTCTTCGGCGTCGCCGGCACGCTCGCGACCGTGCCGCTTTTGATGACGCTGAAGGAGACCAAGTCGCCCTTCATGGCGTTCATTCTGATCTGCTGCGCCTGGCTGTTCGTCGCCGGCTACACCTCGATCAACGCGGTGGTAAAGGCCGAGCTGTTCCCGACCAACGTCCGCGCGCTCGGCGTTGGCCTGCCCTATGCGATCACGGTCTCGATCTTCGGTGGCACGGCGCCGGCGATCGCGCTCTATTTCAAGAGCATCGGGCATGAGGAGTGGTTCTACTTCTACCTCAGCGGCATCATCTGCCTGTCGCTGATCATCTACTCTACTATGCGCGACACCAAGCATGCCTCGGCGATGCATCGCCACGAGTAGGCCATGGCCGACGACAACGAGCCGCCATCCGACAGCAAGCTGACGCGCACCAAGGAAACATGGGCGCGCGAGGGACGCTTCGTCACGGGCCGAATCACGCGCCCGGAAGACCAGCGGCTGCCGCCGGGCCAGCATCTCACCAAGGACTGGCCCGTGCTCGATCTCGGCGTCGTGCCGCCGGTTTCGCGCGACCGCTGGCGGCTCGACGTCTATGGCGCGCTCGAGAATCCCCTGTTCTGGACCTATGCCGAGTTCGCCGCTCAGAAGCAGTCGCAGTTCACCTCCGACATCCACTGCGTGACAACCTGGTCGCGCTACGACAACCAGTGGGAGGGGCTCGCAACCCGCGAGCTGCTCGCGGCCTGCCAGCCACGCGAGGATGCGCGCTTCGTGGTGCTGCATTCTTTTGACGGTTACACCACCAACCTCGCGCTGGACGACTTTGCCGCCGAGGATGCCCTGCTCGCCCATAGCTGGTCAGGCGAGCCGCTGTCGGATGAGCATGGCGGCCCGGTGCGGCTTGTCGTGCCGCATCTCTATTTCTGGAAGAGCGCCAAATGGCTCCAGGCCATCGAGTTCGTGACGGAGGACGCGCCGGGCTTCTGGGAAGTCCGCGGCTACCATAACCGCGGCGATCCCTGGGCCGAGCAGCGCTATTCCGGCGACTAGGATTCAAACAAGAACGGAGGGAGCCATGCCGACGGAACGCTTTCAATTCACCGGCGAAGGCGGCCATCAGCTCGCGGCCGCGCTGGAGCTGCCGGACGGCGAGCCCGCGGCTTTCGCGCTGTTCGCGCATTGCTTCACCTGCGGCAAGGATACGCTGGCCGCCAAGCGCATCTCGGTCGCGCTTGCGGCCAGAGGCATTGCAGTGCTGCGTTTCGACTTCACGGGGCTCGGCTCCAGTGAAGGCGAGTTTGCCAATTCGACGTTCTCCTCCAACGTCGCCGATCTCGTGCACGCGGCCGATCATTTGCGCGCAACGCGCAAGGCACCGTCGATCCTGATCGGTCACAGCCTCGGCGGCGCGGCGATCCTCGCCGCGGCCGGGAAGATCCCGGAAGCGAAGGCGGTCGCGACCATCGCGGCACCATCCGATCCCGCCCACGTCACTGGACTGTTCAAGGAACATGTCGACGCGATCCGCGCGCAAGGCGAGGTCGAGGTTTCACTTGCCGGCCGTCCGTTCCGGATCAAGCGCGAATTCCTCGACGACATTGTCGAGCATGAGCTGATGAAGGACGTCACCGGCCTGCACAAGGCGTTGCTGGTGATGCATTCACCGATCGACGACACCGTCGGCATCGACAATGCGACGAAGATTTTCGTGTCGGCGAAGCATCCCAAGAGCTTCGTCTCGCTTGACCACGCCGATCATCTCCTGACCAAGCCGGCAGACGCGCTCTACGCCGCCGACGTGATCGCGACTTGGGCGAGCCGCTACGTCGAAGTCGCAAAACCCGCGGGAGTAGCGGGCACGTCCGAAGCGCCGCGCAAGGTCGTCGTGCAGGAAACCCGCAAGAGCAAGTTCAACCAGATCATCACCGTCGGTTCCCATCATCTGGTGGCAGACGAGCCGATCGCGGCGGGCGGCGAGGATGCCGGCCCCGGCCCCTATGACTTCCTGCTCGCAGGTCTCGGTGCCTGCACCTCCATGACCATGCGCCTCTATGCCGACCGCAAGTCGTTGCCGCTCGACCGTATCACGGTCACGCTGAAGCATTCCAAGATCTACGCAAAAGACTGCGAGGAGTGCGAGACGCGCGAGGGCATGCTCGATCAGATCGAGCGTGACATCGCGATGGACGGTGCGCTTGACGCCGAGCAGCGCAAGAAGCTGATGGAGATCGCCGACAAGTGCCCGGTGCACCGCACGCTGACCTCGGAGATCCGCATCGTGACCAAAGCCGTGGGCTAGCACAAGCGCGCTAGAAACAGGACGCCATCGTTCGCACTGCCGCACTGATCTCGGTCTCGCGCCAGGCCGCAAACCCGAGCAACAGACCATGATCGCGCGGCTTTTCGAGCGACAAGCTCGACAAGGCGCGTGTCTCGACTCCCGCCGCGACCAGCCGTCTCACCGCGGCCTGATCAGCCGTACCGCGCGTCAAGCGCGCGACCAGCTGGATGCCGCCTGAGGGCACTTCGGCCGAAAGCACATCGCCGAGATGGCGTTGCAGGCAGTCGACGAGGTGATCGCGACGAGCGTGATAGAGCCGCCGCATCCGCCGTGCATGCGCGAGGAAATGACCATCGACGATGAACTCGGCCAGCGCTTCCTGGATATGGCTGGCCGCAATCAGGCCAATGTGCCGCTGCGCGATCTCCAAGGTGCTGACCAGCGCCGGCGGCACGACGAGATAGCCGAGCCGGATGTCCGACGTCATCGCCTTCGAGAAGGTGCCGACATAGAACACGCGGCCATGGGCATCGAGCCCCTGCAAAGCCGGCACCGGCCGGCTGTCATAGTGGAATTCGCCGTCGTAATCGTCCTCGATGATCCAGGTCTTGCCGGGCCGGCTGAGCCCAAGAAATTCAGTGCGGCGTGCAAGCGACATCAACCGTCCGGTCGGGTGCTGATGCGTCGGCGTCATGAAGATCAGCGTGGGCGCCGCTATTTTCGGCATCCGCTGCATACCCTGCTCGTCCAGCCTCACGCCGGTCACGCGCGCGCCGGATGCACGAAAGGCGGCCGCCGCGCCGGGATAGCCGGGATCCTCGACCCAGACGTCGTCGCCGGGCGTGATGACGGCAGCCGCAATCAAGGTCAGCGCGGCCTGCGCACTCGGCAGGATCATGATCTGATCCGCGGTGGCACGGACACCCCTGCTGCTCGCAAGATAATGCGCCAGCGCCTCGCGCAGGCGCGGCCGGTTGACCGAGCCGAGCTCGCGCTTGGCCGCACGCACGGCACTGCGGCGCAGGCAGCGGGCCAAACCTCGCCCGGAAACTCCCTGAAATCGCCATGCCCCGGACGCAAGGGTTTTAGCGGCGCTTGATAGGACATCGGCCAATCGGTCTGCTTGAGCTTCGACGCCCACGGAGAGAGCCGCGGCCTCGTCGAGCGCACACGCGATGTGGCGGCGCCTGCTGCTTCGATACGCTCGGCGCCGTCGACCGTCACGACCGGGCGCCGCCCGTGCGACGCCGCCAGATACCCCTCGGCGGCAAGTTGCTCGAAGGCATAGGTGACGGTGTTGCGGGAGACGCCGAGATCGCTCGCAAGCTGGCGGCTCGACGGCAGCGCGCGGCCCCGGCCAATGCGGCCGCTTCCGATCAGCTCCCTGAGCTGGCTCGTCAGCTGAGCTACCAGCCCTTCCGCACTGGCCCGCTTCAGCTCGATCAGCCCGGTCATCGTCTCTTCTGAAACTGGCACCTTATTCCTTCTCAATCTGGCACTTTCGTAGGTACCAGACCGGATGCTATCCGCCAGGCTGGACTGCTTCAAGGACCTCTAAGATGAACTCCCTGTCACCCCGCGCGGCCATCGGCCTGTTTCTCATCGTCGTGCTCGCCTGGGGCGTAAACTGGTCGGTGACGAAGCAGCTCGTCCAATTCCTCTCGCCACTGTGGACTTCGGCGATCCGGAGCTGGATCGCGCTGGCCGCGTTGTTCGTGATCCTCGGACTGAGCAACAATCTGGTGATCCCGGAGCGGCGCGACATTCCTGTGGTCCTGAGCGTGGCGCTGCTGCACATGACGGTGTTCTCGGTTCTGGTTGCGGCCGGTGTGCGCTTCCTGCCCGCGAGCAAGGCCATCGTGCTCGGCTACACCACGCCGCTCTGGGTCGCGATCGCCGCGCCCCTGCTCGGGAAAGATACGCTGACTGCGCCAAAACTCGCCGGCGCCCTGCTCGGGCTGATCGGTCTTGCCGTGATCCTGAACCCGGCATCGATCGACTGGACCAATACCCACGTCGTGCTCGGCGCCGGCATGGTCATCCTAGCCGCGATCTCCTGGGCTGCGAACATCGTCTATATCCGCGCGCACCGCTGGATCGCGTCCCCGCTCCAGCTCCTGATCTGGCAGGTGCTCGTGGCAACGATCGTACTGACTGGATCGGCAGCGGTCACAGATGGCCTGCCGCACGCAGAATGGTCGTGGCGACTCGTGCTGCTATTCCTGTATTCGGGGCTGATCGGGACGGCGCTGGCCTATTGGGCGATGTCGATGGTCAACAAGAGCATCTCGGCCCTGACCACGGCGCTCGGCACCACCGCGACGCCGCTCGTCGGCATTGCCAGTGCTGCGATCCTGCTGGGAGAGCCCATCGACAAGAGTCTTGCTGTCGCTGCGGCCCTGATCGTCATCGGCATCGGCCTCGCGACGCTGGGAGATCGCTTACTGCGCAGTCAGGCCACCGCAAGGGGCTGAACGCGCAGCACGCCGCGCAGGCCTGCGGCTGTGCCGATCAAAATGCCAGCGACAGCAATGAACGAGCCCAGCGCAAGCGTCGACACGCCCGTAAGCCCCTGCCCGATCGAGCAGCCAAACGCCATCGCGCCGCCGATCCCCATCAGCGCGGCACCACCGGCTGAGCGCAGCATGTGGCGCGGCGAGGAATAGCCCTCGAGATGAAAGCGGCCCGTCGCGAGCGCGGTGACCAGACTGCCAGCGAAGACGCCGGCAACCGTTGCGACGCCGAAGTTGAGGGTCAGGCCGGTCGAGAGCATGGCGTATTGCAGGGCGTCGGCAATCGGCGCGATGAAGGTGAGCGACGTTACCGGGACCGGATTGAAGTCATCGGCGCCGAGATAGCCGGTGACGAACCAGCCGCTGGCGACGAGGAGACCGACGATAACGCCCGCCGCGATCTGACCCGGCGAACGCCGGAACGCCGGGTGCGCGAATGCAAAGAGGATCAGGGCAATGACGATCGCGGCGGAAGCCAGCGCGCGCGAGACCGCTTCGCCGGAACCGAGCGTCGCCAGCAAGGTCGGCAGCGAATTCGCGCTAACCGTGGTTTGCGAGGCCTGGACCAACGCGATACGTGCCGGTGCGATCAAACCCTTGAGCGTCATCTGTGCAGCAATGGCGAGCACGATCACGACGACGAAGGAGCGCAGATTACCGCACCCGAGCAGGACCAGCGCACGCGAGCCACAGCCGTTCGACAGCACCATGCCGTAGCCGAACAGCACACCGCCGAGAAACAGCACCGGCGTCGAAAACGTTTGTTGCAGATAAATCGACTTGCCGAGGTCGACCATGGCATTCCCGGCGAGGAATTGACTGGCGAAAATCGCAACGGCGATTGCCAGCGCATAGGTCCGCACCAGCCGACTGTCACCCTTCGCGAGAAAGCCACGCATGCTGCTCATCAGGCAGAAGCCGCTGAGCAGACCGACAGCGCCGTAGACGAGGCCGATAATGAGGCCGGCGAAGATGACAAGTTGGGCGGACGCTTCCATACTAGGGCTTCAGAATCACACGTTCCCGTGACGAGCCGGCGACCGCGGCATACGCCTCCTTGGCGCGCTCCAGCGGATAGACGGCGTTCGCCTTGATCGGAAACGGCTTCAGGTGACCACTCGCAAAGCCGGACCCTAGTTCGCGCAGCACCGCGCCGGTCGCGGCCGACGACAGGCCGAGCGTGTCGATACCGACATAAGTGTGCTGGCCCCGGTAGAATTCGAGAATGTTGAACTGCACGATGCGATCGATCGCGGCAATCAGGATCTGACGACCGCGCAATGCAAGCGACTTGTGCGCGGCCTGGAAATAGGGATCGCCCACCGTGTTGAAGACGATGTCAGCACCCTTACCGGCGGTCAGTTCGCGCACGCGCGTGGCGACGTCGGTAACGGACGCATCGATCACCTCAATGGGCGCGTTGGCGTGACCTTCATAAGCCTCCGCCTTGCGCACCACGCCGATGACGCGCGCGCCCTGCCAGGTCGCGATCTGCACCGCGGCCTGACCGACCTTGCCATTGACGCCGAACACCAGAACGGTCTCTCCGCTCTTCGGTACGCCGGCGCGGCGAAAGCCTTCCATCGCCGTGACGAAGGGAACGCCGATGCCGGCAGCCTCCTCCCAGGATAAAGTCTTCGGCTTCTCGACGACAGCATCTACCTCGATGACGAGATGGGTTGCGTGCGTGCCGTCGCGGCGGATGCCGAGATCGCCGGAGGAGCCGAACACCTCGCGGCCGACCGTGCCGGCCGGCCCGTCGATCACCACACCGGCGTAATCGCGGCCGGGCGTGCGCGGGAAGACGGCGTAGGGCATCAGCCCGGTCGCAGCCTTGACGTCGGACGGATTGACGGCGGCCGCCTTCACCTCGATCAGGAGATCATCGGGACCGCACGTGAGCTTATGACGCTCGACCACCGGCGCAATCGCGGCGGCGTTCTCGGCCTTGGCATTGAGGCGGACGCAGCGCGCCTCGACGGCTTTTGGATCGGCTGATGACATCGAAAGACCCACGATTTCTCGCGGGCCTTGTCGCCCCTACGGGTGGTCAAGTCAATCCTTCGGCCGCTTGTCGTAGAGCCGCTTGGCCTTGCCGAGCGAGCGCTCCAGCGTGGCGGGTGCAACCACCCGCACATTGGAGCTGATCCCGATGGTGTTCTTGATATGGGTCGAGATACGGTCGGCATGGTCGACGAGCCCGCGACCATCCCAGCTCTCCGGTCGTGCCTCCGCGATGATGGTCAGCTCGTCCATGCGGCCTTCGCGGGTGAGCTCCATGACGAAGTGCCCGCCGCACCAGTCGGTCGCGAGCAGGACTTCCTCGATCTGGGTCGGAAACAAATTGACGCCGCGCAGAATAATCATGTCGTCGGAGCGCCCCGTCACCTTCTCCATGCGCCGCATGCCCGGTCGCGCCGTGCCCGGCAGCAGCCGCGTCAGGTCGCGGGTGCGATAGCGGATCACCGGAAAGGCTTCCTTGGTCAGCGAGGTGAAGACCAGCTCGCCCTTCGCGCCATCGGGCAGCACGGCGCCGGTCTCGGGGTCGATCACTTCGGGATAGAAATGATCCTCCCAGATGTGCAGGCCGTCCTTGGTCTCGATGCATTCCTGCGCGACGCCGGGACCGATCACTTCAGAGAGGCCGTAGATGTCGGTCGCGTCCATGTCGAACGCATCCTCGATCTCGCCGCGCATCGCATTGGTCCAGGGCTCGGCACCAAAGATGCCGACCTTGAGCGAGCATTGACGCGGGTCGAGTTTCTGGCGCTTGAACTCGTCGAGGATCGCCAGCATGTAGCTCGGCGTCACCGTGATGATGTCGGGTCGGAAATCATTGATGAGCTGGACCTGCCGCTCGGTCATGCCGCCGGAGATAGGCACCACGGTGCAGCCGAGTTTCTCGGCGCCATAATGCACGCCGAGGCCGCCGGTGAAGAGGCCATAGCCATAGGCGTTGTGGATGATCATGCCGGTGCGGCCACCGGCGGCGCGGATCGAGCGCGCCACCACCTCTGACCAGGTGTCGATGTCGCGTTGGGTGTAGCCGACCACGATCGGCTTTCCCGTCGTGCCCGAAGAGGCATGCACGCGCACCAATTTTTCGCGCGGCACGGCGAACATGTTGAAGGGATAATTGTCGCGCAAATCCGTCTTCACCGTGAACGGAAATTTCGCGAGATCCGACAGCTCGCGAAAGTCGGACGGATGCACGCCGGCCTTGTCGAAGGCCTTGCGGTAATGCGCGACGTTGTCGTAGGCGTGCTTCAGCGACCAAGCGAGGCGCTGGGTCTGGAGCACCATGATCTCGTCGCGTGACGCGCGCTCATGCGCGTCCAGCTCGGCCTTATAGGTGTGGCCGCCTTCCTTGAGCCTGGTCAAAGCCATCCTCGTTTCCCCACATTGATTTGTTCTTCTGTTTATTGGTCTTGCGTTGGCAGCCACGTCCCGGGAATGACGCGTGAATGCCCACGGAATTCGGCGATGACAGTGTCACCGGCGGTAACGCGCACGTCATAGATGCCGGAGCGCCCACTGCGCGTAACCTCACGCGCTTTTGCAACGAGACGATCCCCGAGCTTGCCCGGCTTGATGAAGGTGATCTGACCTTGCGCTGCCACCACACGATCATTGTGTGAATTGCAGGCGAAGGCGAAAGCGGAATCGGCGAGCGTGAAGATGAAGCCGCCATGAGCGATGCGCTGGCCGTTGACCATGTCCGGCCGCACATTCATCGCCAGCGTCGCAAAGCCCGGGCCGATCTCGACGATCTCCATGCCGAGGCCCTTGGAGGCATCGTCCTCCGCCCACATCGCGTCGGCGCAGGCGCGGGCAACATCCTCAGGCGACAGGGCGGCTTTGATGTTCACGCGCTTCTCCCGGCCAAATGCTTACGCATGATGTTCTGCTGGATGGCCAAAACTGTCAAACATGGTCGTAGTCGACCACGACCCGCGCGGAGGACGGCTTGGCCTGGCAGGTCAGCACAAAGCCCGCCTTCAGCTCCCATGGCTCCAGCGAGTAGTTAATGTCCATCGGCGCATCACCTTCCACCAGTTTTGCGCGGCAGGTCGAGCACATGCCGCCCTTGCAGGCGAAGGGCAGATCGACGCCGGCGCGTAGTGCGGCATCGAGGATCGCTTCGTCCTCGGCGACCGGCACGTCGCGGCGCTTGCCGTCGATGATCAGGGACGCAATCGCCTTTGGCGGCGCGTCGGGAGCAACGACCTTCTTCGGCCGCGGCTTGCCACCGAACTCCGAGACGAAACGTTCGACGTGAATCCGGTCCTCGGCAATGCCGATGTCGCGGCAGGTCGCCTCGATCTCCTCGCTCATGCCCGTTGGACCGCAGACGAAGACATGATCGACGCTCGCCGCCGGCACCAGCGAGCGCAGCAGCACCCTCACCTTTTCGCCATCGAGACGGCCATGCAGGATCGGGATGTCCTGCTCCTCGCCCGAGATAACGTGGAAGATCGAGAGGCGGTCGATGAAACGGTCCTTCAACTCCTCGAGCGCCTCGAGGAACATGATGTTGTCGGTCGCACGGTTGCCGTAGAACAGGAAGAAGCGGCTGTTGGGCTCGCGCGCCAGCACGCCCTTCACGATCGACAGGATCGGTGTGATGCCGGAACCTGCGGCAAAGCCGACGTGGATGCGCGCAGCGTCGGCCGGCGGGACCGCGCCGAAGCGTCCGGTCGGCGTCATCACGTCGAGCTCGTCGCCGGATTTCAGGTCATCCGCCGCCCAGCTCGAGAACGCGCCGCCGTCGACCTTCTTCACGGCAATGCGGATTTCGCCATCGTCAGGACCGGAGCAGATGGAATAGGAGCGGCGCACTTCCTCCCCGTCGAGCGTGGTTCGGAGCGTGAGATACTGCCCGGGGTTGAAAGCATAATCGTCAGCGAGTTCGCGCGGAATGGCGAAGGTCATCGAGATCGCGTCGGATGCCTCGCGGCGGAGGTCGCTGACGGCCAGGCGATGGAAGCGCGGTGCGGCTGCGGACATGGTCAATGACACTTGAAATAATCGAAGGGTTCGCGGCAGGCCTTGCAGCGCCAGAGCGCTTTGCAGGAGGTCGAGCCGAATTCGGACAGTAGCTCGGTATTGCTCGAACCGCATTGCGGGCAGGCAACCGCCTGCTCACCGAACAACGCACGACGCGAGCTTGAGGCCTGGGGCGGCGCGACGCCATAGGCATGCAGCTTGCGGCGGCCTTCCTCGCTCATCCAGTCGGTGGTCCAGGCCGGCGAGAGCACGGTGCGGACCTTGGGAAGTCGGAAACCAGCTCGCTCCAGCGCGAGCTCGATTTCGAGCGCGATCATGTTCATGGCTGGGCAACCCGAATAGGTCGGTGTGATCGCGACCTCGACCCGATCACCATCGAGAACAACGTCACGCAGCACGCCGAGATCGGCAATGGTCAGCACCGGAATCTCCGGATCGACCACGCTGGCCGCAGCGTCCCACGCGCGTTGGCGCAACTCGCTATCGCGTTCGAGCACGGTCACCATGTCTGTCCTGGAAAAGTCCGCTGCATCGATTGCAGCTCAGACAGGAGATGGCCGAGATGCTCGCTGTGTCGGCCGGTCCGGCCGCCCTGCTGCATCCAGTCGCTCTGTGGCAATACCAGCGTTGCTTCGCCGACGACATCGGAGAGCGTCGTCATCCAGCGACCACGTAAGGTCCCCGGATCGATAGCGATACCGGCATGAATCAGGGCGCGCTCGCCTTCATCAACGGCAAACATCTCGCCGGTGAAGGCCCAGAGGTGATCGATCGCGGCTTGCGCGCGGGCGTGGCTCTCTTCGGTGCCGTCACCTAGGCGGATGATCCATTCGGAAACATGACGAAGGTGATACGCGGTCTCCTTCTCGGACTTCGCGGCAATGGCCGCAAGCGTCGTGTCGCGCGAATTCATCATCGCGCGCCAATAGAGATCGGCGAAGGCGGAATAGAAGAACTGGCGCACCAGCGTCTGGGCGAAATCGCCGTTCGGCTGCTCGACCAGCAGCAGGTTGCGGTACTGCCGGACATCGCGCAGGTAAGCGAGCTTGTCCTCGTCGTTATCCTTACCCTCGACCTTGGCGGCATAGGTGTAGAGCTCGCGCGCCTGGCCGATCAGGTCGAGCGCGACGTTGGAGAGCGCCATGTCCTCTTCCATCATCGGCGCGTGCCCGCACCATTCCGACAGCCGGTGGCCGAGGATCAGCGCATCGTCGGCACGGCGCAGCGCGTAGAGCACCAGCGGCGTTTCGGAAACATTGATGTTGGCGACGGTCATCACATGTGCCCCACTTCTTCGGGGACCTCATAGAACGTCGGATGCCGGTAGATCTTCGACTCTGCCGGCTCGAACATCATGCCCTTCTCGGAGGGATCGCTTGCGGTGATCGCGGTCGACGGCACGACCCAGATCGAGAGGCCCTCGCCGCGACGGGTATAGATGTCGCGGGCGGCTTGCAGCGCCATTGTCGCGTCACTCGCATGCAGCGATCCGACATGCTTGTGCGCAAGCCCGTTGCGGCTGCGAATGAAGACTTCCCACAGCGGCGTGTTCGGCGTGGCCATCGTGATCTCCTTATTCCGCGGCTTGTGCGGTCTGGCGATGTGCGCGCTTCGCGGCATAGGCGGCGGCCGCCTCGCGCACCCAAGCGCCGTCGTCATGCGCCTTGCGGCGCGCCGCGATACGATCGCGATTGCAGGGGCCGTTGCCGGCGAGCACCTGCTTGAACTCGGTCCAGTCGATCTCGCTGTAGCGCCAGTGTCCGTCAGCGTCCTGCGTCATGCCGGGATCGGGAATGGTGAGGCCGAGGTACTGCGCCTGCGGCACGGTGGCATCGACGAATTTCTGGCGCAGCTCGTCATTGGAGAAGCGCTTGATCTTCCACTTGGTCGAGACGTCGCTGTGCTGGCTGGCGGCATCGGGCGGACCGAACATCATCAGTACCGGCCACCACCAGCGGTCCAGCGCTTCCTGCGCCATCGCCTTTTGCTCGTCGGAGCCACGGCATAGCGTCAGCATGATCTCGTAGCCCTGCCGTTGATGGAAGGACTCCTCCTTGCAGACGCGGATCATCGCGCGCGCATAGGGGCCGTAAGAGCAGCGGCACAGCGGGATCTGGTTCATGATCGCGGCGCCGTCGACCAGCCAGCCGATGGTGCCGATGTCGGCCCAGGTCAGCGTCGGATAGTTGAAGATCGATGAGTATTTGGCCTTGCCGGCGAGCATGGCGTCGACCAGCTCTTCGCGCGAGGTGCCGAGCGTCTCGGCGGCGGCGTAGAGATAGAGCCCGTGGCCGCATTCGTCCTGAACCTTGGCGAGCAGCGCTGCCTTGCGTCGCAAGCTCGGCGCACGCGTGATCCAGTTGCCTTCGGGCAGCATGCCGACGATTTCGGAATGGGCGTGCTGGGAGATCTGGCGGGTGAGCGTCTTGCGATAGGCCGCCGGCATCCAGTCGTTCGGCTCGATGCGCTCCTCGGCATCGATACGCGCCTGGAATTGCGCCGCCCTCGCCGCATCCTCGACGTTGCGGTCGTCCGCCTCAGCCGTGTTGAGCGCCTGGGTATACATGCGCGTCCTCCCGTTTCATTGGGAGACAATATATATCAGAATTTTATTCTTGCAAGATATTTCTGTAACATAAAATTCAGGCACCGAACCTCCGCTCCAGGAGCTTTAGCGCCGGCGGCAATGGCCCCTTTTCATTGGTTCCATGGCTATCAAGCCAATGTTCGGACCGGGCCAGCAGCGCGCGATAGATCTCGCCGCAGAGCGCGCGGGCGGCCCTGCCCGGCCAATCCGCCGGCAGCAGGCTCTCGGGCAGCAGCGGATCGCGCAGCACGACGCGGCGGTAGTAATGGATCAGGAGGATACGTGCGGTGAAGGCGTCGGCTTCGGACAAATCCGTGCCCCTCCCGATCGCGGCGCGGAGCGGCTCGAACATCTTCATGAATTTCAGATAGGCGTCCGCTGTGCGGTCGAGCGGCCAGCTCGCGCTGAGCAAACGGCGCCCGCTGTCGTCCTCGGCCGAGACTTCGAGCCGAATGGCGCCGGCAGCTTCCTCCGGCACCGGCACGCCTGATGGCGCGACCCACACGCCTGGCAACGGACTGCCGAAGCCGGCGTTGCGCAGCGCTTCGCGCGAAGCGTCGCGACCCTCGCCATTGCTGATCAAGAGCAACTCGAAGCGGCCGGTCCAGTCGGACTGTGGAGGGTCGTAAATGTGGCGCGTTGCGGCCTCGAACGTCTGGCGGCCCTTTTCGGCAAGGCGATAAAAGCTGTTGCGGCCGACCTTTTCGCGCGTCAGCCAGCCGTCGGCCGCAAGCCGCGACATCACCGTGCGCACCACGCCGCTGTCGATGGCGAGGCCTTCAAAGAATTCCAGCAGCGTGCCGAGCCACACCGAACCGCCGCGCGGCACGATAGCGTCGCCGAACACGGTGATGACGATGGAGCCGGTGCGCGAAGGCTCGCGCTTGAGCTGGTCGATGATGCGAGAGAGCGGATGCGCCATGCGCGAGGCATAGCGCGATTTGATCGGGCGGGACAATGGACGGGAGCGACGCCTGCCGCGACGCTGTATCTCCCTCGCCCCGTCCTTACGGAGAGAGGGAGAAGAAATCACCTGTGCGGATCGGGATAGACCAGGCTGCGCCAGCCGCTGCGATCGAAAGGCTGCCACACGCCTTCCTTCTGGGCGAGGCGGTCGGCCACCGCATAGACCGCGGCGGGGTGATGCCCCATGCCGCAATGACTGCTCTCGACCTCGATGCTCTCGGTCTCGGCGCCGGTCTTCTCCATGCAGCCCTGCCAGGCGCAGACGCCGTCGGTGCGGCTGAAGATCGCCGTGGTCGGGACCGGCGGTGGAACGGCGAGTTCGCCGCCGAACTGCGGATCGACCTCGTCGGACTTCCGCCCGCTCGCCCATTCATAGACACGCCAGGCATTGGTCGAATGGGGATCGCCCGCAAAGGGGCTGCCAAGCGTAATCACCTGACGGACGCGCTCCGGCATCATCTTGGCGAGCTGGCGGGCATAGAGGCCACCGAGGCTCCAGCCGACGAGGCTGATCTTGCGGCCATGGGTGTCGTTGAGCTCTCGGACCAGATCGACCATCGCATGCTGCACGCCTTGACGCAGGCCGTAGTTGCGGCCCTGGCGCCAGCCGCTCACCGCATAGCCCTTGGACGTGAGAAACGCGCGCAGCGGCCGCGTGGACGCGTCGGATGCCACCAGGCCCGGCAGCACCAGCACCGGGTGTCCATCGCCGCGCGGCGCGAGGCTCAAGAGCGGCAGGGCGCCGAGGAATGCACCGAGCTCATGGATCGCGCGCCCCTCCAGAAACATCAGGGTACGGGACGGCGGACGCAGCGTCTGAGCAGTAGCGGTCATCAATGTTTCCCCTGAGAAGGTGCCGGGCGCGATGCCGGCAAATGGGCATGAATTCCAATACGCCGGCTTCTTGAACGTTCCGCAGCGCAACATGAATCAGTTAGGCGGCCGGTTCCCGATATTCAAGCCGGTGGAGCACCGGGCCACAATAGGCCCAGGCATTAATGCTAACGGCCGTGACGCAAAAGTCACAACAAACGAAGCAGGAATTCTACGGAGTAAAGCGCGAGACCGGCGAGACCGCCGATCAGCGAGCCGTTGAAGCGGATGTATTGCAGGTCGCGGCCGATGTTGATTTCGATCAGCGAAATCAGCTGCGTCATATTCCACGATTTCACCTGGTCGGAGATGAAGGTGGAAACGCCGCTCTTCTGGTCGGCGACGAAGCTGCGCAGCACCGTCACGAGACCCTTGTTGATCTCGCCGCGCAGTTCGGCATCGCCGGCGAGGGCCTCGCCTGCGGCCACGCACATGCCGGCAAGATGATGCTGCAACACCTGCGTCTCGCCGCTTGCGCTGCGCTCGATAAAGGACCGCGCGTTGGCCCAGACAGTGCGGGCGAGATCGGCAAGCTCGGGCCGCGCCAGGAGATCGCGTTTCAGCCCGTCGATGCGATCGATGTAAGCCTGGTCGGAGCCGAGCCGGTCGACGAAGGTCAGCAGCATGCGGTCGAACTCACCGCGGAACGGATGTTTTGGATCGCCGCGCACTTCATCGAAGAAGGCAGTGGCAGACGCCACGATCTTGTTCACCAGGAACTTGTCGGCGCGGTAGAGCCTGAGAAGGGTCGGCAATTCCGCGCGCACCTTCTCGCGGATCATCGCCATGGTTTCCTTCTGATTCAGCGTCTCGTGCATCACGCGGAGGAGATCATCGAACAGGATCTGGTGCCGCCCCTCGGCCACGAAACCGCGCAGCGTGCCGGCGGCGAGCGGCGCAAGATCGATCGCCTGGAGCTGCGAGGACATGCGGCGGATGATGAAAGTCATCAGGCCGGAGTTTTCCGTCGCCGAGAACGCCTCAGGCAATAAGCGCAGCGCAAAGCGCGCGAGATCATCGCTGCGCTTGCGGTCGCGCAGCCAGTCGGCGACGAAGGAGCCGAAATCGATCTCATTCAGCTTGGCCTCGACAGGACCTGCCTCGAGGAAATGCACCTGGATGAATTCACCAAGCTTGTCGGCGATGCGGGCCTGGTTGCTCTGGATGATCGCGGTATGCGGGATCGGCAGGCCGAGCGGCCGCTTGAACAGCGCGACCACGGCATACCAATCCGCGAGCCCGCCGATGGTCGCGGCTTCCGCGAAGGCGGCGATGAAGCCGAACACGGGGTGCATGTTCAGCAGCAACTTCGCGACGACAAACAGTGCGAGCGTCGAAGCCAGCACCAGCGTCGCCAGCGCTTTCACGCGGCGCAACTCAGCCGCGCGTTCGGCGTCACCTGGAGTGTCGAAGGAGAAGCTGGCGGGTGGAGTCATGACTGCATCACAATACTCCGTCATTGCGAGCGAAGCGAAGCAATCCAGACTGCCTCCGCGGAAAGACCCTGGATTGCTTCGCTTCGCTCGCAATGACGGCAGCGCAAAAAACAAGGCCCGCCGAAGCGGGCCTTAAAATTCAGTTTTTCAACTCAAGCGCCGGATCAGGCGGTCTTGGTGTAGACCTTGGCAAAGTTGTCCTGAGCGGACTTCGCACCATTGGCGGCGAGCTTGCCGAGATAGTCGGTGGTCGCCTTGGCGCGCGAGACGAAGGCTTCGCCGCGGGCGCGGAGCAGGCCGGACTGGATCTCGACGGCTTCGCTGAACGACTTGGCGGACGCGAGCTTGTCGATGCTCGAGAAGAATGCCTCGGCGTCCTCATAGATCGCCTGCTGGATGTTGCGGCTGATCTTGCCGGCCTCGGCGACGGATTCGGTCACCGCGCTCTCGACGGCGGCGGTCACCCGCTCGGAGCCGGCGAAAGCCTCGGCAGCGCGGTCCTTGGCGGTGCTGGCGGACTTCTTGACGAACTCGCGAGCAGCCTCGGGAACTTCCAGGTTCTGGATGTTCTTGAACGCGTCCTTGAAGCCTTCGAAAGCGGTGTTGGTTTCGGTGGTCATTGGGGTCTCTCCATCCTCATTGGGTTGAGCTATGGGCTCACCCCGTCCTGTTTGGCCCGGGGCACGACTTATATGGCATAGTTAATTGTGCGATGCAATATTCATATTGCACTGCGATATCACGAAACCGTGAATAGCTCTAATGGAAGGCAATATGGCGCCTCCCTAGCCATTAAAGTTCCCGGAGGGCCTTCAATGCTGGACGGCGCCTGGCAGCCCGTAGGCCTCCATCTGGGCCTGGACCTGCGCGATGTTGTGGCCGAGCACGACGATGTCGTGGGTCTTGCCGCCGACGTCCCGGACATGATCCCGCAGCAGCGCCTCAGCCTTGAAGCCAAGGCTCTCGAACAGGGCGATCGCCGCCTGCTGATCGACTGTCATCTGCACGGAGAGCTTCTCGAGGCCCGCCCCCAGTGCGAGCGCAAAGGTCTCCTGCGACAGTGCCTTCCCTACCCCCTTCCCCCGGACGTCGGGCGAGACCACCATCCGGATCTCGCCGACATGGGGCGACCAGGAATGCGGATCGCGCACCAGCGTGCCGCAGCCGACCACCTTGCTATCCCTCACCGCGAGCAGGCTCGTGATCGCGCCGCGCTCGATCTCCTTGACCCAGGCGGAGAGCACCTTTGGCTCGCTGATGTTGCGCGGCAGGAACAACAGGTCATGGGTCGGCAGGCCCTTGCCGAAGACCAGCACCGCGGCTTCGTCGGCAGGCGACATCAGGCGGATATCAATGTCGCCGGCTTCGGTCTTGACGTGACGCGGATAGGCACGCTGTTCACTCATGTCGATCTTGTCCCCAGCCAGGAATCCAGTTTCGGCCACAGCCGCTTCACCGCGTTGGCACCGGCGACCAGCGAGACGTGACCGCCCTTGAGCATCACCTCTTCCTTGTCGACAGACCCGATCTTCGTGATCAGATGCTTTGCGGCCTCATAGGGCACGATGTGATCGTGCTCGGCGACCGCGTGCAGGAATGGCACCTTGATGTTCTCGAGCTTCGCCGCACGGCCGCCGACCGACATGGTGTCGTTGTAGAGCTTGTTGTCCCACATCAGATCCTTGGTGATGGTGCGGAAATACTCGCCGGCCAGCGGCAGCGTGTCGGTCGCCCAGCGGTCGAACATCCGGTACGACTTCACGAACTCGTCGTTCCAGATGTTCTCCCAGAGCTGGATCTGGCTCACCGTGCGCGAGGCCGGGCGCAGCATCTCGAAGGACGACAGGATCATTTCCGGCGGCACGTTGCCGACGCTGTCGACCAGACGGTCGACGTCGAAATAGCGCCGGTCCGAGAAGTTGGAGAACAGCTTCATCTCGCGGAAATCGACCGGCGTGGTGAAGCAGATCAAATTCTTCATCGGACCATCCGGGAAGATCGAGCCATAGAGCAGCGACAGCACGCCGCCGAAGCAATAGCCGATGACGGAGACGTCCTGCTCGCCGGAATCCTGCTGCACGCGACGGACGCAATCGGGGATGAAGTCGAGGACATAGTCCTCCATCCGCAGGCTCTTCTCCTCCGGCCGCGGCGCGCTCCAGTCGAGCATATAGACGTCGTAGCCGCGCTTGAGCAGGAACTCGATGAAGCTCTGGCCGGGCACGAGATCGAGGATATAGCCGCGGTTGGTGGTCGCCATCACGACCAGGACCGGCACGCGATAGATCTCGTCGGACATCGGCCGGTAGTGATAGAGGCTCATCGTGCCGCGCGAGTGCAGCACGTCCTTCGGCGTCGAGCCGAGCGTCGGACCGGAGGTCGAGAAATATTCGACGCCCTTGATGCTGCGCTGGATGGCGCGCTGCACCTCCGACTGGATGCGCTCCGGGATGGCCGCGAAATCAAGTCCCGTCGGCGCGTTCATTTTTGCTCTCCGCCTTCGGAGGGCGGACGTTTTGTGCGCGGCGGCCGCGGCGCGGCACCGATCTGCGCACCGCCCGAGTTGGCCGACATCTGGCTCAGCATCGACTTGATCTCGCCGATCTGGCCTTCCATCGCTTGCAGCCGCTCGGCGATGCCGGTCATCTGCTCGCGGCTCGGCAGGTTCATGGAGAGCAGGTATTTCTCCATGAGATCGCCGAACTGCTTCTGAGCACCCGCAGCAACGCCACCGGCGCGGTTCACGGCCTGCGAGAATTCGGGCGTCTCCATGGCTTTGGTGGCAAAGGAGTTGAAGCCCTTCTCCATTTCGCCAACCATCTTCTGCCACAAGGCGACCGGATCGGTGATCTTGTCGGTCATCAGCGTCCTCCCAATGTGGAGGGCTTGTGCCCTTCTTTTCCGCCATACCACACCGTTGCGAGGTGCCGGTCAACCGGTGTCGCGCAGGCGGCTTCTTCGCGGAACAAAACCGTGCGATACAGCAGATCAAAGAATTCGAGGGAACGCGCCCGTGAACACCTCCGCCCATCAGCCGCCTCAGACTGTCCGCGCCAACGGCATCGACATCTGCTACGAAATCTTCGGCAACGACAATGCCGAGCCACTGCTGCTGATCATGGGGCTCGCGGCGCAGATGATCCACTGGGACGATGGGTTCTGCGAGCAACTCGCGGCGCGCGGCTTTCGCGTGATCCGTTTCGACAATCGCGACATCGGCAAGTCCAGCCATCTGACCGGCGGCAAGCGCCTGACGCCGCTCGAGCTGTTGAAGCTGCGGTTTCTGAAGATCCCGGTCGCTGCGACCTACAAGCTGATCGACATGGCGAAAGACACGGTCAGCCTGATGGACGCGCTCGGCATCAAGTCCGCACACCTCGTCGGCGCGTCCATGGGCGGCATGATCGCGCAGGAAGTAACCCTGTCGTTTCCACAGCGCGTGCGTTCGCTGACCTCGATCATGTCGACAACGGGCAATCCCCGCCTGCCGCCGCCGAGCCGAGAAGCGGTCGCGGTGCTCATGGCGCCGCCGCCGCGCAGCAAGGAAGAGTACATCGCACGCTTCTGCCGAAACTGGACGGTGCTGCGCGCCGGCTCTTTCCCCGAAGAGGAAGCACTCGATCCCGGCCGGGCCGAACGCACATTTGCGCGCGGCCTCAATCCGGCCGGCGTCGGCCGCCAGATGCGCGCTGTGCTCGCGTCCGGCAGCCGCAAGGAACGGCTGCACGCCGTCAAGACACCGTCACTCGTGATCCACGGCACCGTCGATCCACTGGTACCGCCCGAAGGCGGTAAGGACACGGCCGCCTCGATCCCGGGCGCAAAGCTCTTGATGATCGACGGCATGGGCCACGCACTGCCGGCGCGGTTCTGGCCGCAGATCATCGGCGCCATCGACAAGCATGCGCATGGCGCGGCGGCAAAGGCGGCATAGCGCGAGGCGACTGGTTTCCTCGCGTTGACCATGTGAGCTGCCCGATACCATCTTACGGCCGTCGGGCGCAGAGGCTATATCAGCGCTCCGCAATCACAAAAGGCCACGGCCTCTCGGAGTTTCCATGCATCTCATCTTCCGGTCGGGCGCGATGATCGCCGCCTCGGTTCTTTTTGTGCTCTCCGCTCACGTCAGTGCCAGTGCCGGCGACGCGCAGGAGGAGGCCAATCGCAAGACCGTGCTTGCCTTCTACGAAAAGGGCCTCAATCAGAAGGATGCCGACGCAGCGCTCGCCTATGTCGGCGACCGCTATGTCCAGCACAACCCGAACGCGCCCGATGGTCCCGACGGCTTTCGCAAATTCATCGGCTTTCTCCGTGAAAAATTTCCGAACGCGCACAGCGAGATCACGCGCTCTTTCGTGGACGGCGACTATGTCATTCTCCACGTTCACGCGGTTCGCGAAGCCGGTACAAAAGGCAGTGCGATCGTCGACATCTTCAAGCTGGAGAACGGCAAGATCGTCGAGCACTGGGACGTGGTCCAGCCGATCACCGACAATCCGGCGAACAACAACACGATGTTCTAGCTCGGAGGCGCAGGCGCGTAGGGTGGGCAAAGGCGCGCTCTTCGCGCGCCGTGCCCACCATCCATCCGCAACGATGATGAAAAGGGTGGGCACGCTTCGCTTTGCCCACCCTACAAGTCCGGTCCCGTGGAGCGCAGCGCAGAAACGAAGCCTAACTCTTCCTCGCCATCCAGATCACATGGCGCGCGCCACCGCCTCTTCCGGTGGCGCGGATATTGACTTCGTTGACCTCGAAGCCCGCGGTACGAAGATGTCGTGAGAATTTCGGATGCGGCCCGGACGACCAGACCGCGAGCACGCCGCCTCGCCGCAGCGCAGTGTGAGCTATCCTTAAGCCCGCAGCATCGTACAAGGCGTCGTTGGCCTTGCGGGTAAGTCCTTCCGGACCATTATCGACATCAAGCAGGATGGCATCAAACCTGAGCGGATGTCTCTCGATCAACTGCGCGACATCCATCTCGCGGATCTCGACTCGGGGGTCATTGAGACTGTCGCCGAAAATTTCAGCCATCGGACCTCGTGCCCACGCCACCACGGCCGGGACCAGTTCCGCCACAACGATCTCCGCCTTGTCTCCGAGCACGGCCAGCGCCGCACGCAGCGTGAAGCCCATGCCCAACCCGCCGATGAGGACGACCGGCTTCTTGACCTTCTCGATCTGCTTCGCCGCGAGCGTTGCGAGCGCGGCTTCCGAACCCGACAGGCGGTTGTTCATCAGCTCGTTGGTGCCGAGCTTGATGGAGAACTCCTTGCCGCGCCGCATCAGACGGAGCTCCTCGTCGGAGCCGGGGATTTTGGCGGTGTCGATCTTTTCCCAGGGAATCATCCGAGAGCTTTAGCACGATTGGGCCGGCGGTCACCCGCCCGCCCAGACGTCGAGAACATAGCGGTTCTTCACGCCCATCTCCTCGATCCACCGCGCGCCGGCGGCGGCATCGCTGCCGCTCTTCTCGCGATAGATCGCGACCAGCGCGGCCTTCACGTCGGGCTCCATCTTGCCGCCGTCACCGCAGACATAAATGATGGCACCCAGCTCGATCAGCGGCCAGACCTTGTCCTTCTGCGCGGCCAGGAGGTGCTGCACATAGGTCTTCGGTCCATCCGCGCGCGAGAACGCGGTGAAGAGTTCGGTGATGCCGCTGGCGGCCAACGCCTTCAACTCTTCCGCATAGAGATAGTCCTGGTCGGGATGGCGGCAGCCGAAGAACAGCGTCGCCGGGCCAAGCGTCGCACCCTTCGCCTTGCGCGCGGCGCGCTCCTGAAGGAAGCCGCGGAATGGCGCGAGCCCGGTGCCGGGTCCGATCATGACGATCGGCACGGATGAATCGTCCGGCAGGCGGAAGCCGGCCTTGGTCTCACGCACGGTGGCGTAGACCGTATCGCCCGCACGGCGATCGCTGAGATAGTTGGAACAGATGCCTTTGTAGAGGCCACGACCGGATGCGGCCGGCCCGCCAACCACGCCGACGGTGACGCTGCAACGCCCGAGGTCCACCGACGGCGAAGACGAAATCGAGTAATAGCGCGGCGCGAGCAGCGAGAGCATTTCCAGATAGACGTGGAACGGCAGCTCGCACGCCGGATATTCGGACAGCAGATCGAATACCGACTTGCGCTTGGTCAGGATCTCGGCGCGGTAGCGCTCCCCTGCCTCGGCATCGTCACCGACGAAGGCCAGCAGCTTCGGCTTGGTCACCGGGCAGCGCGTATGCTCCGCCATGATCTGGATCTGCTTTCGCGTCGTGACCTGCTGAAGCTCGACGAAATCGGTCAGCAACTGGCCGACCGAGACGCTGTCGCCGACCGGCAGTTGCGCGCGACGCCCCTCGGCGACCTGCAATCTGATCTGGTCGGCCGGCAGGAAGCCGAAGCGGCGCGCGACGGCGTCGACCAGCGCCGGATCGTTGCGCGGCACCACGCTGAGATGGTCGCCGACGCGGTAGCTCGCGCCTTGCGGCAACTGCACCTCGATGTGCCGTGTGGAGCGCTCGGATGGATTTGGCCCGCTCTTGGTCTGAAGCTCGTCGTTGACGAGCACCTTCATCGCGACGGCGCCACCGAGCGCCGCGATCGCATTGACCGCGCCCGGCGCCACCGGCTCGACCTTGTAGAGCGGCTGGTCGTCGGTGCTGCGGCTGAAGTCCGAGGTGAGGCCCCACTCCTTCATGGCCGCAGGGGCGGCGGCCGCGAACCATTTCTCGAACTGGCCGTCGAGATCGCTCCGCGCATCGCCCTCGCCGCGCGCATAGAGGCTGCGCGCGCCGCGGGCCGCAAGCTGCTCGTCGACGAAGCGCGGCACGGACTGATAGGTCGCGGCCCAGTCGCTATTGCCGCATCCGAACACGGCATAGCGCACTTTCGACAGCGCATCCTTCGACACGTCGCCGTGGAGCCATTTGACGAATTCTGTGGCGTTGTCCGGCGGCGCACCATTGTAGGAGGCGCAGAAGATCAGCACGCCGCCCTCTTCCGGCAGCTTGCCGGCATAGTCATCGAGCGGCGCGAGCTTGGTGGCAAAGCCATTCACTTCCGCAAGATCTGCAACGCGGGTTGCCAGCTCTTCCGCCGTGCCGAGATTGGAACCGTAGAGCACGAGCAGCGGGGTGTTGTGTCCGGGCCGCGTGGTGGCGCGCGGCGCGGTGGTGACGGCAGTCGTTGCCGCCACCGCAGGCCCGCCATAGGCACCCCGTTCGCGATCGGCGCGCGGACGAACCTTGATCCTGAAGCCTTCCGGCTTCATCGTCAGCGTCTCCTTCAGATGCATCTGGTAGCGCTGATGGTCGATCAGCCTGAAGCGCTGAAGGATCATGCCGAGCGCGAGCGCCGCCTCGTGCATGGCGAAGCCGCGGCCGATACAGGCGCGCTGGCCATTGCCAAACGGCTTCCAGGCGTTGACCGGCCGCTTGGCCTCGGCTTCCTTGCTGAAGTTCTCGGGATCGAAGGCGTCCGGGTTCGGTCCCCAGACGCTGGGGTCGCGATGCAGCGCCGTCACCAGGATCGTGATGAAGGTGCCCTTCCTGAGCTTGTACTTGCCGCCGCCGAGGGTCTCGTCCTTGAGCGGCGAGATACCGTAGGCCGGCGCCGGCGGCCACAGCCGCAGCGCCTCTTTCAGGATCTGCGTGATGTAGGCGAGCTGCGTCACCTGCTGATAAGTCGGCCTGACATCGACGTCGGGGCCGAACACACGGTCGACCTCGTCATAGGCCTTTTTCAAGATATCCGGGTGCTTGAGCAGCGCATAGAGCGTGGTGGACAACAGGCCGCTGGTGGTCTCGTGGCCCGCAATCAGGAAGGTGTTGATCTGGTAGCGGATGTTGACGTCGTCGAGCTGCTCGCCGGTCGAGCGATCGACGCCGGTCATCATCGCGGCCAGCATGTCCTTCTTGTCGTCGACGGCCTCCACGCCCTTGCGGCGCTCGGCGATGATCTCATCGACCATCCTGTTCATGAAGTCGACGTCTTCGCCCATCGTCTTGCGCCGCTTCTGCATCCAGAGCTGCTCGAACGGCAGGCCGCGGGTCATCATGATGGTTTCGAGCGAGCGCACCAGCGACTCGACAAAAGGATGGTAGTCGCGGCGGTAGAACGAGTTGAAGCGATAGTCGAAGCCGCACAGGCCGATCGTGTCGAGCGTCAGCGCCGTCATATCGTGGACGACGTCGATCTCGTCGTCGGCGTTGAGGCGATCCCATTTCTTGACGAGCTGCTCGGCGATGTCGACCATGCTCGGGTGGTAGGATTGCATGGCGCGGTTGCCGAAGGGCTGGAGCAGGATGTTGTGCGCCTTGCTCCAGTTCGGCTCGCGGGTGTCGGCCGTGAACAGGCCATCGCCGCCAACCGCGCGCACGCGCCGCAACGCGCCGCGCACGGCCTTGTCGAAACGCTTCTCATCGGAGAGCTCGTCAACGAGATCGTGGCCGGAGACGACAACGATCGGCGAGCCCATCATGTCGAGCCAGAAGATCGGGCCGAGCTCCTTGGCCAGCCGGGTCAGGTGCTGAACAGGAGCCGCCGAATCCAGCGACAGCATATTGCCGACCACCGGCTTGGTCGGCGGCTGCGGAATCGGGTCCAGTCGGTTCTTGGATGACATTTAAAAGCGCTTCCCCCTGCCTTGGTCGTCAACGCTAGCCAAACCGCCTTCTACGCCATTCGATCAGCCTGGCGCTGACGTCTTCCGGCTTCTCCTGCTGCGTCCAATGGCCGCTGTCCTTCACCAGGTACTTCTCCAGATCGGCTATGAGCTTCTCCATGCCGTCGGCCGCCGACGGCGGCAGCACCGCGTCGTTCTCGGCCATGATCATCAGCGACGGCACGTGGATGTGGTGGTCCAGCCCCTCCGACCGTTCCCAGTTGCGGGTGAAGTTGCGATACCAGTTGATGCCGCCGGTGAAGCCGGTTGTCGTAAAGGCATCGACAAAGACCTTCTTCTCGTCGGCCGACAGGATCGGTGTGCGCGGATCGTGTCTTGCATCATAGGCGGCGACCATCTGTGGAAAAGCCAGGTTCGTCTTCGACGACGCGCCGACGCCAGCAACCGGCGGCTCAGTGGGCTTCGCCTCCGGTCGGGCGAGCGGCTTGCGCATGAACGCATCGAAGGTCTGCTCGACGCGGCTTCCAAAAATTCTGTCGGGTTCGCGCGCGGGATCCTGAAACTGGACGATGTACATCTGGTCGCCGAAGCGCTGGCGGAACAGCGCGATCGGATCCATCGGCGCGCGGTCCCAATGCGGTGTGTTGACCCCGACCACGCCGGCAACGCGCGTGGGATGGCGCAGCGGCATCTGCCAGACGACGAATCCGCCCCAGTCGTGGCCGACGAAGATCGCCTTGTCGATCCCGAGATGATCGAGCAGACCGACGAGATCGCCGGTCAAATGTTCCATGTCATAGGCCTCGACCGGCTCGGGCCGGTCGGTCGCGCCATAGCCGCGCTGGTCCGGCGCGATCACGCGGATGCCGGCTTCGCTCAGAGCCTTGATCTGGTAGCGCCAGGAGAAGGCCAGTTCGGGCCAGCCGTGACACAGCACGATCGGCGGCTTGTCGGTGACCGGGCCCGCCTCGTAATAGCCCATGCGGATTCCGTTCGTCTGCGCGAACTTGAGCGGCGGCATTTCAATCATCATAAAATTCCTACTCGGCGGCGCCCTTGATGTCGGCCGCCGGTGGCGTATAGGCCGCCTCCAACGCGGCAAACTCCGCCGGCAGCATGTCGCACATCACCTGCACATGCGGAATGACGTTGGCACCGACGATGAAGCCGAAATCGAGCTGGTCGCGATAGCTCTGCACGGTGATATTGAGCGCCTGCCCATGCGTCGCGATCGACACCGGGAAGATGTGCAGCAGCTCGGCGCCGGCGGCGTAGAGCGTCTGCCGCGGCCCCGGCACGTTCGACACCGTGATGTTCGCAGCCGGCGGCAGCACGTCCGACAGGTCGGAGCGGCTGTAGAGCAGCGCCAGGATCTGGACGATGATCGGCGTGCCCAGCATCGAGATGTTGGAAACCTGCGGCATCAGCGCCCGCAGCGGATGCGACATCTCCTTGGACTTGGTCGATTGCGCGATGATGGCTTCGAGCCGCGCCTTGGGGTCCTCGATGTTGGTCGCGATCGAGCAGATCATCCCGAACACCTGGTTGTTGGCCTCGGTGTTGCCCTCCTCGCGCAGCGAGATCGGCACGGCAGCGGTCAGCGATTTTGCCGGCAGCGTACTGTATTGCTTGAGATAGCGCCGGACCACACCGGAGGCGAGCGCCAGCACCACGTCGTTGAGCTTGCCGCCGGCCTGCTTGGCCAGCGCCTTGGATCGCGACAGCGAGATCGACACGCCGGCAAAGCTGCGCTCCGAGGAAATCGACTTGTTGAGCATGGTCGGCGGCGACATCATGCTGGCGAGGCTCTCGCGCGACTTCGGATCGGAAATCTTGCCGAGCACGTCGGAGACGCTTTTGACCATCGTCGGGATATTGCCGGCAAAGCGGACCGCGCTCTCGATCTGGTACATCGCATTGTCGAACAGAATCGAGCCGATGTCGCTCTTGCCGGTTCGCGGCAGTTGCAGGTTCTTGGCGGCGGCCGACGCATCGAGCGGCTGGGTAAAAAGCTGCTGATAGGAATCGAGCAGGGTCGCGGCGATATCGCGCGGCTCCTGTCCGGGCTTCACGCCGCCCGTCGGCGGATCGACCTTCCGCGGGACCGGCGAGATGTCGTAGATCATGTTGGTCAAGGCAGCACCGGCGCCGCCGTCAATGGCGGCATGGTGCATCTTGGAATAGAGACCGACCTCGTTGTCCTTCATGCCTTCGAACACGTAGAACTCCCAGAGCGGGCGGGCGCGGTTCAGAAGCTTGGCGTGCATCCAGCCGACGATGCGCTCGAGCGTAGCGCGGTCGCGCGGTGCCGGCAGGCTGGCGCGGAAGATGTGGCGGTCAATGTCGAATTGGTCGTCTTCGACCCAGGAGGGATGGTCGATGTCGAGCGGCGCTTTCTCCAGGCGTGCTTTGAGGATCGGCGCGATATGCAGGCGCGAGACGATCATCGCCTTGAAGTCTTCGAAGAAGTCACCCTTGTAGTCGTCGGGCAGGCGGAAGATCGCCATGCTCCCGACATGCATCGGCATTTCCGGCGTTTCCAGATAGAGAAATGATGCGTCCAGCGACGACAGCTTCTTACCGTCAGCCATAGTTCCCTCCCGAATATTTGACGGGCGCCTTGGTTGGCGCTTCTCGTCAGGTCGATATTGCCCGTTCCGGCGGGGCATATGCAATGGCAAACGGCCCTGCCCGGTCAAATGGCCAGAACTCCCCCTCCGGTTGTGCCAGGCGATCCGCCACGGCCCACAACGCAGCCGGGTTCACCCCGAGCCCGATATGGCTCGCCAGGTGCACCTCGATGTTCTCGGCACGATCCGAGGGGCGCAGCAGGCAGGTCCGCCAGTTCACGACGCCGTCGGTGCGCGAATAGATCGACGTCGCCGGCACTGGAAGATCGCCGGCGATCGCTTCACGCGCTTCCGCAAAATCCTCGACGCGCTCGCCGGACAACATCTCGTAGAGCGCGGTCGCATTGGTTGCCCGCACATCGTTGGCGAAGGGGCTGCCGAGCGTAACGACATTGCGGACCATGTCGGGCGCCTGAAGCGCGAGATCGCGCGCATAGACACCGCCGAGGCTCCATCCGACCAGACTGACCTTGCGTCCGCTCGCGGCATGGATTTCCGTGAGACGGGCGCGCAGGGCTTCCCGCATCCGGCCCAGCCCACCGAGATTGCGGCCCATCCGCCAGGCTTGCGCCTCATAGCCGAGTGCGCCGAGATAGCGTCGCATCGGCGCCATCGAGAGGTCGCTGGCGAGAAAGCCCGGCAGCGCCAGCACCGGATGGCCGTCGCCTTTGGGCGCGCGCATCAGGACAGGCGATAGCAAAAGGCTGGCGTTGAACTCGAACACGCTGCGCGCTTCCGCAAGCAGCAGACCGAGGCCCGGCGGACGTAGCCGGCCTGACGCCTGCGACCCGTCCGGCTCGGACGGCATTATTTCTTCTTGTCGGCGCCGCGCGGGCTGCCGAGCCCCGCCATGGTGACGAACATGTCCTGAAACCGCTCGGCGAGCTTTGGATCGAAGGTGAACCAGCTCTGGATCAGCGATTCCGGCGAGACCTTGTCGATGTTGCTCAACACCTGCTGCTGTAGCTTGTCCATCACCGCCGTCTGCATCGGAGCCAGGTCGGGCAATCCGATGAACTGGCGGGCCTCAAGGGGGGTGCAGTCGATTTCGATGTTAACTTTCATGTCCCCTCCAGATGAGATTCGAGCGGCGCGGCACAGTATCGCCGCGACATGGTATGCGACGCAAGCGACCTGAGACGGACGGCCGGACAATGGCTCCTGCAATCGCCGGATATGGTCAATCAAATCGCGCCCACGAACACGCTCGCCTGGCGGCCGGCGAGGCAATTTCCGCTCCTGTTCCGGGATCTCGCAGGTCGAAAGTCGAATGGCGCCCGCGCGCCTCTCGTCCCACAAATTGTTGGTCAGCATTGCTGCACAGCGGTGCAACTTGGCGCGTTCCTTGCTGGAATGGCGCTTGCACGGGTCGAGAACTCTGGGCAACATGGATCGATCGGCCCCGCCGAACAATAAAAATGACGGCGCGGGCGAGTGAAGAGGGTCAAGAATGTCAGTCGGACGAAGTCTGTTTGCGGCGACGCTCGCCGGTGTGCTTGCGATGGCGGTCTCGCCGGCGTCGAGCCAGACGCTGCGCTACGCCAACCAGGGTGAGCTGAAGTCGCTCGACCCCTACACACTGAACGAGTCGACCACCAGTGCGCATCTCGGTCATGTCTATGAGGGCTTGGTCGCCCGCGACAAGGACCTGAAGATCATCCCGGGGCTTGCCGAGAGCTGGGAGACACCGGAGCCGACACGTTGGCGCTTTCACCTGCGCAAGGACGTGAAATTCCACAATGGCGACCCCTTCACCGCTGACGACGTCGTGTTCTCGGCCGAGCGCGTGCGGGCGAAAGGCTCGAATTTCCAGAGCCGCGTTCCCGCCGACGCCAAGGCGGTCAAGATCGACGATTACACCGTCGATTTCGTCCTGACCTCGCCCAATCCCATCCTGACGGCGCTCTGGGCGACCTGGTACATCATGGACAAGAAATGGGCAGAGGCGAACGATGCGGTGGCGCCGACACCGGCCGCCGCCACGACCCCGAGCTACGCCTCGCTCCATGAAAACGGCACCGGTCCCTTCATGATCGAGAGCCATCAGCCGGGCGTGAAGACCGTCTTCAAGGCCAATCCGAACTGGTGGCGCAAGCCGGAACATAATCTGAAGGAGATCATCTTCACGCCGATCGCATCCCCGGCCACGCGTGTCGCGGCCCTGCTGTCGGGCGAGGTCGACGTGATCGAGCCGGTTCCGGTCCAGGATATTCAACGTGTCAATTCGAGCCCCAATGCCACCGTGCTGACGGGACCCGAACTCCGCACCATCTTCGTCGGCATGGATCAGCAGCGCGACGAGCTGTTGTACTCCAACGTCAAGGGCAAGAACCCGTTCAAGGACGTTCGCGTCCGCGAGGCCGTCTACCGGGCGATCGACATCGAGCTGATCAAGAACCGCGTCATGCGCGGCCTCTCGACACCGTCCGCGCTGATGGTTGCGCCGGAGCTCTATTCGCTGTCGAAGGACTTCACCCGGCCGAAGTTCGACCCCGACGCCGCCAAGAAGCTCCTGGCGGACGCCGGCTATCCCGAGGGTTTCGAAGTCACGATGGACTGCCCGAACGATCGCTACGTCAATGACGCCGCGATCTGTCAGGCCGTCGTCGGAATGCTCGCCCGTATCGGCATCAAAGTGGAGCTGCTGGCGCAACCCAAGGCGCTGTATTTCGCCAAGGTGCTAAAGCCCGGCGGCTACAAAACTTCGCTGTTCATGCTCGGCTGGACCCCGGATACACTCGACGCCCATAACGTGCTGCACGACATCATGGGCTGCCGGGACGATCCCAAGGATCCGAACCGCGGCGAGGCCAATCTCGCCGGCTATTGCAACAAGCAGTTCGACGAGATCGCCGACAAGGTCCTCGTGGAATCCGATCCGGCCAAGCGCGATCAGCTGATCAAGCAGGCCTGGGACATCTCGATCAAGGACTGGGCCTATGTCCCGCTGCATCAGCAAGCGCTCGCTTGGGGCGTGTCGAAGAAGGTGAAACTGACTCAGCGCGCGGACAACCAGGTCCTGCTCTATTGGGCGACCAAGCAGGACGAGTAGGTGTCGACGAGTTGTGAAGTCCCGGAAGCCTCAGCTTCCGGGACTTGCTGTTTAAGGATTTGCCGTTTCGGGCGAACGCGATGATGCGCGCCCCTGAAGATATGTGAAAGGAACAGATGCTCGCTTTCACACTGCGCCGGGCCATCCAGGCCATCGGTGTCATGATCGCCGTCGGAATCATCTCGTTCTCGATGTTCCGCTTCGCCGGCGATCCCGTGAACCAGATGGTCGGGATGGATACGTCGGGCGCCGAACGCGCCGCAATCCGCAAGTCGCTCGGCCTCGACGATCCCGTGATCGTGCAGTTCGGCCACTACCTCGGCAACGCCGCGCAGTTCAAGTTCGGCATCTCCTACCAGTTCCGTCTGCCCGTCAGCAATCTCCTGATGGAGCGGATGCCGGCAACGCTGGAGCTCGCCATCTGCGCCACCATCTTCGCGATGGTCAGCGGCATCCTGATGGGGGTCTATTCGGCGCTTCGCCGTGACAGCTGGCTCGCGCATGTATTCCAGGCCGTCTCGCTGATCGGCATCTCGCTGCCGACCTTCCTGATCGGGATCCTCATGATCTACCTGTTCTCGGTGACACTGGGCTGGCTGCCCTCGTTCGGGCGGGGCGACGTGGTGCATATCGGCTGGTGGACGACTGGGCTCCTGACTTGGTCAGGGTTGAAAGCGCTGATCATGCCCTCGATCACCCTCGGCCTGTTCCAGATGACTCTGATCATGCGGCTCGTCCGCGCGGAGATGCTCGAGGTCATGCGGACCGACTATATCCGCTTCGCCCGCGCCCGCGGGCTCACCACACGGGCGATCCATTTCGGCCACGCGCTGCGCAACACGCTGGTTCCCGTGATTACTGTGGCGGGCCTGCAATTTGGCTCGGTCATTGCTTTCGCAATCATCACCGAGACCGTATTCCAGTGGCCGGGCATGGGGCTGCTGTTCGTGCAGGCCGTTCAGAACGTCGATATCCCGATCATGGCGGCCTATCTGATGATGGTGTCCCTGATCTTCGTCACCATCAATCTCGTGGTTGATATCCTCTACACCATCGTCGATCCGCGGCTGCGCTCGACGGTCAGCGGGGCGCACTGAGATGAGCGAAGCCGTCGTCCCGCACAAGGTCGAAGACCGCGGCTCGCGCGCCGCTCCACCGGGCTGGTTCAAACGCGCGCTCGACAGCGACCTGTTCTATTCCTTCCGCCGCTCCAAAATCACCATGATCGCGGCTGCGGTGACGCTGCTGTTCTTCCTGATCGCGATCTTCGCCTCGGTGTTGTCGGTACAAAATCCGTTCGATCCGGCGCAGCTCCAGCTGATGAATTCGCGCATCTCCCCGCTCTGGACCGCCGACGGCCAGAGCCCGTTTCTGCTCGGCACCGACGAGCAGGGCCGCGACGTGCTGTCGGCCATCCTCTACGGCCTGCGCATCTCGCTGCTTGTCGGCGTCCTCGGCGTCGTCTTGTCTGGCGCGCTCGGCATCATGCTTGGGTTGACGGCCGGCTATTTCGGCGGCGCCGTCGACGGGCTGATCATGCGTATCGCCGACGTGCAGCTTTCCTTTCCAGCCATCCTGATTGCGCTCTTGATCAACGGCATCGCCAAATCGGTCTTCGGCAACAAGCTCGACGAGATGAGCATGTTGGCGGTCCTGGTCTTCGCCATCGGGCTGAGTTTTTGGGTGCAGTACGCGCGCACGGTGCGTGGTTCGGTGCTGGTCGAGAAGAACAAGGATTACGTCGCAGCCGCGCAATTGATCGGCCTGCCCGCCCCCGTGATCATGCTGCGCCACGTGCTGCCGAACACGATGGGGCCGATCCTCGTGATCGCTACCATCAACCTCGCGCTCGCCATCATCACCGAGGCGACGCTATCCTTCCTCGGCTCGGGCATGCCCGAGACCATGCCCTCGCTCGGCACGCTGATCCGCATCGGCAACGGCTATCTGTTCGCAGGCGAATGGTGGATCGTCGCATTCCCCGGAATCGCGCTCGCGGCCCTGATCCTGTCGATCAACCTGCTTGGCGATTGGCTGCGCGACGCGCTCAACCCGAAACTCCGATGAGTATCCAGCGTTCATGACCGAACCCGTTCTCTCCGTCCGCAATCTTCAGGTCGAGTTCGCCTCGCGCCGCGGCACACTGCGCGCCATCGACGGCGTCTCCTTCGACATCGCCAAGGGCGAGGTGCTCGGCGTGGTCGGTGAATCCGGCGCCGGCAAATCCGTCACCGGGCTCGCGGTGATCGGCCTGATCGATCCGCCCGGCCGCATCTCCGGCGGCGAGATCCGCCTGTCGGGTCTGCGCATCGACAATCTGCCGCCGGAGGAGATGCGCCGCGTCCGCGGCAAGCGCATCGGCATGATCTTCCAGGATCCCCTCACCTCGCTCAATCCGCTGTACAAGATCGGTGACCAGATCGTGGAGACGATCAGAACCCACCTGAACCTCTCCGAAACCGCCGCGCGCCGCCGCGCCATCGACCTTCTTGCCGAAGTCGGCATCCCCGCGCCCGAAAAGCGCATCGACGGCTATCCCCACGAATTCTCCGGCGGCATGCGCCAGCGCGTGGTGATTGCGCTGGCGATCTGCGCCGAGCCCGAGCTGATCATCGCGGACGAGCCGACCACCGCGCTCGACGTCTCCGTGCAGGCGCAGATCATCACGCTGATCAAGCGGCTCGGCCGCGACCACGGCACCGCAGTGATGCTGGTGACCCACGACATGGGCGTGATCGCCGAGACCTCCGACCGCGTCGCGGTGATGTATGCCGGCCGCGTCGCCGAGATCGGACCGGTGCAGGACGTCGTCAAGAACCCGCTGCATCCCTATGCGAAGGGATTAATGGGCGCCATCCCAACGCTTGCAGGTGAGGACAAGCGGCTGGTGCAAATCCCGGGCTCCATGCCGCGCCTGTCGGCAATCCCGCGCGGCTGCTCGTTCAATCCGCGCTGTGCCTCCGCGTTCGATCGTTGCCGTGTCGACCGGCCCGAGCCGCAGCCGCGCGGCGCGCAATCGGTCGCCTGCCATCTCTATGACGGCGTGCCGGCGGAGAGCGCGGCATGAGCGCCCCCTTCGTCGAGGCCAAGAACCTGCGCCGTGTCTTCGACGTCTCGAAGCCATGGCTCAACCGCGTGCTCGAAGGCGGGCAGCTCGAATACCTCAAGGCGGTCGACAGCGTCACCTTCGACATTAGGAAGGGCGAGACTTTTGCACTGGTCGGCGAATCCGGTTCGGGCAAGACCACAGTGGCGCGGATGGTCGTCGGCCTACTGCCGCCAAGCTCCGGCAGCGTATTGATTGACGGCGTTTCGATGACCGACCCGCGGCAGGCCCAAGCGCGCCGAAAACTACGCCGCCGCATCCAGATGATCTTCCAGGATCCCTATGCGAGCCTGAACCCGCACTTCCGCGTCGACGCCATCATCTCCGAGCCGATCCGTGCCTTCGACCTGATCCAGGGCGAGCGCGACATCCGGGCCCGCGTCGGCGAACTGCTCAGCCTCGTCGGCCTGCATCCCGACGACCGGTTGAAGTTTCCGCATGAATTCTCCGGCGGCCAGCGCCAGCGCATTGCGATTGCGCGGGCGCTTGCCTCCGACGCCGAATTCATCGTCTGCGACGAGCCGACCTCGGCGCTCGACGTCTCCGTGCAGGCGCAGATCCTCAATCTGATGCGCGACCTCCAGGACAAGTTCGGCCTGACCTACATGTTCATCAGCCACAACCTCGCCGTGGTCCGCCACATGGCGAGCCGTGTCGGCGTGATGTATCTCGGCCGCATTGTCGAGATCGCGGAAGGACGCGAGCTGTTCTCCCATCCGCATATGCCCTACACCAAGATGCTGCTAGGCGCCGTGCCAGATCTGGCCATGAGTGGCCGCCAGCGCATTCCGGTCAAGGGCGAGATTCCGAACCCGATCAACCCACCGCCCGGCTGCGCCTTCAATCCGCGTTGCCCGCTGGCATTCGATCTCTGCCGCAAGGAGGCTCCGGAACTGATTGACGGCGTCGCCTGCCACGCGGTTAACACCGCGCCGGTCCCGGCGTGACGCGCGCGTGCCATGCGGCCCACGCATTGGCGGCCAGGCATTGCCTGTGATCAATTGCGCGCGCGACAAATAAGGTAGCGAATTTCCATGGCCAGCAAAGTCAATCCCGATCCCTTCACGACGCGCCCCGAAATCGAAGGCACGTTCGGCGTGGTCGCCACCACGCACTGGATCGCGACCGCCGTCGGCATGGCCACGCTGGAAAAAGGCGGCAATGCATTCGATGCCGGCATCGCCACCGCTTTCACGCTCCAGGTGGTCGAGCCGCACCTCAACGGCCCCGGCGGCGACGTTCCCATCATCGTCCATGACGTCAAGCGCGGTCGCACCGAAGTGATCTGCGGCCAAGGGCCTGCGCCGGCGCGTGCCACCATCGCCCACTACAGGAGCGAGGGCCTCGACATGGTGCCCGGCACCGGCCTGCTCGCGGCCTGCGTTCCCGGCACCTTCGAATCCTGGATGATGCTGCTCCGCGACTACGGCACGCTGCGCCTGCGCGACGTGCTGGAGCCCGCGATTTCCTATGCGCGCGACGGCCATCCGCTGGTCGAGCGTGCCTGCGCCACGATCCAGACCGTCGAGCAACTGTTCCGCAAGCACTGGCCGACCTCGGCCGCAGTCTACCTGCCGAATGGCGAAGTGCCGCGGCCCGGCACGCTCTTCACCAACAAGACGCTGGCGGCGACCTACGCTCGTATCCTGAGCGAGGCCGAGAGCGGCGGCGGCGGCCGCGATGCCGAGATCGAGCGCGCGCGGAAGGCCTGGTCGCACGGTTTCGTCGCCGAAGCGATCGACAAATTCTGCCGCACTCAGGAGGTGATGGACGTCAGCGGCTCGCCGCATCGCGGCGTGCTCTCGGCCGACGACATGGCGCGCTGGCAACCGACCATCGAAGCGCCGCTCACCTACGATTATGGCCGCTACACCGTCTGCAAGGCGGGCGTCTGGAGCCAGGGCCCGGTGATGTTGCAGCAGCTCGCTTTGCTGAAGGGCTTTGCGCTCGACGGGCTCGACCCGACCGGGCCTGAGTTCATCCATCTCCAGATCGAATGCGCCAAGCTCGCCTTCGCCGATCGCGAGAAGTTCTACGGCGATCCCAAATTCAGCGAGATCCCGATCGGAACGCTGCTGTCGGATGCTTACAACGACGAACGCCGCAAGCTCGTCACCGACAAGGCCTCGCTCGATCTCCGGCCCGGCGCGATCGAGGGCTTTGGCGGCGTGGTCAAGCTGCGCCGCGCCGAAGGCCAGCGCGAGGCCGTTGGCGCGCTCGGCGCCGGTGAACCAACGGTCGGGCGCTTCGGCGAGGTGCGCGGCGACACTGTGCATTTCGACATCATCGACAAGGCCGGCAACATGGTCTCGTCGACACCGTCCGGTGGCTGGTTGCAATCCTCGCCTGTCATTCCCGAGCTCGGCTTCTGCCTCGGCAGCCGCGCGCAGATGTTCGATCTGGATGAGAACCAACCGAGCTCGCTCGCGCCCGGCAAGCGGCCGCGCACCACGCTGTCGCCGACCATGGCTCTGCGCGATGGCGAACCCTACCTCGCCTGGGGTTCGCCCGGCGGCGACCAGCAGGATCAGTGGATCACGCAATTCTTCCTGCGCCACGTCCACTGCAACCTCAATCTCCAGGAGGCGATCGACGCGCCGGCCTGGCATTCCGAGCATTTCCCGATCTCGTTCTGGCCGCGCACCTCGCGCCCCGGCGTGCTCGTGATCGAGAACCGCGTGCCGGAGGCGACGATCGAGAACCTTCGCGAGCGCGGGCATATCGTCGAGGTCGGACCGGACTGGTCCGAAGGCCGCCTCACCGCGGCCTCGCGTGTCGGCGTGCGCCGCCGTGCCGCCGCCAATCCGCGCGGCATGCAGGGCTACGCCGCGGGGCGCTGATGGACAACATATGACCTGGTCGATCATCGCCCGCGATCCTGCCACCGGCCAGTTCGGCATCGCCGTTGCGACCCGCTTCTTCGCCGTCGGGGCACGCGTGCCTTACATCGCCGCTGGCCTCGGCGCGATCGCCACGCAAGCCTTCGTCAATCCCTATTACGGCATCGACGGCGTCAAGCTGTTGCGCGAGGGCCTCAACGCGCACGACGTGCTCGCCACACTGCTCGCGACCGACGACGGGCGCGAAAACCGGCAGATCCACATCATGGATGCAAATGGCGCGATCGCAGCGCATACGGGCCGCGATTGCGTCGACTGGTGCGGGCACATCGCAGGCAGCGGCTTCTCGATCGCCGGCAATATGCTCGCAGGCTCGGACGTCCTCGACGAGACGGCAAAGACCTACCTCGCCAATGACAGTCTGCCCTTCCCGCGCCGCCTGCTCGCGGCCATGCGCGCCGGCGAAGCCGCCGGCGGCGACAAGCGCGGCAAGCAGTCGGCGGCGCTCCTGATCCACGGCGAGGAGGAGTGGCCCGCGCTGGACGTTCGCGCCGATGATCATCCCGATCCGCTCGGCGAACTCGAGCGGCTCGAGCGGGTCAGTCACGAGCTCTGGGTGCACTTCCGCGGCTCGCTTCCGACGCGGCGCAATCCCGCCGGCAATACCGATCGCGGCGTCATCGACGCCAGCATCGCCGCGGCGCGCGCAAGGCAGTCATGAGCGCTAGCCCCCTCATCGAGATCAGGGATCTCCGCATTCGCTTCCACGGCGATGACGGCCGCATCACGCATGCGGTCGACAGCGTCGATCTCAGCGTCGCCAATGGCGCAACGCTCGGCCTCGTCGGCGAGTCCGGTTGCGGCAAGAGCGTGACGTCACTCGCGATCATGGGATTGCTCCCGAAGCAAAGCGCGGAGATATCCGGCGCAATTCGCTTCGACGGTTTCGACCTGTTGAAGACCTCGGACCAGACGCTGCGCGACTTGCGCGGCAACCGCCTGGCAATGATCTTCCAGGAACCGATGACGTCGCTCAATCCGAGCCTCACCATCGGCGACCAGATCACCGAGACGATCCTGCGTCACCGCGGCGGCTCCCGGCGCAGCGCGCGGGACCGTGCGATCGACCTGCTGCGCCGCGTCCACATTCCCTCGCCCGAGCGCCGGATCGACGAATATCCGCACAAGCTCTCCGGCGGCATGCGGCAGCGCGTGATGATCGCGATGGCGCTCGCCTGCGACCCTCGCCTCCTGATCGCCGACGAACCGACCACCGCGCTCGACGTCACCTTGCAGGCGCAGATCCTGGAGCTGATGCGGGAATTGAAGGCGGCGAGCGGTGCCGCCATCATCCTGATCACCCACGATCTCGGCGTGGTCGCCGAGGTCTGCGACGAAGTCGCTGTGATGTACGCGGGCGAAATCGTCGAGCGTGCGCCCGTGGATGAATTGTTCTCCATGCCGCAGCATCCCTATACGGTCGGCCTGCTCGGCTCGATCCCACGACTCGACCACCGCGCCGAGCAACTCGCGACGATCGAGGGCATGGTCCCGAACATGATGCAGCCGCCCGCCGGCTGCCGCTTCGCCGCGCGCTGCCCGTTCGCGCTGGACGCCTGCACCAAGGCGCCGCCGCCTCTCGTGGAAGTCAGCCCCGGCCACCTCTCGCGCTGCATCCGCGCGCCGCTCGAACTCCTGGTGTCGTGATGGCGCTGCTCGAGGTCGAAGGCCTGGTCAAGCATTTCGTCGCCGAGCGCTCGATCTTCGGTCGCGCGCTCGCACATGTCAAAGCAGTCGATGGCGTCAGCTTCTCGCTCGACGCCGGAAAGACGCTGGCGCTGGTCGGCGAATCCGGCTGCGGCAAATCCACCGTCAGCCGCCTGGTGCTGCGGTTGATCGAGCCGGATGCAGGCGCAATCCGCTTCGAAGGCCGCGACCTTCTCGCTCTCGACGCCGCCGCGCTGCGCGCCTTCCGCCGCGAGGCGCAGATTATCTTCCAGGATCCCTACGCTTCGCTCAATCCGCGCATGACGGTCGGCCAGATCCTGACCGAGCCGCTGGCGCTGCACAATCTCGTGCCGCCTGCCCGGCGACGCGAGCGCGTCGAGGAGATATTGCGGCTGGTTGGCCTGGAGCCGCGGCTGGCGCGGCGCTACCCGCATGAATTCTCCGGCGGCCAGCGCCAGCGCATCGCGATTGCCCGCGCGCTCGCGGTCGAGCCGAAGCTGATTATCTGCGACGAGCCCGTCTCCGCGCTAGACGTCTCGATCCGCTCGCAGATCCTCAACCTCCTGCGCGAGCTTCAGGACCGGCTCGGCCTCGCCTACATTTTCGTCTCGCATGATCTGGCCGTGGTCAAGCACATCGCCGACCACGTCGCGGTGATGAATCTCGGCCAGATCGTCGAGACGGCGGAAGCGGATGCGCTGTTCGCCGCCCCGCGCCACCCCTATAGCCGCGCGCTGCTGTCCGCGATCCCCGTGCCTAAACCACGGGCAAAGCGCAGCCGGATTGTGCTCCAGGGCGAGATCCCCAGCGCGCTGAACCCGCCGCCGGGATGCCGCTTCCACACCCGCTGCCCCTACGTCGTCGACCGCTGCCGCAGCGAAATGCCACAGCTCGTGCCGGATGGCATCGGACATGCAACGGCCTGCCACCGAACATCGGAACTGCCGTCGTCCGAGGCGATCGTCCCAATGGACGGCGGCTTCTCGCCGGTCCTTGAAAAATTGGTCGCCGCCTTCAGCGGCAGCCTGGAAGCAGCGAGCGGCGGCGGGGTTAGTTCATTGAGGCCTGACCCGGTCTAGCCGTCAAACAGAGGTTGAGAACGATGAGTTTTGTGCGTTTGGCATTTCTGGCGTCGGCATTGCTGACGTCGCTCGCGGGCACAGCCCAAGCCCAGACCCAAGCCCAGACCACGCTACGCATCGGCATCGCCGAGGACCCAGACATCCTCGATCCCAGCATCGGCCGCACCTATGTCGGCCGCATCGTGTTCTCCGCCTTCTGCGACAAGCTGTTCGACATCGACGAGAAGCTCAACGTCGTGCCGCAGCTCGCGCTGTCCTACCAGACCTCGACCGACGGCAAGGAGATGACGATCAAGCTGCGGCCGAACGTCAAATTCCATGACGGCGAACCACTGGATGCGGAGGCCGCAAAATTCTCGATCGAGCGTCACATGACGCTGCCGACCTCGTTCCGGAAGTCGGAGCTCGCCAGCGTCGATCATGTCGAAGTTGTCGATCCCCTGACCATCAAGCTCGTGCTCAAAACTCCCTACTCGCCGCTGATCGCCCAGCTCACCGACCGCTCCGGCATGATGGTATCGCCGAAGGCTGCCAAGGAAGCCGGCGACAAGTTCGGCCTCCATCCGGTCTGCGCCGGCCCGTATAAATTCGTCGAGCGTATCCAGCAGGACCGCATGGTCTTCGAGAAATTCGCCGACTACTGGAACAAGGACAACGTCCATATCGACCGCGTCGTGTTCCTGCCGATCGTCGACGCGACGGTGCGGCTGGCGAATCTCAAGTCCGGCGGCCTCGACCTGATCGAGCGCGTGCTCGCCACCGACATCAAGGACGTCCGCGCAGATCCCAAGCTGGTGCTGTCGACGGCCCCCGAGCTCGGCTATCTCGGCCTGACCATCAACATCGGCAACGACAAGGCCAAGGGGCCGCTGAGCCAGTCGGCGAAGGTGCGCCAGGCGCTGGACCTCTCGATCGATCGCGAAGCCATCAACCAGGTCGTGTTCAACGGCGAGTTCACCGCCGGCAATCAGTGGGTCAGCCCGACGCATCCCTATTATCAGAAGTCATTCCCCGTTCAGGGCCGCGACATCGCCAAGGCCAAGGCGCTGTTGAAGGAAGCCGGCGTCAGCCTTCCCGTGACCGTCGACTACATGGTCCCAAAGGGAACGGAGTACGAGGCCGTCGCCCAGGTCGTGCAGTCCATGGCCGCGGAGGCCGGCTTCGACATCAAGATTCGCGCCGTCGAATTCGCGACCACCTTCAAGCAGTCCCAGGCCGGCGAGTTCCAGGTGTTCCAGATCAACTGGAGCGGCCGCATCGATCCCGACGGCAATTCCTACATCTTCATGCGCAGCAAGGCGCCGCAGAACGATGGCGGCTACGCGAACCCGGAAGCCGACAAGCTGATGGAAGAAGCGAGGGCGGTCGCGGGCTTTGATGAGCGCAAGGCGATCTACGAAAAGCTGACCAAGATCCTGCTCGCCGACCTGCCGATCATCTACATCTATCACCGCACGCTCCTGATCGCGCACACGACCAAGCTGGAGGGCTACAAGCAGATGCCCGACGGGCTGGTGCGCGTGGTCGGGTTGAAGTTCAAGTGATCGCGGCTGCGCCCAGGACGCGAGCTGCGCCATGCTGAACTTCCTCGCTCGCCGCATCGCGCAGATCATACCGACGCTGTTCTTCGTGTCGGTGCTGATCTTTTCGCTCCAGCAATTGCTGCCGGGAGATCCCGCGCTGGTCATGGCCGGAGAGGAACGCGATCCCGCCGTGATCGAACAGATCCGTCAGCAGTACAAGCTCGATCAGCCGATCCCCGTGCAATACGTCTATTGGCTCAAGGGGGTCCTGACCGGCAATTTCGGGGAGTCACTGCGCAGCAAGATGCCGGTGCGCGAGCTGATCGCACAGAAGCTGCCGGTGACGCTCCAGCTCGGCTCGATGGCGATCCTGATCGCCTTCCTGATCGGCATTCCCGCCGGCATCGTTTCCGCGGTGAAGAGGGGCACGGTCTGGGACTATGGCGCTAATCTGTTCGCGCTATGGGGCATCTCGACGCCGAACTTCTGGCTCGGGATCCTGATGATCTTCCTGTTCTCGATCGAGCTCGGCTGGCTGCCGGCCTCAGGCTATGTGCCGCTCAGCGAGAACTGGCGCGCGAGCCTGGCTGCCACCATCATGCCGGCCTTCGTGCTCGGCAACGCGATTTCCGCGATCCTGATGCGGCATACCCGCAGCGCCATGCTGCAAGTGTTGGAGAGCGATTACGTCCGCACGGCGCGCGCCAAGGGCCTCTCCGAGCGTTCCGTGATCCTCAAGCATGCCATGCGCAATGCGCTGACGCCCATCATCACGCTCGGCGCGCTCGAGCTCGGCACGCTGCTGTCGGGCGCGGTGCTGACCGAGCAGATCTTCTCCATTCCCGGCTTCGGCAAGCTGATCGTGGACGCCGTCTTCAACCGCGACTACGCGGTCGTGCAAGGCGTCGTGCTGGTGACCGCCACCGTCTACATCACGCTGAATCTCGTTGCAGACGTCGCCTATATCCTCGTCAATCCGCGACTGCGGGGGTAGCGCCATGACCGACGCCGCGCTACCCGTAAGCCCCGTCACGCAAGCCTACGAGCTCGACAGCCCGGCACGCCGCGCGCGGCGGCGGTTGTTCAAGCGCAAGGCTGCTGTGTTCGGCCTTGTCGCAATCACGACGTTCATCGCTCTTGCGCTGCTGGCCCCGCTCATCGTGCCCTACGACCCCATTGCGACGAGCTGGAGCCTGGTGCGCAAGCCGCCAACCATGGCGCACTGGTTCGGCACCGACGAGCTCGGCCGCGACATCCTCAGCCGCGTCATCTACGGCGCTCGGGCCTCGCTGCTTGCGGGCCTGATCTCGGTCGCGATCGCGCTCGGCATCGGCGTGCCGCTCGGCCTGCTCGCCGGCTATCGCGGCGGATTCACCGACGCGCTGATCAGCCGGATCACCGATGCGATGCTGGCCTGCCCGTTCCTGATCCTGGCGATTGCACTGGCGGCGTTCCTCGGCCCGAGCCTTACCAACGCGATGATCGCGATCGGCATCTCGGCCACGCCGATCTTCATTCGCCTGACCCGCGGCCAGGTGCTGAACGTCAAGTCCGAAGACTATGTCGAGGCCGCGCGCGCGCTTGGCAACCCCGGCTGGCGGATCGCGTTTTCGCACATCCTGCCGAACATCATGCCCGCGCTGCTGGTGCAGGCCACGCTGTCGATTGCGGCCGCCATCATCGCCGAAGCCGCGCTGTCGTTCCTCGGCCTCGGCCAGCAGCCGCCGGCGCCGTCCTGGGGCAGCATGCTCAACGCGGCGCAACGCTTCCTGACCCAGGCGCCGTGGATGGCGATCTGGCCGGGGCTCGCGATCTTCCTCGTCGTGCTCTCGTTGAACCTGCTCGGCGACGGCCTGCGCGACGCCCTCGACCCGCGCCAGCGCTAGAGCCGCGTTCCGGGGCTCTAGATTCCTTTTTTGACGCGTTTTCTTGACGCGAACCGGTACCCACTTCGCTTGAAAACGCTTTAGATCACCGTCTCGCGCATCACGCGGCGGCAATCCATCTCATATTCGAGATCGACCACCGGCGGCCGCGCAAAGTGCCAGGTCAGGCCGGAGCGTAGCGCGCCGTGACGAACCAGCTCTTCGACAAGCGCATGGTGGAAATCGTGCACGGAATAGGCCTGCACGCCCGTGGTATCCTTCCAGCCGAAGCCGAAAGCGGTCATCCGGTTCTCCATCTGGGACGTCGTCGTGAAGCGCACCTTCTCGCGCAAGCCCTCCGGACTGAGGTCGCGGTAGCGCACGGTGCGCTCGACATAGGTGCCGCTGCCCTCGCGCGCCTCGGCACCGCCCGCGATCACGAAGCTTGGCGTCTTCGATCCCGTCGGGCGCGTGAAGGAGAAGGCGTAGAACGACGGCTCGGACGGCGGATCGATCTCGGGACAGACATTGCTGCGCGCCACCGGATTGGTGGTGCCGTCGAAGATGCCCCATTCCGACAGCGTCTTGACATAGTGCAGGTTGAAGGCGCGAAAGCCTTCTTCGCTGAAGGCCGCCGGTGAGCGCAGCTCGCAAGCGCAGAACGCCGTCAGCGGGCGCCCGGCCTCCTTGATGTACTTCGCCGCGAGCGCAAAGCCTTCGGCGAGCGGCACGAGTCGGTCGAACCGGACGCGCTCGATCTCATAGCCGGCATCTGCCGCTGCACCGGCCGAATACTGGAACACGGACGGAATGAAACGATAATTTCCGGCGGCGAATTCACGCGTCATGTCAAACTCCTATTCCAGTTGCATGCGGATGCCCTTGGCACCGTTGAGCAGGCGCTTCAGGTGAAAGCCGGCCAGGGGATCGTCGGCATGCATGCCGATCAGCGCGGCGAAGGCCGGCATGGCGGCGACGTCGCCGGTTTCCATCTTGGCGAAAGCCTCGGAATATTGCGCCGTCTCCGGCGCTTCGAATCTGACCTGCGGCAGCGGCTCGTACGCGCGCAGGGGCTCACTGCGTCCACGCAGCATCAGCTCACCCACAGGGCGGCCCTGAAAATTCTCGGCGCCCCCCGCGATGCTGGCACTGACGCAGATGCGCGTGCCGAGATGCTTGTTGGCCGCCTCCAACCGCGCCGCGATGTTGATGCTGTCGCCATAGGCGGTGTAGTCGAAGAAGCGATTGCCGCCGAAATTGCCGACCAGTGCCGGCCCGGCATGGGCGCCGATGCGGGTGGCGCCGAAGCTCACACCCCTCGCCTTCCAGCGCGCGCAAAAATCCTGCGCCCAGGCGTCGAGATCGTGGACGCAAGCGACCGCACGCGTCGCATAGTCCGGCTGGTCGCCGGGCGCGTTGAAGAGCACCTGGATCGCGTCGCCGATGATCTTGGCAACGGTACCTTCATGCTCGAAGACGATCTCGGTCATGCCGCCGACATATTCGTTGAGGAGCTCGCCGAGCGTCTCCGGCGCCGCGCTCTCCACCAAGGACGTAAAGCCGGTGATATCCGTGAAGATGGTGGCGACGTTCCGCCACTGCACCTCCATGCCGTTGCCCTCGGCATCCACCGCCAAGCGCCTCGCGATCTCCGGCGAAAAATAGCGCGACAGCGAGGCATGGGCCCGCTCGGCCTCTAGCTGGCGACGCCGCACCTCGCGCAGCATCTCGATGTGACGGATGGTCTTCTGGATGGTGGTTTCCAGGTCGACGAAGTCGATCGGCTTGGTCAGAAAGTCGAACGCGCCGCGGTTCATGGCGGTTCGGATGTTGCTCATATCGCCATAGGCCGAGACGATGATGGTCGACTTCTTGTCCTCGGCCTCCTGGAGCTTCGCCAGCAGCGACAGCCCGTCCATCCGCGGCATGTTGATATCAGCGACGACAAGGTCGACGTGCGGATGCCGCTCGATCGATTCCAGCGCGTCGAGGCCGTCGCGCGCGAACATGATGTTCACCAGCCCGTCGCGGATCTGCTTGCGGAACTTCTGCAAGATCAGCGCTTCCAGATCCGGCTCGTCGTCGACGAAGAGGATGGTCGGGGTCGTCATGCCGCCTGCTCGAGCCTGGTATCGATCTCCTGGCGCAATTGCGCAAAGTCGATCGGCTTGGTGAGGAGCCCTGTCGCGCCGCGCTCGATCGCGGTCCTGCGCGTCTCGGCGTCACCATAGGCCGTGATCATGATGACGGGAACGTGCGGGTAATCAGCGCGCACCTTGGGCAGCATGTCGAGCCCGCTCATGCCGGGCATGTTGATGTCTGACAGAATCATCATCAGCGAGGGATCGCGAACCTCCGCCGCGCGCCTGAGCGCGTCAGGCGCGGAGGGCGCAAACTCCATCTGGAAGCGGCCGGCACGCAGGTCGCGCCGGAACTGCTGCCGGAACAGCGCCTCGACGTCGGGCTCGTCATCGACGACCAGGATGTAAACGCTCAAGTCCTGCCTCCGGATGTACCCCCCGCTGCCATCGTGCGCGGCAGCGTGATGATGAATTCGGTGAATACACCGGGCTCGGTGTTCACGTCGATCGTGCCGCCATGCTGTTTCACGACGATGTCATGGCTCATGGACAGGCCAAGCCCGGTCCCCTCGCCGGCCGGCTTGGTGGTGAAGAAGGGATTGAACATCTTCTCCTTCACGTCCGGCGGAATCCCGGTGCCATTGTCGCGGATCCGGATTTCGACCCTGCTGCCCAGACTCTTCGTCGCTGCGCTCAGGGTCGGCTCGAAACCATCAGCCGCACTTTCCTTGCGCTTGGCAGCCGCGTAGAAGCCGTTCGAAATCAAATTGAGGAAGACGCGCGCAATCTCCTGCGGATAGATGTCGGCCATTCCGGCGGCTGGATCGAGGTCGCGCTCAAGCGTGACATTGAATCCGGGCCGCTCGGCGCGCGCGCCGTGATAGGCCAGATTGAGGCCTTCCTCCACGATCGCGTTGATATCGGCAGCGCGATGCTCGCCGGAGCCTTCACGCGAGTGCAGCAGCATGTTCCTGACAATGGAATCGGCGCGCTTGCCGTGCTGTACCACCTTATCGAGATTTCCCCTGAGCATGCCGGTCAGCTCGTCGACCTCTTCCCTCGTCTTGTCGCCGAGCGAAGCCGATTTCAGGACATCGTTGAGCTCGTCGATCAGCTCCGTCGACACCGACGAGAAATTATTGATGAAGTTGAGCGGGTTCTTGATCTCATGGGCGATGCCCGCCGTGAGCTGGCCAAGCGAGGCGAGCTTCTCGGTCTGGACCAGGCGATCCTGCGCAGTGCGCAATTCGTCAAGCGACTGCGAGAGCTCCATCGTACGCTTGCGCAACTCATTCAGCAGCCGCGTGTTCTCGATGGCGATGACGGCTTGCTTGGTGAAATTCTCGACCACCGCAATCTGCTTGTCGGTGAACGGCCGGACTTCCTTGCGATAGACTGCGATCGTGCCGATCAGATCGCCTTCCCTCAGCATCGGCACGATGACGATCGTGCGGGCGCCGGCGACGTCGGAGATTCCTCGAATGGATGAACCTCCAGCAAGATAGGCAGGCGTGTTTTGCACATCGTGAACGTGAACAACCTGACGTGTCCCGACGACGGCGGCGAGCGCACTCTCCGGATGAGGACGGATCGCCACATCTCTACGTGAAGCGGCGAACGCAGGCGGTACGTTGTAGTCAGCCGCAATGGTGAAGCCTTCACCGTCCCACAGATTCATGATTCCGAAACTCGCGCCACAGACTCGCGTGGCATTCTCGAGCATCTTGTGGAACACGGGCGTGAGTTCGCCCGGAGACGAACTAATGACCTGCAGCACCTCCGAAGTCGCTGTCTGCTGCTCCAGCGACTCGCTCAATTCAGCCGTTCGCACCTCGACCTTCTTTTCCAAATCCGCGTAGGATTCCTGCAACCGCGCGCCCATGTCGTTGAACTGGTCGGCGAGCCCTTCGAGCTCGTCGCCGGTCCTGATCGAGATGCGCTGGGAGAAATCGCCGCCGCCGATGCGCTCGGCGCCGCTGCGCAGCGCCTGGATCGGACCGACCATCCGTCGCGCCAGGAAGATTCCCGCAAGCACCGCGAAGATCGACGCGGCGAGCAGTACGATTGCGAGCCGCTGTAGCGACGCATAGAGCGCGGCATAAGCCTCCTCCACTGGCAGCTCCACGAACATGGTCCAGCCGAGCGGCGCGATCGGTGCCGATGCTGTCAGGACCTTCTGTCCCTGGATATTGGTCGCCTCCTGCAATGCATCGGGCATCGTTCCGCCGCTGGCTTGCACGGCCTTCACCTGCGCCAACCCCGACATGTCGGTGTTGCGCAGCACCAGGCTGATGTCGGGATGCGCGATCAGGCGCCCCTGCTGACCGACCACATAGGCGTGTCCATGCTCGCCGACCTTGATCTGGGAGACCACGTCCCAGATCAGCTTGAGGTTCACCTCAGCTATGCTGACGCCGGCATCCTTGCGTGTGCCGGCCAGCGCCAGCGTCATGTAGGGCTCGGATTCCCGGCGGAAATAGACCGGCCCATAATAGACCTTGTGCGCGACGGCTTCGGTGAATTTCGGATCGCTCGACAGGTCGATGCCGCTGTCTATCGCGTCCATGGCCAGCCGCGAGACGCGCAAGCGCTCCTTGCCGGTCGAATCCACCTGGGCGAGCTCGGTGATCGCCGGCACCTGACGCAGCAGCCGCAACGCGTCAAACCGGCGCTGCTCGATTGAGCCCGCCGCCCATGGCAGTTGCGTGGTCCAGCCGAGCTGGCTCTCGATCTCTTTGACGAACTGGCTGATCTTGGCGGCCGCTGCCTCGGCCTGCTCATGCTGGACCCGGATCAGCGAGGCCTTATGTTCGCGATAATAGAAGAAGACCTCGAATAGGCCGTTGGCCAGCAGTGCTACGGCGACGACGGCGACGAACAGCGCGACATATTTGGTGAACAGCCGGGTCCTGATCCCGCGCCCCGCCTCGCCGGACGCGACGCCATCCCCGGTCGCACGCGGCAGGGTCCTGGTTTGCGGGGTGTCGGGATGGACGGAAATGCTCATTCGCCCAAACCTAGCAAGAAGGCCGGGGGTTGTCTCTCACCGCAGCGCACAGGGTTACTCGATGACCTCATCGGCAAGTGCCAGCAGGGTGGGCGGAATTTCAAGTCCGGTTGCCTTGGCCGTCTTGAGATTGATCACCAGGGGATAGCGGGTCGGCAGCTCGAACGGCAGATCACCGGGGTTTGCCCCGTTGAAGATGCGGGCGACCAATGCGGCTGCCCGCTCGAAGGATTCCGAGGAGTCGGCGCCATAAGACATCAGACCGCCGTCGCGGGCGAATTGGTCAAATTCGTAGATCGCCGGCAGCTTCCGGGTGGCGGCGAACTCGAAGACGCGCTCGCGGTTGAGAATGGTGAGCGCGTCCGCCACCATCAGGATGCCGTCGGGCAAATCGTCATTCATTGCCGAAAAAGCTTCGTTGAAATCGTCGGGTTCGCGGACGCCCAACGCCTGCACGGTCAGTCCAAGCGCCTGGGCAGCCTTCGCCGACGCCTGATAGCGCGTCGTCATGCCGAGGTCGTCCTTGTTCCAGAGCATCGCGACCTTGGTCAGTTTCGGCGACATCTCCTTGAGCAGCGACAGCCGCTTGGCGCTGAGGGTCGCTGCGACGTCCGAAATCCCGGTGATCTTGCCGCCCGGATGCGCCAGGCTCTCGATCAACCTGGTTTCGACGGGATCACCGATGCCGCTGGCCGCGACGGTGGCAATGCCGGCCGCTTTGGCGGCCATTGCCGTCGGGTAGCCAATGATCACGATGGCATCGACGTTCTTGGCCTTCAGCTCCGCGATCAGCGCGGGAAGCATCGTAACATCGCCCAGCGCGCCCCGCGCTTCAAAGGTCAAGTTCTGACCAAGCTTGAAACCACGCTCGTCGAGCACCTTGCTCAGGATCTTGCCGCCTCGACTCTCCGCCGTAATCGGCGCGATCGGCGTCAGCGTGCCCAGATGATAGACCTTGCCGCTCTGAGCCACGGCAGAGCACGGCACCAACAACGAAGCACAGCCGAGCCCGCCCAGGAATTCGCGCCGCCTCATCATACTTTCCCTGCCCTGATACTTTCCCTGCCTTGGCGCAACGCACGCCGAGCAAGTCTAACACGGGACAAGAAAAAAGCGGCAATGGCGATGGCCATTGCCGCTTTGCACTCTTCGATCGAACGGCCTCAGGTCGGCCGCAGCGCTTTGGAATCGAGGTCGAGCTCGTTGACCTGCTTGTTCCGCTCGGAATCGGCTGCCGCGCGATGGTCGGTCGCCAGCACGACATAAACCGCCGGCAGGACAAACAGCGTGAACAGCGTGCCGATCGACATGCCGGCCACGACCACGAGGCCAATCGAGAAGCGGCTGGCCGCGCCCGCACCGGTCGCGGTCAGGAGCGGGATCAGGCCGGTGACCATCGCGGCCGTGGTCATCAGGATCGGTCGCAGGCGGATACGGGCCGACATCTCGATGGCCGAGCGGCGGTCGAGCCGTTCGTTGACCTGAAGCTCGTTGGCGAACTCCACCATCAGGATGCCGTGCTTGGTGATCAGCCCGACCAGCGTCAGCAGACCGACCTGGGTGTAGATGTTCATCGTGGCAAGGCCGAAGAACAGCGGGATCAGCGCGCCGACGATCGCCATCGGCACCGAGATCATGATGACAAACGGGTCACGCAAGCTCTCGAACTGGGCTGCCAGCACCAGGAAGATGATGACCAGCGCGAAGCCGAACGTGATCGCGAGCTGGTTGCCTTCCTGCACATACTGCCGGGAGTCCGCGAGATAGTCGTGGCTGAAGCCCTGCGGCAGATTCTTGGCCTCGCCTTCGAGGAAGTCGACCGCCGCACCGACGGTCACGCCGGGCATCGGCACGGCCGAGAACGTCGCCGAATTGAGCTGATTGTAGTGGGTTAGCGAATTCGGGTCGGTCCTGGTCTGGATCGACACTACCGTCGACAGCGGAAGCTGCTGACCGGAGTTGGTCGTAACGTAGTAGCTGCCGAGCGATTCCGGCGAGAGCCGCTGGCTGCGCGGCACCTGCGGAATCACCTGGTAGGACCGGCCCTCGAGATTGAAGCGGTTGATGTAGTTTCCGCCTAGTAGTACCGCGAGCGAACTGCCGAGATTCTGCATGTTGACGCCGAGATCCTGCGCCTTGCTGCGATCAATCTTCACCGTCACCGTCGGCTGGTTATAAGCAAGATCGCTGTCGGAGACGATGAACATGCCACTCTTGCGCGCAGCGGCCTTCAACTTCTCCATCTGCTCATAGACAGCCTGGAAGCCCGCGGTCGAGTTGATCACCATCTGCACCGGCAGGCCGCCCGGCCCGCCCGGCAGCGGCGGCAGGTTGAATGCAAAGGCCTGCACGCCCTCGATCTTGGAGAGCTCGGCCTGGACCAGCGGCTTCAGAGCGATCGACGAGCGCTTGCGCTCATCCCACGACTTCAGCAGCATGCCGGCGATGCCGCCCTGCGGGCCGTTGATGCCGTTCAGGACGAAACGCAGATCAGTCTCGGGGAATTTCTGGAATTCCTTGTCGAGCTTGTCACCATAGAAATCGACATAGTCGATGTTGGCGTATTTTGGCGCCTTGGTCACCGCGAAGACGATGCCCTGGTCTTCTTCCGGCGCCAGTTCCTTCGACGTGTGCATGTAGAGGAAGCCGACGAGCCCGAGGATCGTCACCGCGAACAGGCCGGTGATGGCCTTGTAGTCAAGCGAGCGGTCGAGCCTGCGGCCGTACCAGCGCGTCAAGGCGCCAAACACCCCGTTCACCAGCTTTGCAAACCGGCCCTCCTCGGTGTTCTTCAGCAACACCGAGCACATCATCGGCGACAGCGTCAGCGCGATCACGCCGGACACGATCACTGAGCCCGCGAGCGTGAAGGCGAATTCGCGAAATAGTGAGCCGGTGAGGCCGCCGAGGAAGCCGATCGGGGCGTACACGGCGGCGAGCGTAATCGTCATCGAGACGACGGGACCGACGATTTCCCGCGCGCCCTCCAATGAGGCCTGTACCGGTGTCTTCCCTTCTTCCAGATGCCGATGGATGTTCTCCACCACCACGATAGCGTCGTCGACCACGAGGCCGATTGCGAGCACCATCGCGAGCAGTGTCAGCAGGTTAAAGCTGAAGCCCAACATCAGCATCAGCGTGCAGACGCCGATCATCGACAGCGGAATGGTGACAACCGGAATGATGACGGAGCGGAACGAGGCCAGGAACAGGAAGATCACCACGATGACGATCACGATGGCTTCGCCCAGCGTCTTCTCGACCTCGTCGATCGACGACTGAATGAACTTGGTCGAATCGTAGGCGACCTTCATCTTCATCGACGGTGGCAAATTACGCTCGAGCTCAGGGAACAGCGCACGCACGCCTTTCACCAGCGTCAGCGGGTTGCCCTGCGGTGTCGCGTTCACGCCGATGAAGATCGCGTGCTCGCCGTTGAAGGCGACGCTCGCATCCGTGCTCTGCGCGGCAAGCTCGACGCTCGCGATGTCCTCCATCCGCACGAAGCCGCCGTCCTTGGCCTTGACGATCATCTTCTTGAACTGTTCGACGTTACCGAGGTCGGTATTCGTCGAGATATTCGAGACGATCAAATAACCCTTGGTCTGGCCCGCCGCGGACTGGAAGTTGTTGGCGGCGATCGCTGAGGCGACGTCGGCCGGCGAGATGTTGCGGCCGGCCATTTTCACGGGATCAAGCCACAGCCGCATCGCAAAGTTCTGGGCACCGAGGATGTCGGCGGATGCGACGCCATCGACGGTCGACAGCACCGGCTGCACCACGCGCGTGAGATAGTCCGAGATCGCCGAACCCGACAACTCCTCGGACGAGAATCCGAGATACATTACGGCCGTGGTCTGGCCAGTCGTCTTGGTGACGATCGGGTCGTTGGATTCCTTCGGAATCAGATATTTGACCGAGTTCGTCTTGGCCAACACTTCGGTGAGCGCCTGGTTCGGATCGAAGTTCAGCTTGATGTAGACCTGGATCGTCGAGGTGCCGAGCACCGAGGACGAGGTCATGTAGTCGACGCCTTCGGCGGAAGCGACCGCCTGCTCGATCGGCGTGGTGATGAAGCCCTGGATCAGTTCCGCGGACGCGCCGGGATAGACGGTCGTGATGTTGATGACCGTGTTCGACAGTTTTGGATATTGCCGGATCGGCAGTGTCGTCGCCGCGCGAAGGCCGATCAAAAGGATCAGCAGGCTGACGACGACCGACAGGACCGGGCGTTTGATGAAAATATCGGTAAAGCGCATCGCGGCGATCTCGATTCGATCTCGATTTCTTGGGCTTATGAAGCATGATCCGGCATTGCCGGATCATGCGAGCGCATTGTCAGTAGCGTGGCGGCTGCGCCGGAATTGTCGGAGCCGGGTCCGTTGAAATCGACACGGCAGAGCCCGATTGCAGCTTGAGCTGGCCGACGGCAACAACCTTGTCGCCCGGCTTCAAGCCCTTGATGATTTCAGCACGGCCATCGACCCGGTTGCCGGTCTGCACGAATGTGCGCACCGCGCTCAGGCTGGTCTTGCCGTCCTCTTCCTTCTTCTCGGTGATCACGAACACAGAGTCGCCGTACAGCGTGTAGTCGACCGAGGTCTCTGGCACGGTGACCACCGCCGGCTTGTCCGGCAGCACCACCGTGGTGGTCACGAACATGCCGGGCTTCAGGATCTTTTCCGGGTTGGAGACGGTTGCCTGCACGCGGATATTGCGGGTGTCAGTCGCGATCTGCGGCTCGATCGTGGTGACCTTGGCGTCGAAGGTGCGGCCCGGATAGGCGTCGACCTTCAGCCGGACCGACTGGCCAACTTTGAGGTTGCCCGAGTCCTTTTCCGTTACCGTGAAGTTTGCCCACAGCTCCGACAGATCGGTCAGCGAGACTATGGCGGTGCCGGCAGTGAGATACTGGCCGACCTCGACCTTGCGGACGCCGAGATCGCCGGAGAACGGCGCGCGGACCAGCTTCTGCGAGATCAGCGCTTCGGTCTTGGCGATGCCGGCCAGCGCCTGGTCGTAGGCCGCCTGCGCGGAATCGACGGTCGACTGCGGACCGAACTGGCGCGACGCCAGCTGCTTGGCGCGGTCGAGCGAAAGCTGCCCGACGGTTGCCTGCGCCTTGAAGCTCGCGAGGTCGCCCTGCTCCGGCGCGTCGAACAGTTGCACCAGCGGCATACCGGCTTCGACATGCGCGCCGGGTTCGAACTTGATCTCGGTGACGCGGCCGTTGACGTCGGCGGTGACGTCGACCTGGTGCACGGCGGCGAGGCCGCCGACCGCGGTCAGCAGGTTCGGGACCACCTCGGACTTCGCCTCGGCCGCACTGACCGCGGTCGGCGGCGGCTTGTTGTTGGCGAAGAACTGCTTGATCATCTGGCCGCGGAAATAATTGAACCAGACCAGGCCACCGACGAGCGCGCCCAGCAGCGTGCCGACGATGATGAACCAGAGCACCGGCCGGACCGGTCGCTTGGGAGCCTTGCTGTCGATCGGTTCGCCCGAAATCTTGTGTTCGGTTACGATGTTCATGTCATGCGCTTTCTGCAATCGCCGTCTTGCCGGCATCCGCGGCCTGATCGCGGCCCAAATGCGAAGCAATTGCGGCGTCGTTAAGTCCGATACCCCTCAGAAGAAACTCACACAGCTGCCGTTCCAGATCGATCGCCTTGCCGTAAGCGAGGCAGGGCACGGCCGGCAGCCTGGTCAGCGCAGCGGTCATCACCGTGTGATGCGCAAACCAGAACAGGTTGAGCGGCTCGCTGCTGCTCGGCCGCGCATCGCCGGCGGCGACCGCGCGTTCGAGCGAGGCGACGAAGACTGCTCCGATCAGCTTCTCGATCTTGGCATATAGCAGACGGGCGAATTCGCCATCATCCAAATGGCTCGTGGCCATCAGTCGCAGGCGCTGCGCCTCCTCCTGATCGGGGCCGTCGGCGATCTGGAGGAAGTGCTGGACCATGCCACGCATCAATTCGACCAGGGTCGCCGTCGACGGCTCTCGCTCCAGAAGATCCATCAGCGCCGGATCGGCTTCGCATTCGTCGCTGAGAATTTCAGCGTAGAGCGCCGCCTTGGAGGGGAAATGCTTGAACAGCAGCGCCTCGGAAATGGCAGCGGCGGCCGCCACGCTCTTGGTCGTGGTGCCGGTATAGCCGTGCCGGGCAAAGCAGCGTTTCGCGGCTCCGAGGATCAATTGACGCCTCAGGTCGCTCGTCATACGCAATGAGCTCATGGCTAGTGAGTAAGCACTCACCCACGCAAAAGTCAAGCCAAATGGTGCGCCGCAACCTAAATGGGTACAGATTCAGGGCAATTTTGCCACATATCAGGGTCAGATCGGCTGGAACCCGAGATCACCGCGGATCCGGTTGACGATGTAAGTTCCGTCCCGGCTCGGCAAGATCCGCTCCACGTTGGCGCTGTCGATCTTCACATTGGCAAATCGCGGGCCTGCCGAGACGTCGTGGACGGCTTTGGCGAAGGCCTCGACCTCGGCCATGGTCGAGATCGCGCAGGCGTCCCCGATGCCGCAGGCCCTGGCGACGCCGACGAGGTCCGCGGTGGCCGAGGTGTGGCTGGTCTGGCCGCCGGTCTCGCCATAGGCCTCGTTGTCGAGCACGACGATCGAGAGGTTGGACGGTTTTTGCAGGCCGATGGTGGCGAGGCTGCCCAAGCCCATCAGCATCTCGCCGTCGCCGGTGATGACCAGGACCGGCAACTTTGGCTGCGCCAGCGCCAAGCCCAGCCCGATCATCGCCGCACCGCCCATGCCGCCCCAGAGATAGAAATTGCGGGCGTGGTCGCCGGCGGCGGTGATGTCGTTGGTGGAGGCGCCGAGGCCGCCGATCGCAACCACGTCCTTGCGGTTCGCAAGCAACGCGGAGACCACCTGGCGGCGGTCGAGGAGATTGGCCTTGCTCATTTGGTGAAAACCTTGGCGCCGATCAGGCGCTGCGACAACAGGACGGCGGTGGGCGTCAGCGCGTTGTAGGCCTGCCCGGCAGCCGCTTCGAGCACAGCCGGCACCTCGGCTGCGTTCGAGGCGCGCAGCACCTTGATGCCGGAAAGCTCGAACACGCCCTGCGTGGTCGATCCCATCGGCACCTGCCACGGATTGAACTCGCCCCACTCGCCGCGCATGGTCACGAGCGTGAGGAACGGAAAACGCAGGATCGGGATCAGCGACAGCATGTTGATACAATTGCCGACCCCGCTCGACTGCATCAGAAGCACGCCGCGCTGCCCACCGGTCCAGGCGCCGGCGAGCAGCGCCACGCCCTCCTCCTCCGTCGTGAGCGGAATGCCGCGCATCGTGGATGAGCCCAGCACGTGCTGGATCAGCCTCGAATGACCGGCGTCAGGCACGTAGGGCACCTGCCGGACGTCGAAGCGTTGCAATGTCGCGAAAATATCGTCGGGCCAATTCGGGGCCGTGTCGGCAGCATCAGCGCGGGCGTGCATTTTCCTGTCCGGTCGGCTAGCTAATCACGGCACGACTGTAGACGGTGATCCGCATCGCTCGATAGAGCGAAAACGGCATATCGGTCTCAACCGGCGAGTATGGCGGCAATGAACGCAGATGCGAAAGAACTGGCGGCCAAGTTCGATCTGGAGAAGCTGACGGGCGAATTCTACGCCGATCCCTATCCGACTTATCGTGCACTGCGGGAGAACGAACCTGTCAAGCGCCTGCCGAACGGCACCGTGTTCCTGACCCGCTACGACGACCTCGTCACCACCTACAAGAACACAAAATCGTTCAGCTCCGACAAGAAGCGCGAGTTCGCGCCGAAATACGGCGACACCCCGCTCTACGAGCACCACACCACGAGCCTCGTGTTCAACGATCCGCCGGCGCATACCCGCGTGCGGCGGCTGATCATGGGCGCGCTGTCGCCGCGCGCGATCGCCGGCATGGAGGGCGACCTCATCAAGCTGATCGACGGCCTGCTCGACGCCATCGCCGCCAAAGGCGATTGCGAACTGATCGAAGATTTCGCCGCCTCCATTCCCATCGAGGTGATCGGCAATTTGCTCGACGTTCCCCATGACGAGCGTGGGCCATTGCGCGACTGGTCGCTGGCGATCCTCGGTGCACTCGAGCCCGTGGTATCGACTGAAGTCGCTGCGCGCGGCAACAAAGCGGTGACGGACTTTCTCGCCTATCTCTCGACGCTGGTAGCGCGCCGGCGCCAAAAGCCCGGCAATCCCGAGCGCGACGTGCTGACGCGCTTGATCCAGGGCGAGGAGAGCGGCGAACGGCTGACCGAGAAGGAGCTGCTGCACAATTGCATCTTCCTGCTCAACGCCGGCCACGAGACCACCACCAATCTGATCGGCAACGGTCTCGTCACGCTCGACCGGAATCCAGACCAGAAGCAGCGGCTGATCGACAACCCGGACCTGATCAAGACCGCCGTCGAGGAGATGCTGCGCTACGAGAGCTCGAACCAGCTCGGCAACCGCATGACCACGGAAAAGGTCGAGCTCGGCGGAATCATGCTCGATGCCGGCACGTCGATCACGCTGTGCATCGGTGCTGCGAACCGCGATCCCGCGCAGTTTCCCGATCCGGAAGCCTTCGACGTCGCGCGCACGCCGAACCGGCATCTCGCCTTCGCCACCGGCGCGCATCAATGCGCCGGCATGGCGCTGGCGCGGCTGGAAGGTGCCATCGCGATCTCGCGCTTCCTGGCGCGCTTCCCGAACTACGCCGTGAGCGGCGAGCCGGTGCTCGGCGGCCGGGTGCGCTTCCGCGGCTTCCTGAGCGTGCCCTGCTCCATCGGCCGATGAGGATTTCATGAACATCAACGAGATCCGCGAGCGCTGGGCCGATCCGCTCCTGACCGGGCTAACCGCCTTGCTCATGATCATGATGTTCGTGGTCTCCCCGCTCCAGGCGCTGGGGATCTTTGCCTTTCAGGCCTCAGAGCTGGTGCTGGCGCTGCTGCTCGTCGTCGGCATCTTCGTGATCTCGGGCAGCCCGGTCGCGGTCGTGGCGATGCTGATCGCGCTCGCCATGATCACGGTCGGCGCGATCCTGCGGATCAGGTCGCCCTCCATCCTCGATCTCAATCTCTTTGCCGGCTCCTGGTTCATCGTCGGCACCACAATGGCCTGGGCGGTGGCCCGCGCGACCTTCGCGCCGGGGCGCGTGACCTATCATCGCGTGATCGGTGCGGTGCTGCTGTATATGACGATCGCGGTGATCTTCTCGGCGCTCTACACCTTCATGGGCTCACTGGTGCCGACCGCGTTCGTCGGCATGAAGGTCGAGGACAGTCCGGCGCTGGCGAGCCAGGTGATCTATTTCAGCTTCGCGACGCTGACGACGACCGGTTATGGCGATGTCGCGCCGGTGCATCCGATCGTGCGCAGCCTGTGCAACATCGAGGCGGTGTTTGGCCAGCTTTATCCTGCGACGCTGCTGGCACGCCTGGTCACGCTCGAGATCGCGACTCCTGAATCACGCACCGGCCCAAACAAAAATGTCGAAAACAACCCCATGCACAGTAGCGGACAGCCCGGCGGAAAATGCCCGGTGGATGCGCAGAACCATTTGACACGCCGGAGTAAATCGGCAGCATCGCGCACGTCCCAGGCTGCCCAATGGGAGTGACGAAAAATGAGCGCGTCGGTCATTGATCTCCTCGCAACGGAAGCGCGCTTTGGCGCCAACAATTACGCGCCGATCGGCGTCGTGCTGTCGCGCGGCGAAGGTGTCTGGGTCTGGGATACCGAAGGCAACCGTTACCTCGATTGCCTCTCCGCCTATTCCGCGGTCAGCCAGGGCCACTGCCACCCCAAGATCCTGGCGGCGATGGTGGAACAGGCGCACCGGCTGACGCTCACCTCGCGCGCCTTCCACAACGACCAGCTCGCCTTGTTCTACGAAGAGATCGCGGCGCTGACCGGCTCCCACAAGGTGCTGCCGATGAACAGCGGCGCCGAGGCGGTCGAAAGCGCGATCAAGTCGGTGCGCAAATGGGGCTATGAGGTGAAAGGCGTGCCGGACGGCGAAGCCGAGATCATCGTCTGCGCCGACAATTTCCATGGACGCACGCTGGGCGTCGTCGGGTTTTCAACGGACGCCGAGACACGCGGACACTTCGGGCCGTTCGCGCCGGGCTTCAAGATCATCCCGTTCGGCGACGCGACGGCGCTGGAACAGGCGATCACGCCAAACACCGTCGCCTTTCTGGTCGAGCCGATCCAGGGCGAAGCCGGTGTCATCATTCCTCCAGCCGGCTATTTCACAGAGGTCCGCGAGCTCTGCACCGCCAACAACGTGATGCTGGTGCTCGACGAGATTCAGACCGGGCTCGGCCGCACCGGCAAATTGCTCGCCGAACAGCACGAGGGCATCGAGGCGGACGTGACGCTGCTTGGCAAGGCCTTGTCCGGCGGCTTCTATCCGGTGTCGGCCGTGCTCTCGAACAACGACGTGCTCGGGACATTGCGACCCGGGCAGCATGGCTCGACCTTCGGCGGCAACCCGCTTGCCTGCGCGGTGGCGCGCGCGGCGATGCGCGTGCTGGTCGAGGAAGGCATGATCGAGAACGCGGCCACGCAAGGCGCGCGCTTTCTGCAAGGCTTGAAGGACATCCGCGCCAACACGATCCGCGAGGTCCGCGGGCGTGGCCTGATGCTGGCGGTCGAGCTGCATCCCGAGGCCGGCCGCGCCCGCCGCTACTGTGAGGCGCTCCAGGGCAAGGGCATCCTCGCCAAGGACACCCATGAGCACACGATCCGCATCGCCCCGCCGCTGGTGATCACCAGCGACCAGGTCGACTGGGCACTGGAGCAGTTCGCGACGGTCCTGACGCAGGATTTCTCTTGAGGAGGCCTGCGTCGGACAATCGCAATGCCGGCCGTTGCCAACGGCGACCTCTTCCGCTACCTGGCAGCTATCGCGCATGGCGTCATTGGCGGTGGTGAGGCATCTACGATCGGTGGCTGCCGCAGACAAGCTATTCTGGAAACTAAACCGGTCTAGGATGAATCCTCTTCGCCCGGATAGACCATCACTCCCGCACCCGACGCAAGTTGCTCCGGGTCAAGAGAGCGAAGGACATTTGTCGTGTTCGAATATCCCCGCTCCCAACGGTCGTACATCAAGCGCCTATCGAAATCATGGGCCTCGTCAGTAGAATGTCCACGGTCGCTTAAATTAACAACGGCGATGAGCGGCTCTTCGGCAAGACTATCTCTTAGTCTGACCTCTTCTTCGCTCAGATCGGCCTCCGGTATTTTTTGCAATGCTCGCCGCAGCATCCGATTCACCTTTTCAATGTTGCGGTAATAGCTGCGGACCAATTGACCTCGGCTGGCATATTGGATCGCATTGATGCGCGTCGTGACTTGCTGCATGTCGTTTACTGGGTGCGCGCCAATCTGCTTCAATTCGACCTGGAAGACCAACAGCGGCTCGTGAGTTGCTAATCCCAGCAGATATTGGATGGGTGTTTTTGCCACCAACGTGGCGTCCCAGTACTTTCGTCCGTCTATCTGGACGCTTGGAAACCCGGGCGGCAAAGCGCAACTGGCCATGATGTGAGCGGGCGTAATTTTGGTAGTGAGATTGTCGAAATAGACAACCTCACCGCTAGCTTCATCGACAGCGCTGATGACGAAACGGATCTTTCGATCATTAATGCGATCGAAATCGACGAGACGCTCCAGCGTCTGCCGAAGCGGCGACATGTCGTAGAAGCTTGTTGCCGACATAAGTCCGGATAGTCCTCTCGGAACAAAAAATCCTGGCACGCCGCTTGCGACGGTCCAATAACTGCGTGGGACAAACGGGTTCCAAGCCGCCCACGGTGGCAGTAAGGCGCTTTCCGTCACCGTCTCCCAAAAATCTTTCAAGCGACTAATAGCGGAGTCAGGTGGATTCCCTGCGATAATGGCGGCGGTGATCGCGCCAACGGATTCGGCAACGATGATTTCCGGCACAAGGTTTTCACTCAACAGGGCTTGATAGACGCCGGCCTGGTATGCGCAAGATGCTCCGCCGCCCTCGAGCGTGAGTGCAAGTCGAAAGCGCTTGTCATCGCGAACTATCATGGTTGTCCAAACCTTGAGCCAGTCGAGATTGCGGTCCCGGATACGTCCTGCGCTATCATGCTCTCGGGCTGCGGCCGCGATCGACTCCAATGCCCCGGGGCTAAAGTTCACCTGGCCATACCGGCTTGCCCATGTATTGCGGACATAGCCAGGGACGGACCCCTCATCAACGATGAAGCGGTGATAGATCGACTCGAGATACCATGAGGGGTCATCATGGTCGGGCCGCTCACAATACGTCATGGCGCGCCCGCTCACCGCGCGGAACTGAGCTTGATCACGTTCCCAGAATGTGGAAAGCACCATCAAACGAGCAGAGTCATCCAGCTTGTAGGTGGAGTTAAGCAGATCTTCTACTATCGGCAGCTGAGCGAGGCGGTCGATCGCGATCACGGCCGAATTTTGTGGGCAATCCAGCAAGGCACCAAGGAATTCTGGGTCGAACCAATGTGGAATTGCCGCGGCAAACAATGCGCGCTGAAGTGCGCTGTCCATTGCGTCCAGCAGATTGTCGAGCAGGATCGCATCCCTAAGTTCGGCGGGAGCCGTCTCTAGGCTATATGCAAGTGCCTCGACCACCTAGCCGTTTTCCTCGGGTAAGCCCTGGATCCATGCCATGATCTTGTTCGGCTGCCCCTCCAATAGATGGCAGATGCCTCCGAGGTAGGACTCGGGATCTCTCGCACTGATGCGGCGTCCAAGGGCGGTAACCACCGGTATCCAGTCGGAAGGGTTCGGAACGCCGGCTAGCTTGCAGATCGGCGCGCAGGAGTTACCCCACTCGATATGATTTCGATCCGGAATGTCTCGGCCTGATACGATGACACGTACGGTTGGTGTCTGGGCTACACATCGAAGGAAGTGGTCTTCAATCAACTCACGCAGTTGCGTCGACGACGCTTCAAATCCATCCAAAATGAAGAGCAGCGGTTCTGATAGGGCTAAACAATCTTCGAACAGACACTCGACAAGAGGCACGATGTGGTCGACGCTGTCGCCGATCGACGCTCGGTTGATAGTGTCTTGCCAACCAAAGGGAAGTTCTGTGCTGACCTGTATTTGAAGTGGTCCGCCTAGCGCCCTTACGCCAGCTACGAACCGCGGCAGGTGTTGGACGCCGAGTTTGGCGACAGTTCGCGATAGTAATTCAGTGATGTTGTATCGTTTGGTGAGCTTGGCGCCAATATAGCGTACGTTGTCTGGAAACGCCCGCGCTCGCTCGAGCACGAGCAAGCTTTTGCCAAATCCCGCGTCCCCCTGAACCAGCAGAATTCGCTGCTCGCCGGTTGGCGCAACAAAGTCATCGAGTGTGCTGCAAACGTCGGCGTAATTGGCAATGATTGGCAAGGCCGAACGCGCTTTGGACGCCTTGCCGGCGTCGCGGTTGCCTGCGTAAGTTTCGTTGAGGCGGTCGTGGCGCGCAAATCCCGAGATGATGAATGGCTCGGTGTTGAGCGCGAAGGCCCGCTGCTTGGCGGACTCGTAGTAGCGCCTGAGATCCGGCCAACCGCCAAAGGGGCGAAGCGCGGCAATGAGAAGGTCGGTGAAGGTCTGACCGTCAATATAGTTGTAGGCACCCTCTTGAGTCGCGAAGAAGCCGATCTGTTCGGTATCAAGGTGTCGCCGGCCGTTTCCAACTGCGTCGGCCTCGAATTGCAGCTTGGTCGATTTGGCGCACACGTCCATCAGAAGAATTTGCTGGGCCAGATCGGAGAACTCGCTGGAGTGCAGCCATTCAAATCGGAGCGTCGCATTGAAGACACGATTTGCGAAGCCGTCCGAACGAAAGTCAGGGCACACAAGAATGCGGTGGCCAGCATTGTCAGCGTATCCGTGGCCTGACCAGTGAAGGAGCAGCCTGCCCCTGCGCTCGCGCAGCTTCCGGAAAGCGGTATCTATGGTGTCGCGCGTGAAGTTGTGATCGTGAACAGCGACGCCGCGAGCTTTTAATTGATCGAGGGCGTCCTGTTTGGATTGGGCTTCGAGACTGCTGTCGGTCGTCGCAATGTTGGCGAAGAGCTGGATCTCGGCTCTCTGTTCGAAGGCACCGAGGAGGTATTCGGCCATCCGGATCGCGTTGCGACACGGTCCCGGCACATCCCAACCGGGCTGATCGTAGCGTTCGATGCCAACGATAAAGGCGACCAAGTCGCTCGAGAGTTCAGACATGGCGCTGAACGAAATCCCGGATTGCAGTCCACACAGCCTCGCTGGTGAAGTAGGCGCCGTGCGAGTCTGGAAATGGCTGCCCGGATGAGAATGGGAGATCGGTTGCGTTCGGAAACAATCGTTGAGCCGCGAAACTCAGGAAATCGTTTCGGTCATAAATATTGAGCCATGGTGGAAAGGACTGGGGTAGCGGCCGCGGCCGTTTCAGGGATTGGAGGGCTCCGATCTCATAGAGCAGCGGCGCCTGAGAACCGGCCGTAACGAGGCAACTGACGACCGGAGGATCGGGAGATGCCAAAAGCTCAAAGCACGCTATTCCGCCAAGGCTATGTGAAATCAGCGTCACCGGCGGCGTGGCAGCTTGGATCTTCCGTCGGATGAAGTCGCGGATGGTTTCACCGTGCGCCTGGTAGAGAAGAACGTCGCCGATCGGAAAGGCCGAAGCCACGTTGAGTTGTCGGCGCTTGTCTCGCACCAGGCGGGTGCCCGCGCGCTTGACCAGATCAAAGAAGAAGTCACTGAGACCAAGAACCGTTTGTTTCCAGTCTGCAACCAATCGCGCGACCAATTGGTTGCGCAGGCTTGCGCTTGGTCCAGCAAGGCCTTCATCGGTGGATAGTCCGTGTAGCGCGGCAACAAGCGCACGTGCCAGCGCCCGGCAGACTACTGGAATTTCGTGAGCCGAGGCTTCGAAGGCGTCGCGGGTGACCGGTGCCGTAACAATCTTGGTCCACGCGGAAGGCCAAAATGACAGCAGAGTGCCACGCTCAAGCAATGTGGTGAGTTCATCAGACGGGCGGTATACCCGAACGCGATCCAACACGACCTCCCATTCCGGCATTCGGTCGGGGCGCGTCGTAGCCTCGGCTTCTTGGGCTAGGGCGGCATCTCGGATAGTAAGTGTCGAAAGCTCGAACAGCGGATCATCAAATAGCCAATCCCACTGGGCAAGCTCCTCTTCATCCCGCCGTAGGTCTTCTTTGGAGGGCGGGTCGGGAAGCGAGAGCCCCTCAAACTCCACGCCTAGGGGATCACCCCATGCGCAGGGTACGAAGTTAGGGGTATAGCTGCATTTCTGTGCCTGCTGCACGGCGAGCGCATAAGTTCTCTCGAAGCCCGCAAGCCGGACCCCAGTACCGTGCACGAAGATTGCGGTTCCACCAGACAATCTCTGCAACCTCTACTCAGGAATGTACGCCAGCATAACGCAGGTAGCTGCACCTATCAACAGATGCATCGTTGTGATGTTGCACCCGAGGCCGGCCGCGCCCGCCGCTACTGCGAAGCGCTCCAGCGCAAGGGCATTCTCGCCAAGGAGACCCATGAGCACACGATCCGCATCGCCCCGCCGCTGGTGATCACCGGCGACCAGGTCGACTGGGCGCTGGAGCAGTTCGCCACGATCCTGACGCAGGATTTCTCTTGAGGTTGCCTGCACCGGAAGATCGCAATGCCGGCCGCGACCAATGGCGGACCATTCGGCCATCTGTGCGTTGAAAGTTGTGGGCGATTACGATAGGCGCGAACTCATAAATCCAGCCTGATTGGTGTAGGCTTGCCCAATGTCCGTTGCACCTTTGTGGCGATCAAATTCAGCACCGCGTCGAACCGACGTGATGGGCCAGGAGCGGAAGTCGTCGAACCGTGTTACCGGCAACAGTTCCTATCGAGCTCCGGTTCTCGCGACGCGAACGCTCATATAGGTCATTCGGTTGGGGCTGCCGGACCATAGCCGCGCGGCAGATCGGAGGGTTTCAGGGCGTCGGCTAAATGCGCCACCGCGCAGCATATGCACCTCGCAATTTCCTGTCATCTGGGCCGCTCCGTTTGACGGCGCATCAATGTAGCTTTCGCTTCCGCAATCCTCGACCCAGTCGTAGACGTTACCGTGGACTTGAAAGAACCCCCACGGGTTCGGGACAAATGAATCGACCAAAGCTGTTCTAGCTGCCATCGGCTCCGGTTGATCGGTCGGATAGGCACTGTTGGCCTGAAGGGCTCTGAAATCATCGCCCCACCAATATGCAGTCGATGTTCCCGCCCGCGTCACATATTCGCGCTCTGCTTCGCTCAATAATCGATAAGGTCGCCCTGTCTTGCGCGATAGCCACTCCACGTATTCTTTGGCGTCATCCCAACGAATATTTATGACTGGTTGTTTTCCGCGCCCCCAATTTTGATCGGAGGGTCGATAGCTGCAACCCTTTGCAGCTGTGCAAGCGTCCCATTCATCGAATGTCACCGCGAAGCGACCTACGGCGAAAGTTTTTGCGAAGATGACCAGATGCTGTGGTCTTTCATCTGGTGTGCTCCCGACCTCGTTCTCGCTGGCTCCCATCCTGAACTGTCCCAAGGGAACGACGATCATCTCCGGACAGGATTCGCATTCCTTGAAATGGTCCATTGGTCTCAGAGAATTATTTTCGTTGTGCGACAGCGGTTGCGGAAAACGTGCCTTCAGCAACAGGCTGTCCCTCGTACCTGGAGCTGGTGGCAACGATGGTTGAGCACTCGGGCCACTCTGGCCATTTTCGGCAAGCGCAACTTGAACAAGCGACAAGACAGCTATCGTCCCAATCGCCGAAATCGCTCCAAACCTGACCATCCGGAAACGATGCGCGCCATAAGCTGCAAAGCACAGCGACTTGATGTCGCACATGGGTCAATCTCGTCGCTTTGTCATTCAGCCGGTGACTTCCAGTTCGCGCCGAAATCCGGACATGTCGCTGCGCCAACTGACACGATGGGCCACAACCCGACTCTCTCCCCGTATAGTAGAGGCTACTGAAACGGCCCCGGGAAAGTAGCGCGGCGCCGCAGACTTGCGCAAGAAAGGCACCCACGCTGACCTATGTTGAGTTCGTCATCCGACGTCACCCTCGCTGAACCTTTGCGGGATTTCCGGGACCAACCTCTATAGGCTGCGAGAATGACGGCTTTTTGCCGTGAACCGGCCCGAATATATTGAAGTCTGATTTTATTGGCGCTGCATTTGCGCAAGAGGGGTCCGTTATGGGCCGCACAGCTGGCAAGAAAGTCAGTTGCCATGCCATCCAGCGTCATTCGCCAGGATGGCGCCACTGTCGCGTTCTCGTTGTTGCGATGCTCTGTACCACATGCGCTCTCCTGTTTGCGAGCGAAGCCAGAGCTCAATGCACGGCGCGAAATGTCCTGCAGAACCAGCTAAGGCTCAAGAAAGGTCCGTCAGTTGACAGGCCGCAAATTCTGATCAAATCCGCCGTCGATGTTCCCGTGTGGAAGACGATCACAATCGGGACCTTTGCAAATTTCTTTGCCCTCAGTAACGCATTGGATGCGGCAGGTTGCGGCATTGGAAACTCGGCTGGCGAGATTCTCGCACGGCCGATCTTTACCCTTCGCGACACGAAAACAGACATAGAGCTATTCACGGTGTCGGCGGCCGAACTCGGCTTTCAGACCGATACTGCGTTGCTGGCGGACATTTATGCGCGCGCCAAACAGCTGGGTTTCGGACTTGCGGCGGCAGAAGTCGGGCCACAGCTGAGGCTTCAATATTTTGACCAGCCGATCGGTGAATTTCTTATCGTCGGAATGGAGCCAATCAGGACGTGGAAGGGCGCCCCCGTCATCCTGAATGTAGCTAATGGCGGAGCGGGACTAATTCTCATCGGCCAAGATGGCGGCGCCGACACACAGATCTCCGTGGCATCCCGTTTTGTATTTGTGCGGACCAACGAAGCCGCGCCTGCCGAAGCGCCGGAGGCCGTAGCACTTGTCGGCCGCTGAATTTCCAAGTGTACGCGGCGGCACAGCCAGGATCGTGCGTTGTTCCTCGACGGCAGATCGAAATCGACCGCTCAGAGTCATTCGCGGCCGGGGCGAGCCAGCAGCTCGTAGGATGGGTTGAGCTCCTGCGAAACCCATCAAATTTCATCCTTGCAGGTGGTCGAACAAGACGGACTAGACACTGCGTTGGTTGTTTGCGCGATGGGTTTCGCAAGAGCTCAACCAATCCTGCGGGCTGAGAGCCTCATGTTGAGAATGCTCTCTCCGACAATTTCACACGAACGGCGCGAAGATATCGTGCCGCTTGGGTAGAAGCCGCCGAAAATAGCGCCGTCCTTCTTCCGAAACGGTATTGCTGCCGACAAGGAAATCGTCGGGCATATGGCGTGTTTTGCTAGCCACGCGATCGAGCGGCACAAGCCGAGATTCGATACGCTCGCCGTCATAATGCAGCACCACCGAGCCGCTGCCGGTCAAGGCGCTTTGCGCGGCAAACGCGCCGGCGTCGAAAGCCTCCTTGCGGTCGGTTTCGTCGATCACGCCGATATATCCGCGCGGCAGATAGCCCAGTGTGTCGACACGCGCCCTGGCCTTGGGAAAACGCGATTTCAGCGCTTTCTGGATCTCGATGCCGAGATCACCGCCGGTCAATTGCAGATTGCCATGGGCGTCGCGCTCGATCGCCTCGCCCGCCAGCGCCTCGGCGAGAGGCCGGCCGGCTTCGTCCTGCACGCCCTCGGACATCGAGACGATGCAGCGGCCGAGCCGCGTGTAAACCGCATCGACGTCGTCGAGGAACTGGACAACCGAGAACGGCTTTTCCGGCGTGTAGATCAGATGCGGAGCATCGTCGGGCGATTGCTGCCAGCCCGCGGCCGCGGCGGAGAGAAAACCGGCATGGCGGCCCATGACGATGGCCACATAGATGCCGGGCATGGCGCGAAAATCGAGATCTATGCTGACAAGGGCATTGGCGACGAAGGCGGCTGCCGAGATGAAGCCGGGGACGTGGTCGTTCTCCATCAGGTCGTTATCGATGGTCTTGGGGGCATGCACGAAATGGCAGGGACCACTCGACTGTTGCCGCAGCAGTTCGAGCGTTCCGGCGGTGTCGTTGCCGCCAATATAGACAAAGGCGCGGGCGCCGAGCCGGTCCAGAGCCGCGAGGATATCAGAGCATGCGCCAGCATCCGGTTTGTCGCGGGTCGAGCCGAGCGCGGAATTGGGCGTGTTGCCGAGGCGGCGGAGTTCGGCCTCGGGCATGGTGGTCAGGTCGACGACGTTCCCCGCCGTGAGGCCGCGCACGCCATAGCGCGCGCCCAGAATGCGCGCGGACGGATCATGCCTGCGCGCGGCAAGGATGGCGCCACACAAGGTCTGGTTGATCACGGCGGTGGGGCCGCCGCCCTGGGCGATGACGATTGATGCCATGGATCCTCTATGACTTTGTTTCCGGCTATGCCGCCCGTGGACTGTGAGAGACGATTGAAGCGAAGATTGGCCAATGCTGCAACGGGCGGCCTGCCTGCAGTATCGTATCGTGACGCGGAAAAGCTACAGGCCTAAGCATCATTAATAGCTTAGCTTCCTACGGGGCCGAGATTTGCCCCAAGCAATTCGAAACGGTTGTAGGGAACAATCAACCCGAGTCATTTTCCACGCTGGGCAACGAGCCGAAGGCGCGTTTCAACATGTCGCAACAGCCCGCAAGCCCGTGAAGACGACACCCGCCGGGCCTACACCACCGTCCGATGCCGCGCGATGCAGGTGCGCAGCACCTCGTCCATCGGCTTGCCCCACCAGTCGTTGGAGAAGATCTCGATCTCGGAATAGCCGGCATAGCCCTGCGCCTCCACGGCGGCGCGCGCCGCGCTGCCTGTCATCATCACGCAATCGTTTGAGGCGAAGTTGCAATAAACAGCAAATGAACCCTTGCGTAGTGTTCGCGGCTTTTGCCAACATTCAACGTCAGGCGTTGCTTGTTTGTCCATACACGGTCCAGGGAAGTCCTGAGGTTTTCATCGTTACCTGAAAGAGGCCCCGACATGGTGGGTTCCAAAGAGCAATCCGTGACCCCTTCTGCGGCCGACGCTACGAGACCTGGATCGATGCAGCCGAGCTACGCGGCCATCCCAGGACTTGATTTGTTGGGATCGGGCTTCAATCCCTTCGATGCCAATGCTTCCGAGTTTGCCCCATCGTCGTTGCGCGGTTCGCTGGTGACGTTTATGGGGGCCGGAGGGACGGACTTCATGACGTCCGCGGTGCCCTATCAGGATGACGTCGGTGGCATATGGCCTATCCCGCCTGGGAGCGGCGATCCGTTAGTGGGAACCGCATACCAGGTCCCCGCCGATGTGCATGTCGGCGGAGTATTCAGCGCGACAAGTTCCGCGCAGACGTTTTCCACCTATCAGCAGATCGCGGACTATTACAGCGTTCAAGCCGGCCTCGAAGGTGGAGATGGGCTCTTCTGGGGGTCCGCAAATTCCGCTTTCTCGTCACAAAACTGCGAAAGCAGCTCGTACTTCTATGGTATCCACGAGACGCTCGCGGAAAGATGGAGTCTCACGCTCGACAACGCACTGCTGTATGCGCAGTCGCAGACTAACGGATCTTCATGGGACGCGGTTTTTTCCCAGGAGGCCAAGAGTCTTCCGGCAACGTTCGATCCGACGGATGAGTCGTGCGTCGATCGATATAAGGTTTTTTTTACCAAGTACGGCACCCATGTCGTGGCATCGGTGTTCGCCGGCGCGCGCAGCAGCCTAAGCGTTGCCATCGAACGATCGTCGAATATCAGTGAGACCGATGCGTCTCTCGACATCTCGGCCGAATACGACCTGGTCACCGGCTCGCTCGGCATGAAGAGTTCCTATGAGAATAAGAACTACGAGAGCAGCCGAACGAGCAAATTCCTGGCGATCGGTGGTAACGAGACGTTGGCATCCCTCGCGTCAAACGCGCCGTCCGCACAATCCAACACGGATGCGAAGCTCACAAACTATGAAGCCTGGATCGCTAGCACTGGCGCAAACCCGGTGACAATTGCGATCACTCTTGTCGGCATGTGGGAACTGTGCGTGTTTCCGGGGGCCGTCAAGACGGCACTAAAGGAGGCTTACACCTATTTCTCGCTACCTAACAGCGTCCTTCCGTTTTACTGCTATATCGGAAGCAACAGCGCTGATTATCTGTACACCACGCTAGAAAATCCGGAGGGCGATCCAACCGGGATAAGATTTTCAAGCTACAAACTGGTTGGCACTCCATTTTACGTATTGCCGCAGACAACAAGTTGCCAAACGGCAGTGACCCTGCATCGCTATTACAATAAATCCGTCCACTTCTTCACGACAGATACCGCCAGCGATGCAGCTGTTATAGCAGAAGGACATTACACCGAGGACCTAAGCTATTTCAGCAAAGTGCTGCCCTTGCAGCCGCAGGGCCTGCAATCCAGCGCACTCGCCACTGTTTACCGCTGGGCCCTCCGGGATGAAGGCCATTGTTTCGGCCTGGACCCGGACGCCCCGCCGGTGCCAGCCAATGAAATAGAGGCTGCGGAGGGCGAGAAATGGACGGCCTTCGCAAATGGGCCTTCTGATCCCTTCAGTCTGTCCGATTAGAGCTCCAACCCAAGGGATGATCCAACATGCAGGTCATATACTCTAACGCAGCCTTTGCCCAAGCGAATGCTGGCTGTCCGCCTCAAAATCGTGACGCACTATTTTCGCAAATCGCCCAACAGGCGCAGGGCCTTGGATATGTGCGGAACGACCCGGAAAGGTACGCCAATGAAACGCACACTTTTGCGATCCCTATTAACGACCCACGTTGGCAACTGCTCGTCGCCAATGCGTATGTGAGTGCTATGGAAAAGGAAGGATTTTTCAGAAGAAGATATGTGGGCACGCAAGTGATGGTTGTTAGCTTCCAGTAGTTTCGGTGCCGGCGTTGCGAAGACAATGCACCTATGTGCAGCACCTTCCACTTGTTGTCTCCCTCCAAGGGATCCGCACCAGCCCCCCGCGACATCGGTGTCAGTTGAGGCATCGAACATCTCGGAATTTCGCCCTCGCTCATCTTACGAATTTTGCATAGGCGGACGGGCCCCGCTAAAGACAAACGATCTGACCACGGCCGCCGGAATAGCTACACCACCGTCCGGTGCCGCGTGATGCAGGTGCGCAGCACCTCGTCCATCGGCTTGCCCCACCAGTCGTTGGAGAAGATCTCGATCTCCGAATAGCCGGCAAAACCCTCCGCTTCGACCGCTTTGCGCACGGATTTGATATCGATCACGCCGTCGCCCATCATGCCGCGGTCGTTGAGAATGTCTTTGGTCGGCACCAGCCAGTCGCAGACATGGAAGGCGAGCAGGCGGTCCTTGCCGGCGCGCGCGATCTGGTCCTTCAGCTCCGGGTCCCACCAGATGTGATAGACATCGAGCGCGACGCCGAGCATGCCGGTGCGGCTGGGGTCGAGCCGGTCGCAGATGTCGAGTGCCTGTTTCGTCGTGTTCACGCAGGCGCGGTCGGCCGCATAGGCCGGATGCAGCGGCTCGATGGCCAGCGGCAGGTTTGCCTGTCTGGCGTAGTCGAGCATCTCGGCCAGCGCGTGCTCGACCTGCGTCCGCGCGCCGGCAATGTCCTTCGATGCTTCACTGCCCGGCCGCGAATATTGCGGCAGGCCGCCGACGACCAGCACGATGCAGGGCGCGCCGAGCGCCTTGGCTTCGTCCACGCAGCGCCGGTTGTCGTCACGGACCTCGCCTCGGCGCGACGCATCGGACGTGAACATGCCGCCGCGGCAATAGCCGGAGAGATCAAGGCCGGCGTCGCGCACGGCGCGCACAGCGCGGTCGAGACCGACCGCGGCGATCTGGTCACGCCAGGGATCGATGGCGCGGATGCCGTGCCTGGCGCAGGCCTCAATGATCTCGACAAGGTCACCCTGCTTGCGGACCGTCGCCGTGTTCAGCGACAGCCAGCGATGATCGGACGAAAAATCACGCATCAGGAGTCGATCCCGTGCGAGGCCAGCACGGTCTTCATCCGCCGCGTCGCCAACTCCGGATTGGCGAGCAGTCCGGCCTGATCGGCCAGGCGGAACAGCTCGGCCAGATGCAGCATCGAGCGTGTGCTCTCCTGGCCGCCCACCATGGTGAAATGATCCTGGTGGCCGTTGAGGTAAGCCATGAACACCACGCCGGTCTTGTAGAAGCGCGTCGGCGCCTTGAAGATGTGGCGCGACAGCGGCACGGTCGGACCGAGCACGTCTTGGAAGCCGGCCTCATCGCCGGCAGCTAACCGCGACAGTGCGTAGGATGCGGCCGGCGCGATCGCATCGAAGATGCCGAGCAATGCGTGCGAAAAGCCTTGTTCGTCGCCGGCGATCAGCTCGGCATAATTGAAGTCATCGCCGGTGTACATCTTGATGCGCTTGTCCAGACGACGGCGCATGTCGATCTCGCGCTGCTTGTCGAGCAGCGAGACCTTTACGCCGTCGACCTTGCCGGTGTTGCCGTTGATGATGCCAACGGCCGTATCCATCGCCTTGTCGAGATCGTTGGTGCCCCAATATCCCGTCAGCGCGGGATCGAACATGTCGCCGAGCCAATGGATGATCACGGGCTCTCGGACTTGCGACAGCACGCGGTCATAAACCTTGGCGTAGTCATCGGCGTTGCGGCCAAGCTTGGCCAGCGCACGCGACGCCATCAGGATGATGCGGCCACCAACCTTCTCGACCGCCGAGACCTGCTCCTCATAGGCGCGGATCACGTCGTCGAGACTCTTGGCATCCTCCACGGCGAGATGGTCGGTGCCAGCCCCTGAGAACACCAGCGCATTGCGCCGTTTGGCGGCAGCGACCGAGCGCGTGATCAATTCCAGCGAGGTCGGCCAGTCCAGCCCCATGCCGCGTTGCGCCGTGTCCATGGCTTCGGCAACGCCGAGCCCGAGGTCCCAGACGTGTTCGCGGAAGGCGATGGTCTTGTCCCAGTCGACGGCGGCGGAGAGCCAGGGATCGTTGTCGGCGAAGGGATCGACGACGGTGTGCACGGCCGAGAACGCGATGCGGCTGAGCGTGCCTTCAAGTTTGGCCGGAAAAATTCGCGACGCCGCGAGCCGGTAGGTCTCGATCAAGCGATCGGCCTTCGGCAGTTTTAGCGACAATGACGACATCTGCAGGACGGGCTTGTTCATGTGTCCCTCCTCAGACCTTGATCGGGGCGACGTCGATCCAGCGCCGCTCCTTCCAGCTCTTCAGCGCGCATTCGGCGAGCTGCACGCCCTTGACGCCTTCGAGCAGCGTGAACTTGTAGGGTGCATCCTCGTAGACGTGACGGATGAACATCTCCCATTGCTCCCTAAAGCCGTTGTCGTAGGTGACGTTATCCGGCAGTTTCTGCCAGTCGCCGTAGAAATCGTGCAGCCGCTTCTCGTCGGGATTCCACACCGGCCGGGGCGTCGCCTGCCGGGCCTGGATCATGCAGTCGGACAGGCCGGCGACCGCCGAGCCGAGCGTGCCGTCGACCTGGAAGGTGACGAGATCGTCGCGATAGACGCGCGTCACCCAGGACATGTTGATGTGCGCGATGGCGCCGCCCTTGAGCTGGAACGTCGCGTAAGCCGAGTCATCGGCGGTCGCTTTGTACTTCTTGCCCTGCTCGTCGTAGCGCTCGGGAATGTCGGTGTTGCCGATGCAGACCACGCTCTCGACTTCGCCGAAGAGATTGTCGAGCACGTAGCGCCAGTGGCAGACCATGTCGAGAATGATGCCGCCGCCGTCCTCGTCGCGATAATTCCAGGACGGCCGCTGCGCCTCCTGCCAGCCACCTTCGAACACCCAATAGCCGAACTCACCGCGCACCGAGAGGATGCGGCCGAAGAAGCCGGAATCGCGCAGGAAGGCGATCTTCTTCAGGCCGGGCAGGAACAGCTTGTCCTGCACCGTGCCGTGCTTGACGCCCTTGGCATTCGCAAGCTTGACGACCTCCAGCGCTTCTTCAAAATTCGTCGCAATCGGCTTCTCGCAATAGACGTGCTTGCCGGCCTTGATGGCCTGGGTCAGCAGGCCGGGCCGGGCCTGCGTGGTCGCGGCGTCGAAGAACATCGTGTCGTTCTTGTCGGCGAGCGCGGCGTCGAGATCGGTGGTCCAGCGCGTGATGTTGTACTGTTTCGCAAGCCCCTCCACCTTCTCGGCGCTGCGGCCCACCAGAATCGGATCGGGCATCACGCGGTCGCCGTTCTTCAAGCGAACGCCGCCCTGGTCGCGGATCGCGACGATCGAGCGGATCAGATGCTGGTTGAGCCCCATGCGGCCGGTGACGCCGTTCATGATGAGGCCGAGGCGTTGGGTGGTCATGCCAATTGCTCCTGAAGTGGTTTTGGCTGTTCGAGCGGGGCCAGCGCCGACCAGTCCGGATGGACCGACGTCGCAAAGCCCGTTGCGTTGAGCGATCCCGTCAGGAGATCGCCGTTGTGGATTTTGAGCCGAATGCCATGGCCGGCATCGGCGTAGAGATCGGGATGCGCCGCCGCGAAGGCTTGCGCTTCAGCGGCGGGCGTCTCGCCAAAACCATCGACATAGTGATGGCCGTTGCGCTCGGCATGGGTGATACCGATGAAGGCGCCGAGCGCGAGATCCTGCTGCACGGCAAGGCCAGCCTGGCACGTCAGATCCTCGCCCGTCACAAAGAACCTCGCTCCGCCTGCGCTCCATTTCGCAGCGCGCGTCGCGTTGACGATGGACTTGTAGAGCCCCTTGCATGATTTCGACGAAATGCCGCAATAGCCGAGCGCTCGCGCCGACGGGAACGCATCGTAGGAATCATCGGCTTCATCGATGATGAAGCCATGTGCGGCCAGGGAGCCGAGCGGAGATTGCCGGGTGATGTCGCGCGGCATCGGTTGCTCGACATAGAGCAGGCGCGACGAGATCGGTCTCAAAGCGGAGTCATGATCGAGCCGATCCATCAGCGCACGCAGCACGGCAAGATCGGCGTACTGCTCGTTCGCATCGAGCGTGACCTTGTAGTCCCGTCCGAGCGTATCGAGCTCCTTGCCGATGCGCGCCAGCCGCGCCGCATCCGCCGTGGAGTCGCCGGACAGCTTCAGCTTGAAATAGCGTGCGCTGGCATTCTCGCTGATATCGGCAACGCCGCCTTCGCCTTCAACCGTGTCGTCAAGACCAACGGTATGCCTGATCGCGACGCGCGGCAGCGGCTTTCGGCTTGCGAGAAATTGCGCGATGTCAGTGGCTTTCAGATCGGGCGAAAGCCGCGCATCGATGCCGGCGATGTTGCCGGCCATCCCGTCGAAGAAATTGGTCTCGACGGCACGCAGCACCGCATCGAGCACCGCCTTGTCGATCTCCGCCGGGCCGTAGGCCGCAGCCAGCGCCGGCATGTTCTTTTTCGCGCAGGTTGCGACCTGGGCACCGATGCACGACGCGTGCAGATCGAACGCCGTCAGGAATTCAGTCCGCGCCAAATAGAGCCCGCGCGCGATTACGAGCGAGCGGCGCAACTCGTCGACCGTCTGCGCCGGCGACAGCTCCGCCCGCTTGTCGAACCATTTTGGCACCAGCAGCTCGGCGCTGGCACCGACGGCGGTTCCCCTGCCCTCGAGCTCGATCTCGACCCGCACGAACAGCTGCGGCGTCGCTTTGATCGTGATCGCGCCAAAGCGGAACGGCCGCGCGAACTGCACGGGACGTTCGAAGAACGCGATGTCTCGCAGTTTCAGGCGCGGTGCCATGGTCGTTAGTCCAGTGAACCCTGCGAGAAGAAATGCTTGCGGATGCGCTGCACGAGCTCGGTGAAGACCGGATCGGCCATCACGTCGAGCGAGCGCGGGCGCGGCAGCGGCACGTCGTAGATCGCGGCGATCGCACCGGGACGCTCGGTCATGACCAGCACGCGGTCAGCGAGGAACACGGCCTCCGGAATCGAATGCGTGATCAGGAGCACGGTCTTCCTGGTCTCGCGCTGGATCCGCATCAGCTCGACATTCATGCGCTCGCGCGTCAGCGCATCGAGCGCACCGAACGGCTCGTCCATCAGCATGATCTTGGGATCATGCACCAGCGCGCGGCAGATCGAGGCGCGCTGCTGCATGCCGCCGGAGAGCTGCCAGGGCAGCTTCCTCTCAAAACCCTCCAGCCCGACCATCTTCAACAGCGCCTTGGCGCGTTCGAGATATTTTTGCCGCGGCAGCCGCTTCATGTCGATCGGCAGCATCACGTTGGAGAGGATGTTGCGCCAGGGCAGCAGCAGTGCGTTCTGAAAGACGATGCCGACATTGCCGTGCGGCGTCGTCACCTTCTCGCCCTCGACCAGGATCTCGCCGGATGTCGGCGGCAGCAATCCCGAGATCAGCTTGAGCAGCGTGGACTTGCCGCAGCCGCTTGGCCCGACCACGACGAAGAACTCACCGTCGTTGATGTGGAAATCCAGCGGCCGCAGCGACGGCACATCGCCGTCGCGCGTCCGGTAGGTCTTCGACACGCCGGCCAGCTTGATGCCCGACGCATCGTTGCCGGCCCGGTCGCTCACCAGTCTCAGATGCGCGGCCGGTTGCACGGCGTTGTCAGGTCTTGCAGGTTGGTTCACGAGTCGCCCTTCGGCAGATAGTCGTTGGTGTAGAACGCCTTCGGGTTGTCCTTGGCCTTGGCATCGAGCCCGCCATATTCGACCATCAGATTGACGCTGTCGGTCATGTTCTGGTCGGTGACCTGGAACGGCCGCTTGCTCTTGGTCTCGGGCGTCCGGTAGAGCGGAATGGTCAGCTCAAAGCCTTGCGTCAACGTATCGATCTTGCCGCCCTTCGGGTTGGCATCGAGGATCGACTGTGCCGCCGCCTTCGGCTCCTTCTCGGCGGCTTCGACCGCCTTGGTCGTCGCAGCCATGAAGCGGCGAACGAGATCGGCATTGGCCTTCACATAGTCGGAGTTGGCGATGATGCCGGATGAGACCATGTTGATGCCGTAGTCGGCGAACTTGATCGGATAGACGTCCTTGCCGGTGGCGTCCTTGATCTTCATCGACTGGTCCATGACGTAGCCGAGCAGGAGATCCGCCTGGCCGTTGATGACGGCGTTGAGCTTGGTCTGGCCGTCGCCGGCAACGGTGGTGAAGTCACTCTCCTTCAGGCCGGTCTTCTTCAGGAACAGCGGCCAGATCTGGGTCATGGAATCGGCCGGCGTGATCGCGACCGTCTTGCCTTTGATATCTTCGGGCTTCTTGATGTTCTTGTCGGCAAAACCCATGGCGGACATCGGGCTGGTCTGGAGCAGCACACCGGTCGCGATGACAGGCGCGCCCTTGATCGCGGCGCGCATCATGGTGGGCACGTCGACATAGCCGAAATCGGCGGTCTTGGCCGCAACGGCCTGCGTGGTCGCAGCCGAGCCGCGGCCTTCCTGGATCTCGAGATCGATGCCCTCGGCCGCGTAGATGCCCTTGGCCTTGCCGTAATAGAACGGCGCATGCTCACCATAGACGTACCAGTTCAGCATCAGCACGACCTTGTCGGCCGCCTGCGCCGGTGCGACCGCGAACATCATCAGCGCCGTCGAGACAGCCCCTATCCACCGCTTCATTGTCACTCTCCCTTGTCGTTATGTTTCGGCCGTTTATGGCCGTTGCTTAAATTAAGAGGCGAAAATCACGTCCTCGCGCTGGCTGACATGCCAGGGAATGACCAGCTTCTCGATCCGGTCGACGATCCAGAACAGGATCACGCCGAGCAGCGCCAGGATCACCAGCGCCGCGAACATCGTCGGCAAATCGAATGTGCCGATCGAGCGCTGCATCACATAGCCGATGCCGGAATTGGAGCCGACGAACTCGCCGACCACGGCGCCGACCACGGCGAGCGTCACGGAGACCTTGAGGCCGGAGAAGATCGCGGGCAGCGCATGCGGCAGGTTCACCGCACAAAACACCTGGAAGCGGCTGCCCTGCATGGCGCGGGCGAGATCGACCATATCAGGGTCGACCGATTTGAAACCCTGCACGGCGGAGACCACCACCGGGAAAAATCCGAGCAGGAAGGCCGAGATCACTTTCGGAATAATGCCGAAGCCGAACCACACCACGAACAGCGGTGCGATCGCGATCTTCGGCACGGATTGGGAAAACACAAGCAACGGATAGACGTAGCTCTCCACCGTCTTCGAGCCCGCGATCAGCATGGCGACGGGAATGCCGAACAGCGCGGACAGCGCGAAGCCGCAGACGGTCGCATAGGTGGTGGGCCAGGACTGGCGCAGCAGTTCCGGCCAGTCGGTCCAGAGGACCGCGACGACATCGGCCGGCGACGGAATCTGGTAGGCGGGAATCCTGAACAGCCGGATCGCGAGATCCCAGGCCACGACGATGAAGACCAGGAACAAGAACGGCCGGATCCAGGCCGCATTCAGCATCTTGGACACCGCACTCTGCGGCTTCAACTCAGCCACGTCTCACTCCCGGAAGTCTTGTTCGTTCGGGGGAGAAATTAACCCGTTGGATAAATACTGTCCAGTGGTTTCCCTGTGACGTTTTGCGCGCGGTTCCGACGCTCGTGGGGGTCGTGCACCTCTTAAGCGACCAGCCAATCGCGCGGCACCCTCGGTGTCATTCCCCGCGAAAGCGGGGAATCCAGTACGCCGCGGCTTCTCCGGATCCCCTCACCGCCACTGGAATACTGGATCGCCCGCTTTCGCGGGCGATGACAGCTGAGGTTGAGGAAACAGCAGACGATACGTCCGCCATCCACGAGTACGCGGGCTTCGCCGCTACACCGTCTGGGCCACGGCCGCGCGTTTTTTCGGCGCCTTGACGATCTCCAGCAGCTCCGCCGACTGCCCGGTCAGCGCCGCCAGCACCAGGCCGGCCATATGTGCGAGCCGTTCATCCTTGGCTTTCTTGTCCAGCAGATCGCGGCCGAAGATCACACTCAGCGTCGCCGAGTTCGACAGATAGAAGAAGCTGAGCGCCGCGATCGAGATGTAGAGCTGCACCGGATCGACCGCGACCTGGAAATCACCGCTCTCGACGCCGCGCCGCACCACGGTGCGGATCATCTCGACGAAGGGCGAGTGCATCGACTTGACCTTGGCCGAGCGCTTTAAATGTTTTGCGCGCGCGAGGTTCTCGGTCTGGAGCAGCGACAGGAATTCGGGATTGCGCAGAAAATAATTCCAGGTGAACTCGATCAGCCGCCTGATGGCCTGGGGCGGATCGAGATGTTCGAGATCGAGCCCGCGCTCCTCGCTGCGGATCTTGTCATAGGCGCCTTCCAATACCGCGAGATAGAGCTCGTCCTTGTTTCCGACGTGGTAGTAGAGCATGCGCTTGTTGGCGCCGGCCTTGGCCGCGATGCGATCGACGCGCGCGCCGGCGAGCCCGTGGGTCGAAAACTCCTGCTTGGCGGCTTCGAGAATCCGCAGCCGCATCCCTTCGGGGTCGCGCTGCCATCTCAGAGTTTGCTTTGCCTTCGCCAAACCGGTGCTCGCTGGGTGCTCTCGGTATGCCATGTACCACGCGCCCAGCCCGCCGCATAGTTTCGCAACAGTGAAAGCCAAGCAAGCCGGTTTCGTACGGTGGGCAAAGGCGCCCTTGCGCCGTGCCCACGTCTTCGCATCAATTGGGCAAAGACGTGGGTACGCTTCGCTTTGCCCACCCTTGAGTCTTCGAAAAGAGAGAGCCGACCTCAATCCACCGGCTTCGGCGAGCGCTCCAGCAGCACCGTCTGGATGCCGCAGGTGCCGTTCCGCACCGTCATGATCCGCGTGCCCGGCTTGCGGCCGTTGCGCACTTCGGTGACGTCGAGGCCGGCGGCGAGCAGGCGGGCGCGCGTGGCGTCGATGTCGGCGACCCGCCAGCTCAGGCCCCAGAGACGGTCATGCGCGGAATCGCCGCCCGCCACGGGACGGCGCACCACCTCGACGATGAGGTCGCCGCAGCGGAAGAACATCAGCTGGCCCCAATCCTGGTGCGAGCGATCCAGCGCCAGGTCGAGCCCGAGCCGCGCGCCATAGAGCGCCGCGGCGCGGTCGGAATCCTCGGTGGTGATCACGACGTGGTCGAGTGCGTCGATCGGCGCGATGTCGATCGCAGCCGACAGTGGGCGCTCCTCGGCAAGTTCGAGGAAGAACATGCGCACGCCGCGGGTGAGTTCGGTCGCGGCCCGCGTACGCTTCCAGTGCAGGACCGCGCTCGTCGCGACGTCGCCGCTTTCGACCTCGGCGACCGGATCCGGCTTGAGCGCCACGCGGTCGAGCCGCCGGTGCATCTTGCCCATGTCTGCGACACGAAAGCACAGGCTGGCGAGCACGCCCTCGCGGTCGTCGAGCAGTGCGCGCATCCGGTCGGCGGTCAAGCTGAACCCGCTCGGCGCCATCAGCTCGATGGTCATGTTCGCAAGCGTGAACAGCACCCGGTCGGCGCCCTCGCCGGAATTCTGCCAGGCCGGCGCCCGCCCCAACAGCGTCTGATAGGCCGCCTTTGCCGCACCGATATCCTGGACCAGAGCGACGACGTGATCGAGGCCGGTGATCATATTCCCCCCTTTTTTATGGACCGGGAACAACCGGCCGAGACACGGCATTTGTCCGGGCTTGGCATGGCCCTGTCATGGTCGTATTCCGGCCCCGTGCCGACCTCAAGCGCCTATGGCCATGGCATTGCGAATAATTTTGGCGTTTCTCCCGCGGAAGCGGTGCTAAGGTAAGCAGGCCGGCCGGGACCACCCAGCGCATCACGGACAACCAATGCAGGCTCTCTTTATCGGACAGACCTATATCGACGTCGTCTTCATCACCGACCACATGCCGACCGGCGACGAGAAGCACGTGGCGACGGACTACGCGGTCTCTTTCGGCGGCAATGCGGTCACGGCGGCGTTCTGCTGCGCCAAGCTCGGCATCGTGCCCGATCTCATCGCCACCGCGGCCAATGACTGGCTCGGCCGCATGTTCATGGACATGTGCGCGAAGTACGGAATCTCGCTGCATGGGCGGAAGGTGAATCAGTCCTCGCTGTCCTTCATCATGCCGAAGGACGGCAAGCGCGCCATCGTCCGCTGCCGCGACGACGATCACATCCACCCCTTCCCGATGCTCAACCTCGGCGGCTGCCGCGTGCTGCATGTCGACGGCCATCAACCGGATGCCGCGCTGCACTACGCCAAGGTCTGCCGCGAGGCCGGCATCCTGACCTCGCTCGACGGCGGCGGCCTGCGCACCAACACGCATGAGCTCCTGGAATTCATCGACGTCGCGATCGTGGCCGAGCGCCTGTGCGAGCAGATGGACCTGACGCCGGAGAAAATGCTCGACTATCTGAAGGGCCGCGGCTGCAAGATCGGCGGCATCACCATGGGTGAGAAGGGACTGCTCTGGTACAACGAGACCGGCGCGGTCGAGACCATGCCGGCGATGCCGATCCCGCGCGAGCGGGTGATCGACACCAACGGCGCCGGCGACGTCTTCCACGGCGCCTATGTCTATTCTTATCTGGCCCATCCCGGCAAAAGCTGGCGCGAGCATTTTGATTTTGCCCGGGCCGCCTCGACCTACAAGATCCAGCGTCTCGGCAACGAGGCGGGACTTCCAACCCTTGTCGACATCGCCAAAGTCAGGCACGAGTTCGAGGTCAGGGTTTAGGCTTCGAAAGGGTTGTTTATGGGACGCGTCTTCGTCGCCGGCAGCATCAACATGGATGTGGTGGCGACTGCCGATCGCCACCCAAAGATCGGCGAGACCGTTGCCGGCAAGCAGGTGCTGTATTTTCCAGGCGGCAAGGGTGCGAACCAGGCGGTCGCGGCGTCGCGGCTTGGCGTGCGGACTACGCTGATCGGCCGGTTGGGCAAGGATTCATTCGGGGCTGAGCTGAACGCTTTTCTCGGCGCGCAGGGCATCGATCTCGGCTCGCTCAGGGAGACGGCGGAGGCACACACCGGCACCGCCATCATCACGGTCGCGGCCTCCGACAACACCATCGTCGTCATTCCCGGCACCAATGCGCTGGTCAGCGCTGACGACGTCGCGGCCGTTCCGCTGGCGAGGGGTGACGTCGCCGTCAGTCAGTTCGAAATCCCGCTGCCGACCATTGCCGCATTCTTTCAACGCGCTCGCGCAGCTGGCGCCACGACGCTGCTCAACCCGGCACCGGCGCAGAAGATGTCGCGCGAGATGCTCGCGCTGGTCGACATCCTCGTGCTGAACGAGACCGAGCTCGGCTTCCTCGCCGGTACTGAGCTGACAGACAACGACGAGGCCGCAAAGATCATCGACGTCGCACGAAAGCTTCAGGCGCGCGAAGACCAGACCATCTGCGTCACGCTCGGCAAGCGCGGCGTGCTCGCGCTTGCCGGTCGCGAGGAGTTTTCAGTGCAGGGACGCGTGGTGAAGGCCGTCGACACCACGGGCGCCGGCGATTGCTTTGTGGGCGCGCTCGCGGCGCAGCTGGCCGAGGGCGTAGCGTTGCGCTCAGCGCTCGCCTTCGCCAATGCCGCAGCGTCGATCAGCGTGCAGCGCATGGGCGCGGGGCCATCGATGCCGACGGCCGCGGAGGTTGCCGCAGTTCTCAACGCCGGCTGATGCCGTTCTTACCTCGCCCCGCTTGTGGGGAGAGGTCGGATTGCGAAGCAATCCGGGTGAGGGGTACAGGTCTCGCGATCATCTCATCTGTGGAGAGAGGCCCCTCACCCCAACCCTCTCCCCGTAAGAACGGGGAGAGGGAGAAGACTCAAGCCAGCGCGCCCTTCAGATCAAAGCTTTCATCCGCGGCTTGCTCCGGCGTGATCGAGCGGTCCATGCCGAACAGGCGACGACCGAACATGTGATCGCCGGCGCGGTTGATCGACTCGATGCCAAGCAGCTTGTTGCCTTTGTAGCAGAACGCCGAGAACGCCTTCCTGGCGGGGTCGCCGCGCAGCACGACCCGGTCGTAGCCCGTGGTCAGGCCTGCGATCTGGAGCTTGTCGTCGCCCTGGTCGCTCCAGAACCAGGGATGGCTGTCATAGACCTTGCTGTCGCCGGTCAGCCGCGCCGCGAGACAACGGGCGTGGTCGGTGGCGTTCTGCACCGACTCCACCCGCAACGATCCGCCAAAGCGCGGGCTTGCGAACAGCGCGCAATCGCCAATGGCCGAAATGTAGGGATCAGCCGTCGAGAGATATTCGTCGACGATGATGCCGGCGGCGACCGGCAGCCCTGCCTCCGCCGCGAGCTCGATATTCGGCAGCACGCCGACGCCGACCACGACGAGATCGGCGGGCAGATGCCGGCCGTCGCTGAGGCTGACGCCGGTGACCTTGCTGCCCTCGGCCTCGATGGAAGTGGCCTGCACACCGAGATCAATGCGGATGCCGGCCTCGCGATGCCGCGCCTGAAAATACTCCGAGACCTCCGCAGTCACCGCGCGCGCCATCACGCGCGGGGCAAGCTCGAGCACGTCGACTTCCAGCCCCTTGATCCGCGCGGTCGCCGCGAACTCAAGGCCAATGAACCCGGCGCCGATGATCACGGCGCGCTTCTTCGAGGGAATAATCGCGCGCAGCGCTTCGCTCTCGTCGAGGATGCGCAGATATTTCACGTCAGGCAGATTCGCGTTGGGCAGATCGAGCAGCCGGTTGCGCGCGCCCGTCGCCAGCACGAGGTGGCCGTAGGCAAGCATCTCGCCGGATGCGAGCAGGACCTTGCGCCCGGCGCGATCGATCGACACGACGCGGCCCGCGATCAGCTCGATGGTCTGGTCCGTGTAAAATTTCTCCGGCCGGAACATCAGGCTGTCCGGCCCGGCGGAACCCTTGATGTAGGCTTTTGACAAAGGCGGCCGCTGATACGGCAGATGCGCCTCGTCATTGATCAGGCAGATGCGCTCCGAAAAGCCCGCCTGACGCAGGGATGCCGCGACCTGGTAGCCGCCATGGCCGGCACCGACAATGATCACCGGACCATCCATCATTGGAACAGCCCGACTTTCTGGACACCGACCTTCTGGACACAGGTATACCCCACGTCGTCCCCTCTCTTGCTGATTTGGCTTGTCAGCCTCGTCGATTGAGGAGCCGGCGCTCGTGTCCGTCCCTAAACGATGGCAGGCCCATTTGAGCCTATCGTTCCGGCTTTCGCAAGGGTGGTCCACGGGGCACTGGCGGCCGGGGATTGTCACCCCTCGCCTTCTGCGATTTAGTTGCAGCAACCACCTCCTGCCGGGGATTTCTCAGATGCCAGCTCCCGTCTCCCAACCCGATGATCCCGCGCTGCTGCGGATCGACGGCCCGATCGCGACCATCACGCTGAACCGCCCCACCGCGTTCAACTCGATCAACCTCGCAATCGCGCAAAAGCTCGAACAGCTCGCGGCCACTATCGAAGGCGACGACACCATCAGGGTTTTGGTGATCGAGGGCGAAGGCCGCGCCTTCTCGGCCGGCGGCGATTTGCAGACGATTGGCGCTGCGGCTGAAGCCAACACCGTGACGCCGGTCGTAGGCCAACTGCTGAAGCACTATCACGCCTTCATCGAGATCACCCGGCGCATGCCGAAGATCTCGCTGTCGAGCGTCCACGGGTCGGCCGCCGGCGCCGGCATGGGCCTCGCCTTCGTCACCGATCTCTGCATCGCAGCCGAGGACGCCAAATTCACGCCCGCCTATGCCAAGATCGGCGTGTCGCCGGACGGCGGCAGCACGGTCGGCATTGTCGGCACGGTCGGCTCCCGCCGCGCGCTTCAGATCTTCCTGTCCGAGGACAATTTTACCGCGCAGCAGGCCCACGAATGGGGCCTGGTCGCCAAGATCGTTCCTGCGACCGAGCTGAAGGCGGCCACGCGGCAGCTTGCCGAGCGGCTCGCGCAAAATCCGCCCGCAGCGATCGCCGGCACCAAGGCGCTGGTCTACCAGGCTACCACCACGCCGGTGAAGCAGCAGCTCGATGCCGAGGAGCACAAGATCATCATGGCGATGAACACGGAAGATTTTCGCGTCGCCGTGAAGAAGTTCACGAGCAAGGGCAAGTGAGCGGGCCTACACCATCACGTTCGTTCTGCGGCCTGCGGCACGGCGCGACCGATTGGAATCGGCAGGGGCTTTTTCAGGGACGAACTGACAATCCGCTGAACGAGGATGGTCTGCGGCAAGCGCACGAGGCCGCCGATTTGTTGCGCGGTGTCGGCGTCAGCCGCATCGTCGCAAGCCCGCTGGTGCGCGCGGCGAAAACCGCCGAGATCATCGCCGACGCGATCGCGGTGCCGCTCACGATCGATGACGGCATCATCGAATTCGATTTCGGAAGTTTTGAGGGCCTCCCCGTCCGCGACCTCATGATCAAGCATGGCGTCAACTCGGCGACGGGCCTCGTCTCGATCCTGCCCGCCGACGGCGAGAACTGGGACGCCATGACCGAACGCGCGCTGGCTTGCGTCTCCGCGTGGCTCGACAATTATCCCGGCGACCATCTGCTGTTCGTCTGCCATGACGCGGTGATGCAGGGCATGGCAAAATCGCTCTCGGGCAATTACTTCAAGAACAGCCACGGCACGCCGTTCCGCTATGCCCGCGACGATTCCGGCTGGCGCATCGAGCAGATCGTCATTTAGGACAGATATAGCCCGTCCCTGCCGGCGACTTGAAGCAGCCGACCGATTCCGGCAGCACGTGCTGCGGCAACCACAGCACCACGCTCGGGAAGTAGATCACGAACGCAATGGTGGCGAAGAACACGACATAGATCGGCAGCGCCGCGCGCAACGCTTTTGCAAAACTGACGCCAACGAATTTTGAAGCCATCAACAGCACCAGCCCATAAGGCGGCGTGATCAGGCCGAAGGCGAGCGTGGCAATCAGTACCACGCCCATGTGGACGCCGTTGATGTCGCCCGCCTCGGTGAGCGTGTTCACCAGCGGCATGAAGATGATGATGGTCGGGACCGGCTCGATGAAGTCGCCGACCACGGTGAACAGCAGCACCATCAGCAGCATGATCAAATGCGGATCGTTGCCGGCGATCGAGGTGATCATGTCGGCGATGTAGCTCGCGCCGCGCAAGTAAGCGAGCATCCAGCCGAAAGCGTTGGCGGCACCGATCGTGATCAGCGGCAGCGAGAAGATCAAGCCGGCGAGACAGAAATCGTAAGGGATCTTCCTGATATGCCCGCGGTTGAGTGCGGGGATCACGACCAGGATGATCCAGACCACGGCGACGACACCCGCTTCCGTCGGCGTGAACCAACCGGTCAAAATGCCGCCGAGCAGGATGACCGGAATCATCAGCGGCAACGCCGCATCGCCCGCCGCGAACATCACCTGCCGCAGCGGCGCGCGCGGCTTGCGCAGGCCGGAGGGGCCGAAAAAATAGCAGTAGATCATCAGCCCGAAACCGATCATCAAGCCGGGCACCACGCCCGCCATGAACAGGCCGGCGATCGAGACGTTGCCGACCGCGCCATAGACCACCGCCGTGATGCTCGGCGGTACCAGCGCTGCAATGGTCGAGGCGGATGCGATGATCGCGGCGATGAAGGCGGGCTCGTAGCCCTCGCGTTTCATCGGGCCGCCCAGCGCGCGGCTCATCACCGCGACGTCGGCGGTGGTCGAGCCCGACATTTCCGAGAAGAACATGCTGAAGACGACCACGACCTGCGACAGCCCGCCCCTGATATGCCCGACCAGCGACACCGAGAGATTTGCTATTCGCACCACCACGTTGGCCGAGCTCATGAGCTCGCCGACCAGCAGGAAGAACGGGATAGCCAGCAGCGCCTCGGAATCCATCCCGTCAAAGATCTTCTGGATGATGGCCGCGAGCGAGACATCCGACAGGATCGCGCCGATGAAGACGCCCGCCATCAGCGAGAACGGCACGGGCACGCCGAGATAGCCGAAGGACAGGAAGCAGATCGACATCAACGCCAGGACAACAGGTGCGCTCACAGTTGCGCCCTCGTCGGTGCGTCGGTGACGACGGGCGCAACATCCTCGTCCGGCGGCTCGGGATGGTCAAAACCGTTGCGCAGGCCGTTGACGAGCTGCTCGATGGTGAACAGTCCGATCAGGACGCCCGACAATGGGATGATCGCATAGAGCGAGGCGATCGGGGTGCCTGACGGCAGGCGGAAACTCCCGAAGCCGCGGAGATAGTTCTGGTAGCCGTACCAGATCAGGCAGAAGGCGACGCCGAGCACGACGAGGCGGATGATGATCTCGACGATGATCCGCGGCACGCCATGCATCGCTTCGGAGATCGCGGTGAGATAGAGGTGGTCGTTGCGCCGGGTCGCGGCCGCGGCCCCAACGAAGATCGCATAGATGAACAGCGTCGAGGTGACCTCCTGCAACCACAGCCAGGGATGGCCGATGGTGCGGGTGACGATGTCGGCGGTGACCGACAGCGAGAAGCCGAAGCACAGCAGCCCGCAGAGGATCATCAGCGCGAGCTNGAGCCAGTCGAGCCAGCGCCACTTCAGGTGACGCTGGCGTGTCAGGACGAGTTTGTCGGCGATGGCCATTACTGTTCCCGGCGAAGGCCGGGACCCATAGCCCCAGGCCGTTGTGATGAAAGCAAGCTGACAGCCACCGTGCCCCAAGCACCGCTGCGGAGTATGGGTCCCGGCCTTCGCCGGGACGACTCGCGGAGGTGACGGAAATCGCGGCCTTAATTGATCGACCGGATCAGGTCCTTGATCTTCACGGCGTGCGGGCCGAGCTCGTTGGCGAGCTTGTCGAGATAGGGGTCGGCGATCGCCGCAAAACTCTTCTTGTCGACGTTGTCGACGACCTTGACGCCCAGCTTCTTCAGCTTCTCGGCCGCGCTGCGCTCGAGATCGAACGCCTTGGCCGGCTCCTTCGAGCTGACCTCGTTGGCCGCGGTCTGCACCCACTGCTTCTGCTCGGCCGAGAGGCTCTGCCAGAGCTTGTCGGACACGAACACCAGCGCGTTGTTGGCTTCGTGCTCGGTGATGTTCAACACCGGCGCGACCTCGTAATGCTTGTTGACGAGGTAGACGTTGATGCTGTTCTCGGCGACGTCGACGACGCCGGTTTGCAAGCTTGTGTAGACGCTGCCGAACGGCATGTGCACGGTCTGGGCGCCGTAGGCCGGGAACATGGTGTCCTCGGTTGCAGTCGCCTGCACGCGGATCTTCAGGCCCTTGATGTCGCCGACGTTGTGGATCTCCCTCTTGGAGTACATGTGGCGGACGCCCTGCGAGCCCGTCGCGATCACATGCAGGCCCTGCGTGGTCTCGTCGATCATGGTCTTGAGAGCTTCGAATACGCGGGGATCGGCGAGCCCCTTGACCACGTGGTTCTCGTCACGGAACAAATAATGCAGCGACATCACGCCCGCCTGCGGCGAGATCGTCGCGGTGTTAGCCGAGGAGATGATCGCGAACTCGATGTCACCGGCCTTGACGAGCTGGAGAACCTGCGGTTCCTGGCCGAGCTGCGCACCGGGATACTGATCGATGATCATGGTGCCCTTGCTCAATTCCTTGAGCTTGTCGGCAAAGAGGTCGCCCGCAATCGAATAGCCGGTGTTGCGTGGCTGGTCATAGGCGAAGCGATAATGCTTCACCTCCTGCGCCCCGGCTCCAGTGATGAACAGCATGGCGGCCGCGGCCACAAACCCAAGCATGGATCGTGCAATCATCGTCTCCCCCTGTTTTATCGCCCGCCGCTTGTGCGGTCTGAGCGCTCGTTCGAGTGGTTGTCAGCCCTTTTCAGTCTTTGGTCCAGTCCTCTGCATGAAATCGAAGTCGCAGCCTTCGTCGGCCTGCATGATAGTCTCGTTGAACAGCCAGGCGTAACCGCGCCGCGCCTCGTCCGGCGCAGCTGCCGGCTTCAAGGCGGCGCGCCGGCGCTCCAGCTCGGCCGCATCCACCAGCAGCGCGATGCTGCGTTTTGCAACATCCAGCTGGATCATATCGCCATTCCTCACCAGCGCCAGCGGGCCGCCGACGGCGGATTCCGGCGTGATATGCAGCACGATGGTGCCGAACGCGGTGCCGCTCATGCGCGCGTCTGAAATGCGCACCATGTCCTTGGTACCATTGCGCGCAAGCTTCTTCGGGATCGGGAGGTAACCCGCCTCGGGCATGCCGGGCGCGCCCTTGGGGCCGGCATTGCGCAGCACCAGCACGTCGTCGGCGGTCACGTCGAGATCGGGATCATCGACCCGCAGGGTCATGTCCTCGACGGATTCGAACACCACCGCACGCCCGGTGTGCTGCAACAGTTTTGGGCTGGCAGCCGATTGCTTGATGACCGCGCCGCGTGGCGCGAGATTGCCGTGCAGGACGGCGAGGCCGCCTTCCTTCTTGATCGGATTGCTGCGCGGACGGATCGCGTCCTGGCCGGGCACATCTTCCGCATTCGCGACGACATCGCGCAACGTCTGGCCCGAGATCGTCTTGGCATCGAGATCGACGAGATCGCCGAGCTGCGCCAGCAATTTCGGTACGCCGCCGGCGTGATGGAAATGCTCCATGTAATGCTCACCGGACGGCTTGAGATCGACCAGCACCGGCACCTCGCGGCCGATCTGGTCGAACACTTCGAGATCGAGCCGGTACGGCGAGCGATGCGCCATCGCCGTCAGATGGATCAGGCCATTGGTCGAACCGCCGATCGCTTGCAGCACGACCTGCGCGTTCCTGAAGGAGGCGGGCGTCAGAAATTCACTCGGCTTCGGCCCCTTGGTCTTGGCCATCTCGGCCGCAACGCGACCGCTGGCTTCCGCAAGACGAAAGCGCTCGGCATGCGGCGCCGGGATCGTCGCGCTCATCGGCAGCGAAAGACCCATCGCTTCAATCATGCAGGCCATGGTCGAGGCCGTGCCCATCACCATGCAGGTGCCGACCGACGGCGCGAGGCGGCCGTTCACCGCCTCGATCTCGACATCGTCGATCTCGCCGGCGCGATACTTGCCCCACAGCCGGCGGCAGTCGGTGCAGGCGCCAAGCACCTCGCCCTTGTGATGGCCGACAACCATCGGCCCCACCGGAATGACCACGGTCGGCAGGTCGGCGCTGATCGCGGCCATGACCTGCGCCGGCAGCGTCTTGTCGCAGCCGCCGATCACGATCACCGAATCCATCGGCTGGGCCCGGATCATCTCCTCGGTGTCCATCGCCATCAGGTTGCGCAGATACATCGAGGTCGGATGCGCGAAGCTCTCGGCGATCGAGATGGTGGGGAACACGAACGGCATCGCGCCCGACAGCATCACGCCGCGCTTCACGGCCTCGATGATCTGCGGGACGTTGCCGTGGCAGGGATTGTAATCGCTATAGGTGTTGGTGATACCGACGATCGGGCGCTCCAGCGCGTCGTCGGAATAGCCCATGGCCTTGATGAACGCCTTGCGCAGGAACAGCGAGAAGCCGGCATCGCCATAGCTCGTCAGACCCTTGCGCAAACCACTCGTCATCATGCCACTCCAATCACCTTGCCATTGTGGTACAGCCTGCCTCCTGATTGTCAATAACCTAGTGTTCGCAGCGACCGTTTCTGGCTCCCGGCACGGCTTACTGACACAAATTATTGACAATCCGAGCCGTCCCTGCTCCACAGGACGGACCGGCCGGAGCCTGAGGCTGAGGGGATGTCCGACATTCACACCGCAGACGCCATCACGGTCCGGCGCGACGATCCGGACGACGTCGTCGCGCGGCTGGAGGAGGACATCATCTTCGGCCGCCTCGCGCCGGGCTCCCGCCTGACCGAAGACGCGCTGATGTCGGCTTACGGCACCTCGCGGCACTTCGTGCGCCAGGCGCTGGTGGATGCGGAGCGCCGCGGCATCGTCCGCCGCGAGAAGAATGTCGGCGCCACCGTGCGGTTCTATTCGGCCGAGGAGGTCCGGCAGATCTATGAGGTCCGGGAAATGCTGACGCGGCAGGCCGCGCTGATGATCCCCCTGCCCGCACCGCAGGCCCTGATCGACGAGTTGACCGCATTGCAAAGGCAGTATTGCGCGAAGGCGGATGTGCGGGACCTGCGCGGCATCCACGAAGCCAACGACGCCTTCCACGTCGCGCTGTTCGCAGCCTGCGGCAATCCCTATCTGGTGCGCTCGCTCCAGGACTATATGAACCTGACCTTGCCGATGCGCGCCAAGAACCTCGCCGACCGCGAGGGGCTGGCGCAATCACGGCGCCAGCACGAGCTGATGATCGAGCTATTGAAAGGCCGCGACAGCTGGGCGCTGGCTCAGCTGTGCGTGGATCACATGCAGTTCAGCAAGTCGGATTATCTGGCAAGGATTGCGGGGGACGAAGCTGAACGCCAGGGCGCGCAGTCATAGATGTGCGGCGGCTGTTGGCCTGCGTTAGCTGGCCTGCCCAAATGAAATTGGTGCCGAGGGACGGACTCGAACCGCCGACGCCTGCGCCTTCAACGCAGCGCTCTACCAACTGAGCTACCTCGGCTGAGGTAGTCGAGAGTTGGTGCGTCAGGATGGATTTGAACCACCGAAGGACTAAGCCACCCGATTTACAGTCGGGCCCTTTTAACCACTCAGGCACTGACGCGTCTCTCGCATGCGGACACACTCCAATCGTCAATACGATTGGGCGTATCCGGTGCTAAAGCTCGTCAGATAGTGGCGCATAGTTCCGCGAGGTCCTGAAGAGTGGCGGCGCAGACGGCAAGCACGCCGCGCAGCGAACGGCCGCTCCTCTAGCATTCTGGCTTCGCTAACGCAAGGCTAAGGTTGCAATCGCTAACCGTTGCATGTTGGCACCTCGCCCGAACTACCAAACTTGTGGTTTGGCCCTTGGTCGCCCCGCGACGGCGATCTGTCCTTGTCCGCTCCCGAAAGCGGATAGGACGTGCCATCGCGGGCCTGATCCGATTTGTAAATGCCTACCGCTTATTCCAATCGATGATCCGGCTCGCATCACCATCGAACTCGTTGCTGCAGAACGCGCCGCCCTGAAAATGGTCGCCGATCGGATCGGGCTTCAGCTTGGCCTGCTCCGCCATTGCGTGCGCCACGTGATCTTCCGAGCGGCCGGTGGGGCGATAGCCGAATTCGTAGGCGCGGTGGTTGTCCCACCAGGTGCGCTCGTTCAGGGAGACGCCGTAGAACACCTCGAAATGGATGTCGGGATGATCGAGCCCGATCTGGCAGAGCTGCACCAGGTCTTCCGGCTTCAGCCACATCGCGATCCGGCGATGATCGAGCGGCCGCTCGTCGCAATTGCCGATCCGGATGCAGGTGACCTTCAGCCCGTGCTTGTCGGCATAGAGTGAGCCCACCGCTTCGCCGAACACCTTGCTGACGCCGTAGCGCCCGTCGGGGCGCACGGTGACGTCGGTGCCGATCTTGTGGTGGCGCGGATAGAAGCCGACCGTGTGGTTGGACGAAGCGAACACCACGCGCTTGACGCCCTTCCGGTACGCCGCCTCGAACAGATTGTAGCCGCCGATGATGTTGGCCTGGAGGATATCGTCCCAGGGGCCTTCGACCGAGTAGCCGCCGAAATGGATGATGCCGTCGACGCCCTCGCAGATCGCCTCGACCTGCGCCATGTCGGACAGGTCCGCCGCCTTGAACTGCTCGTTTGCTCCGAGGTCGGCCGGCGGACGGATGTCGGAGAGCAGCAGGTCCGGATAGATCGGCGGCAACAGTTTCCGCAGGCGCTTTCCGATCCCGCCCGAAGCTCCCGTCATCAAGATGCGCGGCATGTCTTCCCTCGTATTTGGCGACCGATTTGCGGTCATAGGTCTCTAATGATAGCAGACTTGGTGAGAGGGAACGCAACAACGAGAATTGCACATGAACGATGCATCGTCCCAATACCAAGCCTGGCGGCCGGCGACTTATTACCCTGATCCGGCGATAAAGGCACTGGACCCCCGCTTCGAAAAATACTGGCTGAAGCTCTCGGCCGTTGAGCGGCTGGCGACCGGCCTGCGCTGGGCCGAGGGGCCAGTCTGGTTCGGCGACGGGCGGTATCTGTTGTGCAGCGACATTCCGAACCAGCGCATCATCAAATGGGAGGAAGAGACCGGCGCGGTCTCGATTTTCCGAAAACCCTCCAATTTCGCCAATGGCAACACCCGCGACCGCCAGGGCCGGCTCGTCACCTGCGAGCATGGCGGCCGTCGCGTCACCCGCACCGAATATGATGGCACCATCACCGTGCTGATGGATTCCTTCGGCGGCAAGAAGCTCAACTCGCCGAACGACGTCGTGGTGAAATCCGACGGCGCGGTCTGGTTCACCGATCCGACCTTCGGCCTGCTCGGCAATTACGAGGGCTACAAGGCCGAGCCCGAAATCGATCCGAACGTCTACCGGCTCGATCCGGTGACCGGCAAGGCGACCATCGTCGCCGAGGGCGTGCTCGGTCCGAACGGGCTGTGCTTCTCGCCGGACGAGAAGATCCTCTACGTGGTGGAATCGCGCGGCGTGCCGAACCGCAAGATCCTCGCCTATGACGTCTCGGCCGACGGCACCACGATCTCCAACAAGCGCGTCTTCATCGATGCAGGTCCCGGCACGCCGGACGGCATGCGCTGCGACATCGACGGCAATCTCTGGTGCGGCTGGGGCATGGGCGATCCCGAGCTCGACGGCGTCGTGGTGTTCGCGCCCGACGGCGTCATGATCGGCCGCATCGCACTGCCCGAGCGCTGCGCCAATCTTTGCTTCGGCGGCGTCAAGCGCAACCGCCTGTTCATGGCGGCGAGCCAGTCGATCTACGCACTGTATGTGAACACGCAGGGCGCGGTCGGGGGCTAACGCTGCGCTCGTAGGGTGGGCAAAGCGAAGCGTGCCCACCATCTCTCGTTCGTCGTGGAAGGGTGGGCACGTCGCTACGCGCCTTTGCCCACCCTACGGCGCCTCGCATTGCCGAGACGCTTCAGCAGAACGAAAAACGCCGGAGCGGTTTCCCGCTCCGGCGTCGTATTGGTTCAGGCGCTAACGCTTACGCCGCGTTGAAGCCGGCGACGGCCTTCACTTCGAGGAAGTCCTCGAGGCCGTACTTGCCCCACTCGCGGCCGTTGCCCGACTGCTTGTAGCCGCCGAACGGCGCGGTGCGGTCGTTGGGCACGCCCTGGAGGTTGACGTTGCCGGCGCGGATCTGGCGACCGACGCGCTTGGCGTTCTCGACCGTGTCGGCCGTGACGTAACCGGCAAGCCCATAGGGCGTGTCGTTGGCGATGTGCACGGCCTCGGCTTCGTCCTTGGCACCGATGATGGTCAGCACCGGTCCGAAGATTTCTTCGCGGGCGATCGTCATGTCAGGGGTGACGTCGGCGAAGATGGTCGGGCGGACATAGAAGCCCTTGTTGACGCCTTCGGGCAGGCCCGGGCCGCCGGAGACGAGCGTTGCGCCCTCGTCGATGCCCTTCTTGATCAGGCCCTGTATCTTGTCCCACTGGCCACGGTTGACGACCGGGCCGATGGTGGTGCCTTCGGCGCGGGGATCACCGGCCTTGGTCTTGTCGGCGACAGCCTTCGCGATCGCGGCGACTTCCTTCATCTTCGACAGCGGCACGATCATGCGCGAGGGCGCGTTGCAGGACTGGCCGGAGTTGTTGAACATGTGCATCACGCCGCCGGTCACCGCCTTCTGGAGGTCGGCACCTTCGAGGATAACGTTTGGCGACTTGCCGCCGAGCTCCTGGCTGACGCGCTTCACGGTCGGCGCCGCGCGCTTGGCCACGTCGATGCCGGCGCGGGTCGAGCCGGTGAACGAGATCATGTCGATGTCGGGATGCTCGCTCATGGCAGCGCCGACCTCGGGGCCGAGACCGTTGACGAGGTTGAACACGCCCTTCGGCACGCCCGCTTCATGAAGGATTTCCGCGAAGATCAGCGCCGAGGTCGGGGTGAACTCCGACGGCTTCAGGATCATGGTGCAGCCAGCGGCGAGCGCAGGCGCGACCTTGCAGGCGATCTGGTTCAGCGGCCAGTTCCAGGGCGTGATCATGCCGACCACACCGACCGGCTCGCGCAGCACCATGGCGGTGCCGATCGGCTCTTCGAAATGATAGTTCTTGAGCACGTCGAGCGTGGTCATGAGATGGCCAAGGCCGGCGCCGGCCTGGAGCTTCTCCGCCATCGGGAGGGGCGCGCCCATCTCGTCGGAGACGGAGGCACCGATCTCCTTGAGACGGCCCTTGTAGACCTCGATGACTTTCGTGAGCAGCGCGACGCGCTCATCGCGGCTGGTCTGGGAGAAAGTTGCAAAGGCGCGCTTGGCGGCGGCGACGGCCTTATCCACGTCAGCCTTGGAGCCCAGCGCAACCTCGTACATCGCCTCTTCCGTCGCCGGATTGACGACCGGGGTGGACTTCTTGACGGCGGGATCGACCCAGGCGCCGTCGATGTAGAATTGCATGCGATTGACCATCGTTAACCTCTTTTTGGGGCTTGGAGGGGGCGTTTCGGCAGGCATCCTTGCACGAAAGCGCCGGCAATTGAACCCGCCATATGCGGGGCCAGCGTTGCGGCAGACGGGGAGTATATGAGCGGACAGCAGTGGGGTGGCAAGGTCTCAATTGCCGTCGTCCTGGCGAAGGCCAGGACCCATTACCACCGGGTTCAGTTGGTTTGCTCAGGCATCTACCGTCTGTCTCCTACAACAACCGCCGCGGAGTATGGGTCCTGGCTTTCGCCAGGACGACGACGGAGATTTACACCGCCATCTTGCGATGGAGCACCGGGGCGCCGGTGGTGAGGCTTTCGGCCGCATCGATGATGGCGTTGGCATCAAGGCCGTAGTGGCGATAGAGGTCGGCGAGCGTGCCGGTCTGACCGAACTGCTCGACGCCGAGCGCCTCGACGCGATGGCCGCGCACGCTGCCGAGCCAGCCGAGCGCGGCCGGATGGCCGTCGATCACGGTCACGATGCCGCAGTCGCGCGGCAGCGGCGCCAACAGTTTTTCGATGTGGCTGAGATGCTGGACGCCGCGGCGATCACGGCGCAATTTCCGTGCAGCGGTCCAACCGGCATGGAGACGGTCCGCCGAGGTGATCGCGAGCAGGCCGATGTCGCGGCGGCTCTCGCCGATCAGACCGGTTGCTTCGATGGCTTCGGGCGCGATCGCGCCGGTATAGGCGATCACGACTTCGGCATTGGGCCCTGGCTTGCGCAGCCAATAGGCGCCGTCGGTGATGCCCTTCTCCAGTTCCGGCGTCATGATCCGCTGCGCCTGCTCGATGCTGCGCGTCGAAAGCCTTAAGTACACGGAACCGCCCTCACCGGGATCGCGCTGCATGTGGTCAAAACCCCAGCCCATGATCACAGCGAGCTCGTCGACGAACGCGGGCTCGAACGAGGCGAGCCCGTCCTGCGCCATGCCGATCAGCGGCGTCGCGATCGACTGATGCGCGCCGCCTTCAGGCGCGAGCGTGATGCCGGACGGCGTCGCCGCCACCATGAAGCGCGCATCCTGGTAGCAGGCATAGTTCAGCGCATCGAGCCCACGCTCGATGAAGGGATCATAGAGCGTGCCGACCGGCAGCAGCCGCTCGCCGTTGATCTGGTGCGACAGGCCGAGCGCCGAGAGCATGATGAACAGGTTCATCTCGGCGATGCCGAGCTCGAGGTGCTGGCCCTTGGGCGAGGCGTCCCAGTTGAATGTGGATGGAATTTTCTCGCTGCGGAATAAGTCCGCCTTCTCGGCGTTCGCAAACAGGCCGCGCCGGTTGACCCACGGACCGAGATTGGTCGAGACGGTGACATCTGGCGACGTCGTCACGATGCGTTTTGCAAGCTCGCTGTCGCTGCGCGCGATCTCGTTCAGCACGAGGCCAAAGCCCTGCTGGGTCGACATTTGCGGCGATGGCTTGAACGCGAGCGGCTGGGGCACCTCGACCACGGGCGCTGTCAGCCGGCGGCCGTCCTGGTTGAACGGCACGCGCGCGAGGAAGGCGTCGAGCTCGGCAGCGTCCTGCGCGAGGCCTTCGTACTTGTCCCACTCGTGCCCGGGCCGGATGTTCTGGCTCTCGCGATATTTCTCCATCTGCGCGACCGTCATCAGGCCGGCGTGATTGTCCTTGTGGCCCTGGAACGGCAGGCCGACGCCCTTGATGGTGTAGGCGATGAAGCAGACCGGACGATCGTGATCGATGGATTCGAAGGCGTCCAGCATGCTCGCCATGTCGTGGCCGCCGAGATTCGACATCAGCGCCAGCAACTCGTCGTCGCTGCGGCGGTCGATCAGTTTCGTAATCGGCCCCTGGTCGCCGATCTCGTCGTGCAAATGCTTGCGGAAGGCCGCGCCGCCCTGGAAGCACAGCGCCGCATAGAGCGCGTTCGGGCAATTGTCGATCCAGCGCTTTAACGCCTCGCCGCCGGGCTCGGCAAAAGCCTCGCGCATCAGGCGGCCGTATTTCACGATCACCACGTCCCAGCCGAAATTGCGGAACACGGTCTCGAACTTTTCCCACAACCCTTCGCGCACGACGGCGTCGAGCGACTGGCGGTTGTAGTCGACCACCCACCAGGTGTTGCGCAGGCCGTGCTTCCAGCCTTCTGCCAAGGCTTCGAAGATGTTGCCCTCGTCCATCTCGGCATCGCCGACCAGCGCGATCATCCGCCCTTCGCGGCGATCCTTCATCCAGCCATGGGCCTTGACGTAATCCTGCACCAGCGAGGCGAACAGCGTCTGCGCCACGCCGAGGCCGACCGAGCCGGTGGAGAAGTCGACGTCGTCGACATCCTTGGTGCGCGAAGGATAGGACTGCGCACCCTTGAAGCCGCGGAAGTTCTCCAGCTTCTCGCGGCTCTGCCGGCCGAACAGATACTGGATGGCATGGAAGACCGGGCTCGCATGCGGCTTCACCGCGACGCGATCCTCAGGCCGCAGCACCGAGAAATACAGCGCCGACATGATGGTCGCGAGCGAGGCGGACGAGGCCTGATGGCCGCCGACCTTCAGGCCGTCCGTGCTGGATCGGATATGGTTGGCGTGATGGATGGTCCATGACGACAGCCACAGCGCCTTGCGGGCCAGTGCGGTCAGGGTTTCGAGGCGCGCGGAATCAGCGGGCATGGCGATGCTCCGGGAAATAATGCCGATCATACCCCTGCCGGCCCCGCCAGATTTCTCAATTTTTCGCGTCATATCCATCAATATTGGGATACAATACCAACAACTGGCCATAAAATGCAGGTTTCATCCCAATGACCGAGCTCGACGCCATTGACCGAAAAATCCTCAGCTCTCTCCAGAACGACAGCCGGCTGACCATGCAGGAGCTCGCCGACAAGGTCGGGCTCTCGGTCTCGCCCTGCCATCGCCGGGTCAAGCTCTTGGAAGAGCGCGGCGTCATCTCGCGCTACATCGCGACCGTCGACCAGAAGGCGCTGGGGCTGCATGTCAGCGTGTTCATCTCGATCAAGCTGGCGCGGCAGAAGGAGGAGGACCTCAATCGCTTTGCCCGGGCAATCTCGAAATGGGACGAGGTGCTGGAATGCTATCTGATGACCGGCAATCGCGACTATCTGCTCCGCGTGGTCGCGGCCGACCTCGCCTCCTACGAGACCTTCCTGAAGACCAAGCTGACCCGGCTCGACGGCATCGCCTCGATCGAGTCGAGCTTCGCGCTGAGCCAGGTGAAATATTCGATCGCGCTGCCGGTGTGACGGCTTCGGCAAGCCATTTCGGAACCGCCGGGGCGCCGGTGTCACATGGGCGCAATAAACCCCGTCGATGGTCGGGAACGACAGGCATCCCCGCCGAGTGAGAGACCCATGACCGCATCCGACCGCACTCCTGAAATGGCCAAGCGCGAACGCATCATCCGGGAAATGACCGACGATCTCGACGAGGAGCTGGAACTCGAGCTCGACGACTCCAGGCTCGACGAGCTCCTGGACGAGACTGGCACGCTGCACACGGCAGTGGATCGCAGGCTCTATTTCAGGGAACTGCTCCGGCTCCAGGGCGAGTTGGTCAAGCTCCAGGACTGGGTGCAGAGCGAGCGGAAGAAGGTCGTCGTGCTGTTCGAGGGCCGCGACTCCGCCGGCAAGGGCGGCGTCATCAAGCGCATCACCCAGCGCCTCAATCCCCGCATCTGCCGGGTCGCCGCGTTGCCGGCGCCGAGCGAGCGCGAGCGTACCCAATGGTATTTCCAGCGCTACGTGTCGCATCTGCCCGCCGGCGGCGAGATGGTGCTGTTCGACCGCAGCTGGTACAATCGCGCCGGCGTCGAGCGCGTGATGGGCTTCTGCACCGACGAGCAATACCAGGAGTTCTTCCAGTCGGTGCCGGAATTCGAGCGGATGCTGATCCGCTCGGGAACCATTCTGATCAAGTACTGGTTCTCCATCACCGACGATGAACAGCAGTTCCGCTTCACTATGCGCATCAAGGATCCGTTGAAGCAGTGGAAGCTGAGCCCGATGGATGTCGAGGCCCGCAGCCGCTGGGAGGCGTACACCAAGGCCAAGGAGACCATGCTGGAGCACACCCATCTGCCGGACTCGCCATGGTGGATCGTCGACGCCGTCGACAAGAAGCGCGCGCGGCTGAACTGCATCGCGCATCTCCTGAGCCAGATGCCGTACCAGGAGGTCGCGCACGCCCCTGTCGTGCTGCCGCCGCGCGTTCGCAACCCCGACTATCACCGCGGCCCGATTCCGCCGGAGATGTACGTGCCGGCGAAATACTGACGGCGCCCCCCGCGTCTTCCGGCGGGCCAGCTTGCCGATGAGGAAAGCGAGATGCCCGTACCGAGCGATCTCAGCGTGACCAGGGACACAGCGTCTCGCCGCCGCTACCGCTTCGGCCCGTGGCTCGCGCTGGCAAGCCTGCTCTCGATGCTGACGGTCGCGCTGGCGCTCGCCCATTGGTTCTGGCAGCCGGCGACGCTGCGCATCGCCGTCGGGCCGGGTGGAAGCGACGACCAGACGCTCGTGCTGGCGATCGCGAAGGCGTTCGATACCAAGGGCGGCGCGGTGCGGCTCGTGCCGGTCGAGAGCGACGGCACGCTACAAAGCCTCAATCTGCTCGGCGCCGGCAACGCCGACCTCGCGGTCGCGCGCGGCGACCTCGCTATGCCGCCCGACGCGAATTCGGTCGCGATCTTGCGCCGGAATTTCGTGGTGCTGTGGGCGCCGACGGGCCGCAAGGGCGCGCCCAAATCGAAGGTGACGGACATCGCGTCGCTCAGCGGGCGCCGGATTGGCATCGTCGGCCTCGGCGATGCCAATCCCAATCTGCTGCGCGTCGTCCTCGGCGAGTCAGGCGTCAATCCGCAGAAGGTGACGATCACCCAGTTCGGCATCGACCACATCGCCGAGATGACCCAGGACACCACGCTCGACGCCTTCATGATGGTGGGCGCACTCGACGACAAGGTCATCGCGGAGACGATTGCCACGACCACGCGCCTGCGCGGCGATCCGAAGTTCCTGCCCGTCGATGTCTCCGAGGCCATCGCCGAGCGGCACCCGCTGTACGAATCCGAGGAAATTCTGGCCGGCGCATTTGCCGCCACGCCGCAGCGGCCCGACGACAAGATCGAGACCATCGCCGTCAATCATTTGATCATCGCGCCCAGCTCGCTGTCCGAGGACGCGGTTGCGGCCTTCACGCGCGAGTTGTTCGCGGTCCGGCCATCGCTGGTGAAGGATTTACCCGGCGCCAGCCACATCCAGAAACCCGATACCGACAAGGATGCCGCGCTGCCGGCCCATCCCGGTGCTGCCGCCTATATCGACGGCAACGAGCGCAGCTTCATGGACAAGTACAGCGACTACATCTGGGGCGTGGTGCTGCTGCTCTCCGGCCTCGGCTCGGTCGCCGCGTGGTTGCGGCACTATCTGCGCCGCGAGGAGCGTAGCCAGAATGCGCTGCATCGCGATCGCCTGCTCACCGCGATTACCAGCGTGCGCGAAGCGACGTCGCTCGACGATCTCGCTTCCATGCAGAGCGCGGCGGACGACATTTTGCGCGAGACGCTCGCCTGCCACGAAGACGGTGCTATCGAGGACGGCGACCTCGCCGCCTTCGGCCTGGTGCTGGCCCAATTCCACCAGGCGATCGTCGACCGCCGGGCGGTGATGGCCCAGACGGTTGAGGCCGACGCGTCCGCGAAGCCGAACGGTGCGGCCCTTCAACCCGTCGCTATCTCCACGGCTGCACGATGATCTTGGTATGCGCCTCGGGATTGGCGAGATCGGCGAAGGCTTTTGCAACGCCGTCGATGCCGACTTCCGCCGTGACCATCGCGGCGGCATCCACCTGCCCTTCCGCGATCAGGCGCAGTGACGCCGCGAACTCGTCCGGCGTGTAGCCGAGCACATATTGAACGTTGAGCTCCTTCATGATGCCGAGCATGGGCTCGCTTTTGTCGGTCTCCATGCAGACGCCGACCACGACGATCCGCGCATCGCGCGGCGCGCCCTCAAACACCTGCTGTAACAGGCCGGGCACGCCGACGCATTCGAAGATGATCGCGGGCTTCAGTGCCGGCAGCATCGCCTGCAACGGCGGCCGCGCCGCCTTCTCGGCCTCCGACATCTGTGCGTGCTCGGCCCAGGTCGCATAGGGTTGCGACACCTTCGGATCGACCACGATGTCGGCGCCGAGTTTTGCTGCGAGCGCACGCCGCGTCGGTGAATAATCCGCTGCGACGATCGGATGCAGGCCCTTGATCTTCAGCGCGGCAATGACCGCGAGCCCGACCGGGCCGCAGCCGATCACGAGCGGCACCTCGCCGCCACGAATATTGGCCTTGGCCACGGCGTGAACGCCGACAGCGAGCGGCTCGGTCAGCGCGGCGTGTTCGGGCGCGAGACCATTCGGCACCTCGAGCAGCAGCGGCTCGCTCAGCAGCATCGCTTCCGCATAGCCGCCGATATTCTCGTTGGAATAACCGATCCCCTCGATGCCTTGCGGCGTCAGCAACGCCGGCAGCGAGCAGACATGCGTACCTGGCTTAAGCTTGCGCGCAGTGCCGGGACCGTAGCCGACAATCTCGCAGCAGAATTCGTGGCCGAACACGACATCGCGAGTGAGGTCCATCGGCTTGCGTCCGACCTTCCGCGACATCTCCACCATGCGGTGGGCATGCTGGCGTGCGTGCAGGTCGGAGCCGCAAATGCCGCAGGCGAGCGTCTTGACCAGGACCTGGCCGGGGCCCGGCTTCGGCTCGAGCATCCGGTCGACGACAATCTCACCATTCCTGAAAATCGCAGCGCGCATCCGGCTCCTCCCATATTGTTGGAGCCATAGATAGCACGACGCGGGACGCGAATATTGCGTCAGGGGTTCGGGGAACGCTCTGCCTGCACCAGAAGCTGGGCGCGGCGGACACGCTCGCGATGGGCGATGTAGAGACCGCTGGCGACGATGAAGGCCGCGCCGACGATGGTCCACAGATCCGGCAGCTCGCCGAACAGGAAGAAGCCCAAAATGCTGACCCACAGCAATTGCGTGTAGGAGAACGGCGCCAACACCGAGGCATCGCCATAGCGATAGGCCAGCACGACGATCCATTGGCCGACGGTGGAGGCAACGCCGATCACGATGCCAAGCCCGATCGCGGTCCAGCTCGGCGTCACCCAGACGAACGGCACCATCACCGTGAGGATCACAAGACCGGTGAGCGCAGAATAGGCCATCGTCGTGACGACCGCTTCCCGCCCGCTGATCATGCGGGTCAGGATCAGCGCAGCGGCCCAGCAGAACGCCGAGACGATCGGGAAAAATGCGGCGACATGAAACGCGCTCGAGCCCGGCCGCAGGATGATCATCACGCCCACCAAGCCGATCGCGGTCGCGATCCAGCGGCGCATGCCGACCTTCTCGCTCAGGAAGATGATCGACAATGCGGTGACGAACAGCGGCGAGACGAAGCCGGTGGCGGAGGCTTCCGCAATCGGCAGAAAGCGCAGGCTGGTGATGAAGAACAGCGACGAGCCGAGCAGCGCAGCGCCGCGCATCAGTTGCAAACCGAGGCGCTCGGTGCGCATCGCATAAAGCGGCGAGACCGGCAGCATCACCGGCGTGAACATCAGCGCGAAGGTGACGAAGCGGATCCAGGTGATCTCGATCGAGGGCAGGCTCGTCGACAGATATTTCGCGGTGACGTCGGAGCAGCCGAGAAACACCGTCGACAGCAGCACCAGTGCAATGCCCTTGAAGGGATGATCGACGCGCGCAGGCGCGCGGCGCGCCTGCTGCTTCTTTTCCGGCATGTGCATGGGAATACTGTCGAGCCTTGCGGCTGCGGCGGGCGGCGGAGTCACGGCTGAAACCTGGAAAAAATACGATTCGGGATGACTCTAAAAACGACAAATGCGCCGCTTTCACAACTTCCGAAAACAGGATGCCGATATGCGCTGAGGTCCGCGCGCGTCAATGCTTCATTAAGAATGCGAACAAAGCGCGTTTGCTGCACTACAGCATAGGAAGACCGCGCGGCTTCCGACCGCGTGGAAACGCCGCATCCAGCGCCGAAATCTCGTCCTTCGTCAGCATGAGATCGCCTGCTGCCGCATTTTCGCCGGCATGTTCCGCGGACGACGCCTTCGGGATCGCGAATACCGTAGTCGCACGGGTGAGGAAGCTCAGTGCGACCTGACGCGGTGTCGCGCGACGCGCCTCTGCGATGCGCGCAAGCACGGCACCGCCCTTGCTGTTGCTTGTGGGAAAATCGTCGTGGCCGAACGGCGAGTAAGCGACGACAGCGACGCCGTGCTGCTCGCACCAGGGGATCACCGCATGCTCGATCGCGCGCTCTTTGAGATGATAGAGAACCTGATTGCAGGCGATCCTGCCTTCACCTGCGACGTCGAGAATCTCGTCGAGATCGTCGGTGTCAAAATTAGAAACGCCCCAGGATTTGATCTTGCCGGCCTTCACCAGCTCTTCGAATGCAGCGACGGTGTCTCCCAGCGGATAGGAGCCGCGCCAGTGCAGCAGATAGCAATCGAGACGATCGGTCTTCAGCCGCTTCAGCGAGCGCTCGCAGGCCGTGATGGTGCCGCGGCGCGACGCGTTGCTCGGCAGCACCTTTGAGACCAGGAACACCTCATCGCGCCGACCTGCGATCGCATCCGCAATGACAAGCTCAGCGTCGCCATACATCTCCGCGGTGTCGACATGAGTCATGCCGACATCGAGCCCGCGCTGAAGAGCGGCAATCGCACGTTTGCGATCGCCATGATCGAGATACCAGGTGCCCTGCCCGATGACGGAGACCTTTGCGCCGGTCTGGCCGAAGAGGTTTTTATTCATGTCGTGCTCCGATGTCGTCCTGGCGAAAGCCAGGACCCATTACCACAGGGAGATGTTGTTGCAGTAGATGGTGGACGCGGTGCAATTCGACAACACTGACCGGGGTCATGCGCTCGCAATGATGATGGAGAGAACCCGTAGCCCGGATGGAGCGAAGTGAAATCCGGGGTTCGTGCTAAGCGGCGCGGACGTCCCGGATTTCGCTTCGCTCCATCCGGGCTACAAGAGAGCCGACCTACCCCGCTGCGCCCGCGAGCTTCGCTGGCTTCGCCGGGGCCACCTCGGTCGTCGCAATCAGGCGCTTGAGCTCGGGGATGCAGGAGCCGCAATTGGTGCCGGCCTTGAGTTTTGCACCGATCTCGGCCGTCGTGCGCGCGCCCGCGACGATGGTGTCGCAGATGGTGCCGCGGCCGACGCCGAAGCAGGCGCAGACGATGGGGCCGGTCGCGGCGGCGCCTTCGCTGGACTTGCCGGACAGGAGCATCCGGCGCTGATCGTCGCTGACGTGATCGGCAGCGAACACGCTCTTCACCACTTCCCAATCACCGGCATCATGCGCGGGGCCGACGAACAGGCAGGCCTCGATGCGATCGCCGGCGAACGAGGCCGCGCGATAGACGCCGCCGCCAAAATCGCGGTACTCGGCGACATCCTCGCCAGCGAGGCCGTCGAGCCAGGCCGGCCAGCGTGCGAGGTCGGCATTGTCGGCGAAGAGATAACCGAAGCCGCCGGCGACGGTCGCGCGGGTCCACAACAGGTTTGACGGCAGATCGAGCTGCTTGCGCGACAGCACAAAGCCGCGAAAGACGTATTCATACGGCGCGATCGCGGCCGGCGTGGCCTTCATCTCCGGCTGTCCCGAGAACGGATCGGTGAACGGTGCGGACAGTGCGCCGACGCGACCGTGCGAAGCATTCATCGCACTCCAGTGGATCGGCGCGAACAGCATCCCGCGCTGCTGCCGATCGCTGACGACGACCTTCAGGATGCACTGGCCGTAATTGGTGGTGAGGCGGGCGAAGCCGTCATGGGCGATGCTGTATTTGTTGGCGTCGTCGGGATGGATCTCGACGAACGGCTCGGGCAGATGCGCACCCAGCCGCTTGCTGAGGCCCGTGCGCGTCATGGTGTGCCACTGGTCGCGGATGCGCCCGGTGTTGAGCCGCAGCGGTCGCGACGGACCGGTCTCGCCGCGCAGCGCCGGCACCTCCGGCGCGACGAAGCGGCCCTTGCCATCATTGGTGAAGAAACCGCCTTCCGCGAAGAAACGCTCGCCCGGCGCCTCGCCCTCACGCGCTGGCCACTGCACGGGCTTCAAGGCATCGAAGGCTTCGTCGGACAGCGAAGTGAGCGCGCCAATATCGAAATCGCGGCTGCCATTGTTCTCGAAGGCCGAGAGCGCGGCATGCTCGCGGAAAATATCGGCGGCGGATTTGTAATTGAAGCTGGCACCGAAGCCCAGACGCTTGGCGGTCTCGCTCAGGATCCACCAGTCCGGCCGCGCCTCTCCGGGCGCCGGCAGGAACGAGCGCTGACGCGAGATGCGGCGTTCGGAATTGGTCACCGTGCCCGACTTCTCGCCCCAGGCCAGCGCCGGCAACAGCACATGCGGGCCGGCATCGACGGTGTCGTTGGACAGCACGTTCTCGGAAACGACAAACAGCTCGAGCTTCTTCAGCGCCTCGCGCACGAAGTCGGCATCGGGCAGCGACACCGCCGGGTTAGTGCCCATCACCCACAGCGCCTTGACCTCGCCGCGGTTGATCGCCTCGAACAGCTGCACCGCTTTCAACCCTTCATGGGTCGCGATGCGCGGCGCCTTCCAGAACCGCCGCACGCGGTCGATGTCGGGCGGCGTGAAGTTCATATGCGCGGCGAGCTGATTGGCGAGGCCGCCGACCTCGCGGCCGCCCATCGCGTTGGGCTGGCCGGTGAGCGAGAACGGCGAAGCGCCCGGCTTGCCGATGCGCCCCGTGGCGAGATGGCAGTTCAGGATGGCGTTGACCTTGTCGGTGCCCTGCGCCGACTGGTTCACGCCTTGCGAATAGAGCGTGACGACCCGCTCGGTGTCGCGGAACATCTTGAAGAAGGTCGCAACGTCCTGCTCGGAGAGGCCCGTGGCGAGCGCTGTCGCAATGACGCTGCCGGCGATGTTGCGCGCGCGAGCCAGCGCGTCGTCGAAACCCGACGTGTTCTGCGCGATATAGTCCTGGTCCAGCGCACCGCTGTCGACGAGATGGACGAACAGGCCCGAGAACAATGCGGTGTCGGTGCCGGGCTTGAGGCCGAGGAACAGATCGACGTCGCTCGCGGTGTCGGTGCGGCGCGGATCGATCACGATCATGCGCGCACCGCGCTCCTGCCGGTTCTTCACCATGCGCTGGAACAGCACGGGGTGGCACCAGGCCGCATTCGAGCCGACGAAGACCAGCAGATCGGCCTGGTCGAGATCCTCGTAACAGCCGGGCACGGTGTCGGCGCCGAAGGCGCGGCGGTGGCCGGCGACCGAGGACGACATGCAGAGCCGAGAATTGGTGTCGACATTGGCGGTGCCGACAAAGCCCTTCATCAGCTTGTTGGCGACGTAATAATCCTCGGTCAAAAGCTGGCCGGAGAGATAGAACGCTACTGCGTCGGCGCCGTCGCGCGCGACGATGTGCTGCATGCGGTGGGCGACGTGGTCGAGCGCATCGCTCCAGGCGACGCGTTCCAGCACGCCCTTGCAGCGGATCATCGGGTAGAGCAGCCGGCTCTCGAGCCCGACGGTTTCGCCAAGCGCGGAGCCCTTCGAGCACAGCCGGCCGAAATTGGCGGGATGATCCGGGTCGCCGGCGATCGCGGCGCCACCCTGGCCGTCGGGCGTCGCGAGCACGCCGCAGCCGACGCCGCAATAGGGGCAGGTCGTCTTGGTGGCGCGGAGGGTGGGATCGATCGCCGTCATCTCAAGCCGCCTTTGGCGGTAGCGCGAGCGTGCGGCCGAACATCATGTCGGTGCGGAACGCCGTGATCTTCTCGCGGGTGCGGATCAGCTCGAAATACCAGAGTGCGTCGGCGGTATCGCCGATCAACACCGCGCCGGTCAGGCATCCGTCGGCGATCACGAGCTTCTTGTAGGTGCCGCGCCTGCGGTCGCTGAGCACCAGGCTCTCGCTGCCCTCCCCGCCCATGAAGTCGCCGGCGGAGAACACGCTGACGCCGGATACCTTCAGATTGGTCGAGACCACGCTGCCCGGATAGGACGCAGGCTTGCCGCCGAGATGCCGCGCCAAGACGCGCGCCTGCTCATAGGCCGGCTCGACCAGGCCATAGCAGGTGCCGCGATGCTCGGCGCATTCGCCGAGCGCGTAGATGTCGGACGACGCCGTTTGCATCACGTCGTTGACGACCACGCCGCGATTGACCGCGATACCGGCGTCCTTGGCCAGCGCGATGTTGGGCCTGATGCCGGCCGCGAAGATCACGGCGTCGGCCTCGATGCGGCTGCCGTCGGCGAGCTCGATGGCTTCGACCTGGCTCTCGCCGTGGATACACTTCGTGCTGGCGTTGAGCAGGATACGGATGCCCTTGCGCTCGACCAGTGTCTTGAGCAGGTCGGCCGCGGGCGCATCGAGCTGGCGCTCCATCAGCCGGTCCATCAGATGCAGCAGCGTCACCGGCGCGCCGGCCTTGGCGAGACCGTAAGCGGCCTCGAGGCCGAGCAAGCCGCCGCCGACCACGACGACGCGCTTCTTGGCCGCAGCGAGCGTCAGCAGCAAATCGACGTCGCGGGTGTCGCGAAAGGTGTGCACGCCGGCGAGGTCAGCACCGGGCACGTTGAGCCGCAGCGGCGTCGAGCCGGTGGCGAGCACGAGTTTTGAATATTCCATGCTCTCTTCGCCGGCGATCTTGAGCTCGCGGCGGCCGGTGTCGATCCCAGTGACGCGGTAGCCGTAGCGCACCGTGACGCCGCGATGGCGCCACCAGTCGGCAGGCTTCAGCTCGATCTCGTGCGAGCCGGTTTCGCCGGCGAGCACCGAGGAGAGCAGCACGCGGTTGTAAGCGAGCCGCGGTTCATCGCCGACAACGGCAACCGCGTAGCGGCCGAGCGCAGTCTCGGCGAGTTCATCGACCAGACGCGCGGCCGCCATACCGTTACCGACGATGACGAGCGGTTCACTCACAAGGCATCTCCTATTCAGCGGCCTGCGACTGTGCGCCGTAGGCCTCGGAAATCATGAAGCCGGACAGCACGCCATAGGCGTCGGTCCAGGCCGCGGCGAGTTCGGGTGTCCAGGCCTCGCCGAGACCCTTCTCCAGCGTCCACAGCAAGGTCGCACCGACCACGGGGTAGTGCTCGGCCTTGGCGCCGTAGGCGACGTGGCGCTTGGCGAGCGCAGAGGCCGCGGGAAGAATCGTCTCCAGGTTCGACAGGCCGCCGACGACGGCAGCGAGCATGCCCATCAGCTTCTTGCGCTGTTCGGTCATATCCTCGGGAAACATCGCGCGCACCGACGGCGCCACCTCGAACAAGCGGTCGTAGAACAGCCCAGAGGCTGCTTCTGAAATCGGCGCGACCTTGGAAAAGCTCTGCTGGACGAGGGTGATCTGCTCGGGCGTCATGATGTTCTCCTGCCTGTTTCGGTTTGCCTTGGTCCGCGCCGTTGCGAACAAGGTTCATGGGTCAAACGTCATCAGCGAGACCTCTCCCCGCGTACGGGGAGAAGCGACATTTATGCCAAGTGATCACACCCGTGCTTCGGCGAGGCTTGGCGCGCCTTCGCCCTGCGGGCTGCGACGCAGATAGAACCACCAGGTCAGCGCGAGGCAGGAGGCGTAGAAGCCGAGATAGATCGCCAGCGCGAGCTGCGGACCACCAGTCATGGCGATCGACTTGCCGAAACCACTCGGGATCAGATAGCCGCCGACGGCACCGACCGCGCCGATGAAGCCAACCGCCGCACCGCTTTCGATGCTCGCCGTCTTCAGCGCGACCGTGCGCGCCGCGTCGCCCTTGCCGCGCACCTTGAACAGGTTCTGCTCGCGGAAGATCGAGGGGATCATGCGGTAGGTCGAGCCGTTGCCGATACCCGTCGTGACGAACAGGATCAGAAACATCGACAGGAAGCCGATGAAATCCTTCTGCCCGACGAAGTAGAGCACCCCGACCGTCGCCGCCGCCATCGCCATGAAATTCCAGAAGGTGAGGATAGAGCCGCCGATCTTGTCGGCGAGCAAGCCGCCGAGCGGCCGCGACAGCGAGCCGACCAGAGGCCCGAGGAAGGCGATCGCGATCGTCACCGTCGGAAACTGCGTCTTGATCAGCAGCGGGAATGCCGCCGAGTAGCCGATGAAGGAGCCGAACGTGCCGATATAGAGATACGCCATGATCCAGGTGTGCTTGCGCTTGACCACCGCGAGCTGGTTCTTGATCGACGACTTGGCCGTGGTGAGGTTGTTCATGAAGAACACCGCACCGAACACCGCGATCGCGATCGGCAGCACCCACATCAAGCCGGCGTTTTGCAGGAACACGCCGCCGACGGGGCTTGCCTGGAACAGGTTGATCACGCCGAGCGTCATGAGGATCGGCGTCAGCAACTGCACGCTGGAGACACCGATATTGCCGCCGGCGGCATTCAGGCCGAGCGCCCAACCCTTCATCCGGTCCGGGAAGAAGAAGGAGATGTTGGTCATGCTGGAGGCAAAATTGCCGCCGCCGAGACCTGCAGTCGAGGCGATCAGCAGCATCAGCCAGAACGGCGTGTCGGGCTGGCTAACGAAATAAGCCAGCGACAGCGTCGGAATGAACAGGATCGCCGCACTGAAGATGGTCCAGTTGCGGCCGCCGAAGGTCGTGACCGCGAACGTATAGGGGAAGCGCATCAACGCGCCGATCAACCCGGGAACGGCCACGAGCTGGAACAGCTCGTCGGTCGTGTAATGGAAGCCCGCCTGCGGCAGCTTGGTGGTGACGATGCTCCAGATCAGCCACACCGAGAAGCCGATATGCTCGGCGACGATCGACCAGATCAGGTTACGCCGGGCGATCGTTTTACCGCCCGCATTCCAGAACGCCTCGTCTTCGGGGCGCCAGTCAGAAATCCACGTAGGATCCTTGGTCATTGAATATCCCTTCCAGGCTCACCGCTGCGTCGTTGCAGGCTCAGCCTCCGGCCACGGAGGCGCTCCGAGGCCAAGCCCCGGTGGCGAGATCACGATGCTGATTGATGATGTTGAGGGACGTCGTCGTTGGCGTCGGATTTAGTATTTCAATTTCCGTGCCAATTGCGCGCAGTCGGGAAATATAGGGAATTCAGGGGCTTGTTCGAATTGCCCGAAATTTTTGCAAGGTCATTTCGCACGCAAATTTTGCGATTCGCTCAATCCTTGTGCGGCGCATAAGGATTGAGCGCGGTGACTCCAAAATAGGCGCGCAGCGCAGCGCGCTAACGCCGCGTTTACGCGGCTTCGACGAAGCGGTGACGCTCGTAGAGGAATTCGAGCACGCGCTGCCGGCACTTCAGATAGGTGGCATTGGTCGCAAGCTCGAGCCGCTTGCGCGGACGCACGAGCGGCACCTCCAGCACCTCGCCGATGCGCGCGGACGGCCCGTTGGTCATCATCACGATGCGGTCGGACAACAGCACGGCCTCGTCGACGTCGTGGGTGATCATCAAAATGGTGTTGCCGAGCTTCTGATGCAGCGCCATCACCGAGTCCTGGAGATGTGCACGCGTCAGCGCATCGAGCGCACCGAAGGGTTCGTCGAGCAGCAGCACCTTCGGCTCCATCGCCAGCGCCCGCGCAATGCCGACGCGCTGCTTCATGCCGCCGGAGATTTCGGCAGGCCGCTTGTCCCTGGCATGCGCCATCTGCACCAGGTTGAGATTGTGCATCACCCAGGCGTCGCGCTCGGCACGGGACTTGGTCCTGGCAAACACCTTGTCGACGCCGAGCTTGACGTTCTCGTAGACCGTGAGCCACGGTAGCAGGCTGTGGTTCTGGAACACCACGGCGCGATCGGGCCCCGGCGAATTGACCTCGCGGTTTTCCAGCAGCACGCCGCCGGTGGTGGCGTTGGTGAGGCCTGCGATGATGTTGAGCAGGGTCGACTTGCCGCAGCCGGAATGGCCGATGATCGAGACGTATTCGCCCTTCTCGATCGTCAGATTGATGTCCTTCAGCACCTCCGTGCTGGCCGCGCCGCGGGTGAAGATCTTGTCGATGTGGTCGAGCTTCAGATAGGCGGTCATGTGTTTGCTCCTCAGCCCTGCGCAGTGCCGCGGGTGACGATCTTGCCGAGGCCCGCGATCAGGCGATCGAGCACGAAGCCGATGATGCCGACATAGAACAGCGCCAGGATGATCTCGCTGATATGCGAGGAGTTCCATGCGTCCCAGATGAAGAAGCCGATGCCGACACCGCCAATCAGCATCTCCGCCGCGACGATCGCGAGCCAGGACAAGCCGATGCCGATGCGCAGGCCGGTGAAAATGTAGGGCGCGGCGGCCGGGATCATGATCTTGGCGAAGAACTCGAGCGGATTGAGCTGCACCACGGCTGCGACGTTGCGATAGTCCTGCGGGATGTTGCGGATGCCGACCGCGGTATTGATGATGATCGGCCAGATCGAGGTGATGAAGATGACGAAGATCGCAGACGGCTGGCCGTCGCGGAACGCTGCGAGCGAGAGCGGCAGCCAGGCCAGCGGCGGAATGGTGCGCAACACCTGGAACAGCGGATCGAGCCCGCGCATCGCCCAGACCGACTGTCCGACCAGCACGCCAAGCGCGATGCCGGCGATCGCGGAGAGCGAGTAGCCGAGTGCGACGCGCTGGAGACTGGCGGAAAGATGCCAGAACAGGCCCTTGTCGATGCCGCCATGGTCGAAGAACGGATCAAGAATAAGCTCCTTGGTATCCCTAAACACTTTTGACGGCGGCGGCAGCGCCGAGCCGGCGCGGCGACAGACGAGCTCCCACACCAGCGCCAACAGCGCGACCACGACGAGCGGCGGGACGACGCGCACCGCGGTCTCCCGCGCCATTCGCGCGTAGGTCTCGCTGCGCGGCGGCCGCTTCGGTGTCAGCGCGACGACCGGCGCGGCAGCACCCGCGAGCGTTGCGGTCTCAACATCCATCTTCGTGGCAGGCATGTTCATCGCAGTATCTCTCCGGCTCCCAAGACGATGCGGCCGCCCTGGGGCGGCCGCTGGCTGCATCAGACTTCGACGCGCTTGATCGCAAGCGACTTCAGATAGGCAGCCGGATTTTCGGGATCGAACACCTTGCCGTCGAAGAAGGTCTCCTTGCCGCGCGAGGTTGAGGTCGGGATGTCGGAACTGGCGACGCCGAGCGTCTTGGCCGCGTCCTTCCAGAGGTCCTCGCGGTTGACCTTGGCGATCAGCGCCTTGGTGTCGAAGCCGGCTTCGTATTTGCCCCAGCGAATGTCCTCGGTGAGGAACCAGAGGTCGTGGCTTTGGAACGGATAGGACGCCTGGTCCTTCCAGAAGCGCATCTGCTGCGGCGAGTTCTCGACCACGCGGCCGGTGCCATAGTCGAACTTGCCCTTCATGCGGTCGGTGATGTCCTCGACCGGGCAGTTGATCCACTGCCGCTTGGCGCAGATCGCGGCGGCGTCCTCGCGGTTCTCGACCTTCTCGGACCATTGCTGGGCTTCCATCACCGCCATCAGCAGCGCCTTCGCGGCCTTCGGATATTTGTCGACCCAGGCCGCGCGCATGCCGAATGATTTTTCGGGATGCTTGTCCCAGAGCTCACCGGTGGTGATTGCGGTGTAGCCGATCTCCTGGTGGATGAGCTGGAGATTCCAGGGCTCGCAGACGCAGAAGCAGTCCATGGTGCCAACCTTCATGTTGGCGACCATCTGCGGCGGCGGCACCACGATGGTTTCAATGTCCTTGTCCGGATCGATGCCGCCGGCGGCGAGCCAGTAGCGTATCCAGAGATCATGCGTGCCGCCGGGGAAGGTCATCGCGGCCTTCACGGACTTGCCGCCAGCCTTCTTCTTGTCCAGCGCCGCTTTAAACGGCGCGGTGTCGATTCCGACCTTGAGATCGGCATATTCCTTGGCGACCGATATGCACTGACCGTTCAGGTTCAGGCGCGCCAGAATATACATCGGCGTCGGCTGATTGTTCTGCGTCACCTTGCCGGCCGAGATCAGATACGGCATCGGGGTCAGGATGTGCGCACCGTCGATGCCGTTACCCTCGGAGCCGAGCACGAGGTTGTCGCGCGTGGTGCCCCACGAGGCCTGCTTCTGCACCTCGACATCGGGCATGCCGTATTTGGCGAAGATGCCCTTTTCCTTCGCGACGAACAGCGGGGTCGCGTCGGTGAGCGCGATGAAGCCGAGCTTGGCGCCCTTGACCTCGGGACCTGCGTCCTGCGCGAATGCGCCGGCGGGGAAATTCAGCTTGGCGGCGGCGAGAAGGGCGGCGGTGCCGCCTGCGGCCTTCAACAATTGACGGCGGCTGAGGCCCGAGGGCCGGCGGATGCGCTTGGTCATGTCTGGTGTCGTCCTTTGCGTCGTTGCGAATGATTGCGTCAGTGCGCACGAGCGGCCCGTCCGTCCGGGGGCGCCTGGAAACAGACGCAAGCGAACGCGCGACGGGGAGACCCCCGTCTGGATGGCGTCAGCAATTCGGATGAGAAGTCTCGCGGGACGGCATCAATGGCGTCGGCTTGAATGATTCAAGCTTCATGCCAATCCAGAGAACCAGAAAATCCTTTTAAAATTAATTAGTTAGACCTACCGCGCCGGGTTGTCGCAGCTCCCGGCGCGCACGCCAAACTTGCGATTCGCTCAAATCTTGTGCGGCGCACATGAAGTAGGCAGACGTGATTCACACCATACTAGGCCGGCTCCGCGGCCTTCGTTCCCAGCGGCTTCGGCGCCATGCCGCCGCCCGGCTTGAGGTGGAATTCGTAGGTCATCAGATGCCACTGCCCGCCGGCCTTGCTGCCGTCGGGCATCGCCGAATCGTTGCGCGGCTCGACCTTGGCGATGAGGTCGTCCTTGACGCCGAACACCACGTCGGAATCGAGATATTTGTCGCCGTCCATGAAGACGTGCGTGATCAGCGGCTCATAGCCCTTGGCATTGACCAAGAAGTGCACATGCGCGGGGCGCATCGGATGGCGCTTGGTCTGCACGATCATCTCGCCGACCGGACCGTCGGTCGGGATCGGGTAGCTGCACGGCAGGATGGTGCGGAAGAAGAATTTGCCGTCGCTATCGGTCACAAAGCGCGCACGTGCGGACGCGCCGACCTCGTCATAGTTCGGCTTCTGTGAATCGTAGAAGCCGTCATCATCGGCATGCCAGACGTCGACGGGCACATTCGCGAGCGGCTTGCCCTGAAGATCAGTGACGCGGCTCTGCACGAACATCCGTTCGCCAGTGAGATTGTTCGGCGAGATGTCGGTGCCGTGGGCCGTGACCTTGTGCTCACCGACGTAGAACGGGCCGAGCACCGTGGTCTGGGTGGCGCCGTCGCGGTCGCGGTGATTGACGGCATCGACCAGCATGGAGACGCCGAGCACGTCGGACAGCAGGATGAATTCCTGGCGCGTGTCGGTACATTTCTGGCCGGTGCGGGTCAGGAAGTCGATGGCGTATTCCCACTCCTCGAAGGTCAGACCGGTCTTGCTCACGTAATCGTGCAGCGACTTCACCAATTCCTGGAGCAGGAACTTTGCACGCGGGTTTGGTGTCTGGTCGAAGCTCCGGACGACGGCTTCGGTGAGTTCGGTCTCGTTGAACTGGGTCATGATGCGCTGCCTTGAGTTTTTCTCGTTGGCCCCGTTAGAGGTCCTTAGGGGAGTCCTTGGGGCTCCCTGGAGGCGTTCCAGACTGGAGCCTACACCAGTCGGCGGCCTCGCGTTAAGCGCGTCCCGCTTGGAATAAGGTCGTCATTTCGGCTATCACCTTCCCGAGAAACTGCCCGGAGGAACTGATGCTCGCCCCTACCCCCGCCTCGCCCGAATCCGTCGGCATGTCCAGGGCCGCGCTCGACCGCGTCGATGCGCATCTGAAGAACCGCTATATCGATGCCGGCCGCTTCCCGGGCACGCATCTGCTGGTCTACCGCCGCGGCAAGGTCGCCCACAGCTCCATGCAGGGCTTTGCCGATGTCGAGCGCAAGGCGCCGGTCAAGGACGACACCATCTACCGCATCTATTCCATGACCAAGCCGCTCACCAGCGTCGCGTTCATGATGCTGGTCGAGCAAGGCCTGGTCGCGATCGACGAGCCCGTCGCCAAATACATCCCGGAATGGAAGGACCTCGGTGTGTTCGTCGCCGGCACCTCGCCGGCGTTCCTGACCCGGCCGCCGACCCGGCCAATGCTGATCGTCGACCTGTTGCGCCACACCTCCGGGCTGACTTACGGCTTCCAGCAGCGCTCCAATGTCGATGCCGCCTACCGCGCCGAGAAAATCGGCGAGGTCGAGAAATCCGGCACGCTCCAGACCATGGTCGAGAGCCTGGCAAAAATTCCGCTGGAGTTCTCGCCGGGAGAGGCCTGGAACTATTCAGTCGCGACCGATGTGCTCGGTTATCTCATCGGCAAGATTTCCGGGATCCCGTTCGAGCAGTTCCTGAAACAACGCATCCTCGATCCGCTCGGCATGACCGACACCGATTTCCACGTGCCGGCCTCCAAGGCCCATCGTTTCGCCGCCTGCTACTCGGCGGACCCGGGTGGCGGCATGACCTTCCATGCCGGCCAGCGCCGCGAGGGCCTGACGCTCCAGGACGACCCGACCAAGAGCTCGTTCCTGTCGCCGCCGTCCCTCATTTCCGGCGGCGGCGGCCTGTGCTCGACGGTCGCCGACTATCTCACCTTCTGCCGCGCGCTGCTCAATGGCGGCGAGCTCGGCGGCGTCAGGCTGATCGGGCCGAAGACACTGGCGCTGATGACGACCAACCACATTCCGGGTGGCCGCTTCCTTCCCGAGGTATCGCGCTCGCTGTTCTCCGAGGCCAGCTATAACGGCATTGGTTTCGGCCTCGGCTTCGCCGTGACCATGCGGCCGGCGGAGACGCTGATCGCCGGCAGCCCCGGTGAGTATAATTGGGGCGGCGCGGCCACGACCTCGTTCTGGATCGATCCAGCCGAGGAGTTGATCACGATCTTCATGACACAGGTGCTGCCGTCGAGCGCCTATCCGATCCGGCGCGAGCTGCGCAGCATGGTGTATGCCGCGATCACGGAGAGCAATCTGTAAGCGGCTTTTGCACTGCAACTTGCGCGCCGTGCAGAAGCCGGCGCGCAAGCCCTCCGAAAAGCGCAGTGGCGCAATACCGGCGCGGCATTATGCTTCGCCTGTCCGGTGCCGTCGCGCTGGAACCAGGATATCCGCGTTTGCCAAAGCTCACCCTGCCGGTCCGGCTCGCTCTCCTGGTGGCGGGAACGACGCTGCCAATGATCGTGTTTGCGGTCGGCATCGCCTTCTACAATTACAAGCAGGACCGCAGCGACGCGACCCGTCGCGTGCTGGAGAACGTGCGCAGCATGCGCCTGGTGCTGGATTCCGAGGTGCAGCGGATGACCGGCAGCCTGCAGGTGCTCGCGCTGACGAATTCGCTGCGAAACGACGACTTCCCGAATTTTCGCCGCATCGCGCTCGGCTTCCTCGACCAATACGGCAAGGGCGGCCTGGTGCTGATCTCCGACCGCAAGGGTCGGATCCTGTTCTCCTCCGCGACGGAAGACATCGCGAGCCTGCCGCCGCGCGGCAATCTCGAGATCGTCGAGAGGATGTTTGCGGCCAAGGCGCCGCAATATTCCGACCTGTTCACCGGCGCGCTCAATCGGCGACAGGTTCTCACCGTCGAAGTTCCCGTCTTCCGCGACGGCGAAGTGATCTACGACCTCTGCTTCGGTCCGCCGATCAGCATCTTTCAGGACCTGGTGGAGAAGCAGCGGCCCGACCGGCAGTGGACGGTATCCCTGCTCGACGCTAAGGGCACCGTGTTCGCGCGCGTGCCGAACCCGAGTGAAACATTCGGCAAGCGCGCTTCGCCCTCGCTCTATGAGGAAATGTTCCGCGCGCCCGAGGCGTCGCTCTCGTCGATCTCGCTCGACGGCATTGCGCTCGCGTCGGCCTATACGAGATCGCACCTGACCGGGTGGACGGTCGCCGCAGGCGTCCCGGAAAGCTCGTTGATCGCGCCGCTCTGGCACAACATCGCGATCACCAGCCTGATCGGCGGCGTGCTGCTGCTGATCGGCTTGACCTTTGCCGTCAGAATGGCGACCACGATCGCGCGCGGCGAGATGCTGCACAATCTGCTGATCGACGAGCTCAACCACCGCGTCAAGAACACGCTGGCGCTGATGCAGGCGATCGCGGTGCAGACCTTCCGCAGCGCAAGCCGCGACGAGCGGGCCAAGTTCGAGGGCCGTCTCGGCGCGCTCGCTGAAGCGCATAATCTCCTGAGCCAGGAGAAGTGGCAGGGCTCGGAGCTGAAGGACGTGGTGACGCGCGTGCTCCAGCCCTTTCTGCTCTCCGGTCCCGAACGCATCCGCATGACCGGCCCTGCGGTGCCGCTGTCACCGCGGCTTGCCGTGGTGCTGTCGATGATCGTGCACGAGATCGCCACCAACGCCGCCAAATACGGCGCGCTGTCCAACGAGACCGGCCGGGTGACACTGGAGTGGGAAGTCATCGCCGACACGCCGAAGCCGCGGCTGCGGCTGATCTGGAGCGAGATCGGCGGGNCGCCGGTGACGGCGCCGGTGCAGCGCGGTTTCGGCTCGCGCCTGATCGAGCGCAGCGCGCGCGACCAGCTCGGCGGCGAGGCAACCGTCGACTTCCTGCCGCGCGGCGTGGTCTGCACGGTCATTTGCGCGCTGGACGAGACGCGCTGAACGGTCCGAAAGGGAAAATGGCGATGAAGATCACCAATGTCCGCGCGCACGTTCTGGACGCGAAGCACGTGTTCACACAAAATTGCTGGCGTGACGCGATGAGCTCAGAGCACACATAGCTCAACGACGAAAAAACGGCGCAATCCAATCCCCAACAATCGCGATCCATCCCGTAGTCACACCGAGGACTGCAGATGGACGAGACCGTTTGGCCCGTGCAAGCATCACGGATCCAGTTTTGCAATTCGTCGCGGGAGAAGCAGAGATGAACACGAGGGATAGGACATTGCGAGAGCATCACGCGTGCTCTGCTTGCTGCGACCACACGTGGTCGCGCCGCGGCTTGCTCGCGGGAATCGGCGCACTTGGCCTTGCCTCGACCATCCCGTCCGTTGCGACATTCGGGCAAACCAGGCCAACGTTGATCGATACCCATCTTCATTTCTATCCGCCCGAATATCAGAAGCTCTGGCTTGGCTACGAAGACGCGCGCAAGCAGCCGCACTTCCCCGGTCAGGTCGCATGGACCCGCGAGAAGATGGTGGAAGACATGGACCGCAATGGGGTCCGTACCGGCATCCTGTCAGTCGCCTCCACGCCTGGCGTGTGGTTCGATCTTGGGCCGGTGGAGGCCTGCCGGCTCGCGCGGAGCTGCAACGACTACGCGGCGGAGATGATGCGCGACCACCCGGGCCGCTTCGGCCTGTTCGCGACCCGGTCGATGCTCGACATCGATGCCACCCTCAAGGAGATCGAATACGCACTCGACACGCTGAAGGCGGACGGGATTGGATTGCAGACCAGCTACGGCGACAAATGGCTCGGCAATGTCGCCTACAGGCCCGTGCTCGATGAGCTCAACCGCCGCAAGGCGGTCGTCTATGTGCATCCGCTGGTCGCGAACTGTTGCAGTGCCCTCAGCGTCGGCACGTTTCCGGCGGTGATCGAAGTCCCGCACGACACGACGCGCACGGTAACGAGCCTGCTGCTCAGCGGCTCATTCGCCCGCTATCGCGACATCAAATGGCTGTTCTCGCACGCCGGCGGCACGATCCCGATGATGGCTGGGCGGATCAATTCGTTCTATGGAGCGCGGCCCGATCTGAAGGAATTTGCGCCGGAGGGAATCGAAGGCGAGCTGCGCCGGCTTCATTACGACACCGCCAACGCGACGTTCGCGCCGTCCATGGCGGCGCTGCTCAAGCTCGTGCCGGCCTCGCAGATTATCTACGGCACCGACTATCCCTATTTTGGCTTTGGCCAGTTCACACAATTGCAGAAGCTTGACCTGTCGGCGGAGGATCTCGATGCCATTGGCCATGAGAACGCGACGCGCCTGATTCCGAGGTTGCGGGCCTAGTCGCGGACGCTCTACCCGATCGTCTGCAACGCCGGAAACGTCTCGAGCAGCCAGATGCTCACATTCGAGACCGCGCCGGTGAGGAAGCCGATTCCGGTGATCACCATCAGCACACCCATGGCACGCTCGACGTTGACGAGCTGACCTTTCATGCGCGCGAACAGTCTTGAGAACTGCTTGATCATCAACGCCGCGATCAGGAAGGGAATGCCGAGGCCCGCCGAATAGACCGCGAGCAGGCCCGCGCCCTTGGTCACCGTCGCCTCGGCCGCCGCGATCGAGAGGATCGCGGCGAGGATCGGGCCGATGCAGGGGGTCCAGCCGAAGGCGAAGGCGAGCCCCATGATGTAGGCGCCCCAGAGTCCGACGGGTTTGGGCGCAGTCAAGCGCCCCTCCCGCATCAACAGGCCGATCCGCGTCAGCCCGAGGAAGTGCAAGCCCATGATGATGATGACGATGCCAGCGAGGATCGACAGCTCGGCCGACCAGGCGCGGATCAGCCCGCCGATCAGCGAGGCGCTTGCGCCGAGCGCCACGAACACGGTGGAGAAGCCGAGCACGAACAGCAGCGCCGCCATCATGATCGCGCGCTTGGAGGCGGCAGCCGGCTCGTCGCTCTCGACATGCTCGATCGTGGCGCCGGTGAGATAGATCAGATAGGGCGGAACCAGGGGCAGGACGCAAGGCGAGAGGAAGCTGACGAGGCCAGCAATCAGCGCCGCGGGAATCGAAACATTTTGCATGATGCAGTCGGAGCCATCCCCGGCTCTCGGCCAGCGCGCCGGGAATGCGTGCCGGGGCCGGAGCCGAACCGGCTCAGGTGTAGCCGATGCCGGAGAATGCGCAACAGAGGCGCGATCAAACCAGGGCTCCTCCCGATGCCGCCTGCGATCACAGATGCGGCATCGGGACGCGCACGAATCTCGCCAAAAAGCGAGATTCGGCGGCGCGGCTACTTCACCACGCGGAGCAGCGGACGCCGGGGCTGGTCCTGCGTCTGCTTGGAGGGGGGCTGCGGTTCGCTACCAGCGCTCCGCAGCATTTCGTCGCACAATGCCTTGAGATCGGCACTGTCAATTCCTTTGAGTTTCATCCGCACGTCGAGGATGACGATCGAGAGCAGCTCGGCCGACTCACGGCTGTTGCTTTCGTTGAGAACCCTGCGGCACTCCTCAAGCGTCTCGAGCACCGACTGCAACTGTTCGTCTGAATGCGACACGGCGTTTCTTTCCGTTAATTCGGCCTGCGAGACGTGCTTGCAACGATCCCCTCGGCCCCTCTGCGGAGCAAAGGATAGCACGAGGACTCCGTGCTCTTGAATACGATTTCAGTGTGTTTCTGCGTGGAAACCGCAGATCCAATCGACATCGCCCCGCGGCGCGAACAGCGAAAATCGAAGTGGTCATAAGTGAAACGCTTAAAGATGAAACGTCTGGCGGGGCGCGATTGATCCATTCTGCGAAGCCGCGCGATATCTCGCGCTCCGCCCTCCGGTCCAGACAGACCCGGCAATCCCGCAGCCATTTCAAGGCTCGCAACGGAACGCACGCGCACCCCTCTTCCGGGCGATAATTCACCCGATTCCAGCCCCCAAGCACACTCCAATACCAATTGTAGCACGGTAAGGATGGCGCTCAAAACCTGCCGTTCCTCAACCCGCCGAGGTTGTGGTTTGCGCCAGAGTCTGCCACTTTAGCGGCTCGAAGGGACTTGTATGCACTCCTTGGCGGAAAGGGGCGTTCCACTGGAGGAACGCCCAAAAACAAATCTCAGCGGCCTCTCGGATTGGGATGCGGCTCGGATATTCCTGGAAGTGGTCCGCTGCGGCAGTTTCCGTTCGGCGGCCGAACGCCTGTCGCTGTCGATCAACGCCGTCCGCCGGCGAATTGATGATTTCGAGCGTCAGACCGGCACCACCCTGTTCACCCGCGATGTCCACGGCACTCACCTGACCGATGAAGGCGCGCTGGTGGTCTCCGCCGTCGAGCGGATGGAAGCGGCTGCCTACGACGTGCTGCGCACCAGCGATTCGACGGCCAACGTCCTGTCCGGCGAGGTCCGCGTCGCCGTGACCGAGGGTCTCGGGACATTCTGGCTCGCCCCGCGGCTGGTCGAATTCCAGCAGGCCTATCCGAAGATCCTTGTCGATTTACATTGCGCGATGCGCTCGGCCGACGTCTCCCGCCACGAGGCCGACGTCGCCATTCATCTGTCGCGCCCCTCCGCGCTCGACGTCAAGCTGGTGCGGCTCGGCCGCATGCACCTGATGTTCTGGGCTTCCAAACAATATATCGAGAAACATGGCGCACCACGATCCGCGTTGGAATTGATCAAGCACCGCCTGGTGCTGCAATTCGCCGACCAGATCGCCGCCAAGGAAACATTCGAGAGCTTCTTCCCGGGCGTTCCGGAACGTGACCTTCTGGTCATGAAGACCAACGTCTCAAGCGCCAACTACTGGGCTGTCGCGAATGGCGCCGGAATCGGCGTATTCCCGAGCTACGCCATCGCGCTTGGCGGGAAGTTGATTCCACTGGAGGTCGAGCTGAACAGACCGCTGGATATCTGGTTGTCCTACCATCCCGGTAGCGGCCGGATCCCGAGAGTGCGGCACATGATTGACTGGCTGATCGAAGCTTTCAATCCGGCGCGATTCCCGTGGTTTAAGGAAGAGTTCGTGCACCCGCATGAATTCAAGGACTCGTATATGGGCGAACCCCTGACCCAGCTCTTCGGGGGATTTTCAACCGAAGAACAACGGTGAGAACTAGTATGAAAACAGCGGCGAAAAGAATGAAGCAGCGCAGTGCCGGCAAGCCGGACATTGAGCTGGGCAAACGGATCCGTCTGCGGCGCGTCGAGATGAAGATCTCGCAGGCTGAGCTCGGCGACAAGCTCGGCGTCAGCTTCCAGCAGGTCCAGAAATACGAGAAGGGCGTCAATCGCGTCGGCGCGGCTCGTCTTCAGCAGATCGCCACCGCCCTCGATGTGCCCGTGACCTTCTTCTATGACGGCGACAACAAGGCCCGCGAAGTCGAGAGCCTGCTCTTCCTCGACAGCGCCTTCAGCCTCCGGCTGCTGCGCGCCTACAGCAAGATCAAGGACCAGACGGTGCAGCGTCAGCTCGTCTCGCTGATGGAATCGATCGCGGCGAACGAAGCCTGATCGATCGACGGTCTGGCCTCTCAGATCGATGTTCAATCCGCCGCGTCGGGGGGCGCGGCCGGATTGGGCGAGACCGACTGGATCGGGACCTGGTGGATCAGAGTTGGGCCCGCGCGCTATCGGCGCGCGGCGCAAGGTTCTCGGGGCGGCCTCGCCGCCCCTTTTTCTTGGCTCTTGTTGCCATTCGTCGCGGTTTTTCGCGAACCCGTCTTGACCTCGTTGCGACCTAATCGAGAGCCTCCGCGTTGGATGCGCGAGGGCCTCGATGCGCCGTGCTTAATGGGACCGCAACCCTGATGCCCTAGCTTCCCGCCGATTTTGCGAATCGGCGCACGCAGCACGGCGGCCGGGAATTGCCTGATGGGGAAGACAAGACACATGCTGAAGCGCCATGCCATGATCATTGCCATGGGCCTGTTTGCGAGCGCCTCGGCGCTCGCGCAAACCGAGACCACGGGCCAGGCCGGCCCCAAGCCGGTCACTCCGGCCGCGCCAAAAGCAGCCATCGCGACACCGGCTTCAACGGCGGAGAGCCGCATGGCAGCGGCGCTGGCGCTGACGCACGAGCCGACCTATGACGAGGGCACCGCCCAGCGCATCAAGGACGCGGCGCTCAGCTATTCCGATCTCGCGGTGCGCGGCGGCTGGCCGGCGATCCCTGCGGACGCCAAATTCACGCTCGGCGTCCAGGGCGCCAATGACGACATCCTTCGCAAACGCCTGATCCTCACCAGTGACCTTGCCGCGGACAAGGCGAGCGGCGCTTTCGACCAGGATCTCGCAGACGCCGTGAAGCGCTTCCAGGCGCGCCACAGCCTTGCGCCGACCGGCATGATGACGCCGCGCACGCTCGCGGCGATGAACGTGACGGTGCAGAAGCGCATCCGTCAGCTCGAGGCCTCGCTCGAGCGGCTCGAGAACACCAATTTCAGCTTCGGCCAGCGCTATGTCGTGGTCAACATCCCAGCCGCCTTTGCCGAAGCGGTCGAGAACGACGTTGTGGTGCGGCGCTATCGCGTCATCGTCGGCAAGACCGAAAAGCCGTCGCCGACGCTGACGGCGCAGATCACCGGTGTCGTCCTCAATCCGACCTGGACGGTGCCGTCCTCGATCGCCAAGACCGAAATCTCCGCGCATATGCGCAAGGATCCGACCTATTTGTCGCGCATGCACATGGAGGTGCTCGACGGCCACGACAATCCGATCGATCCGCATTCGGTCGACTGGTCGGGCACGCACACGCCGAACTTTACCGTGCGCCAGCAGAACGGCACATTCAATGCGCTCGGCGCGGTGAAGATCGACATGCCGAATTCCTATTCGGTCTACATGCACGACACCAACCAGCGCAATCTGTTCAGCGACGACTACCGTTTCGATTCCCACGGCTGCTCGCGCGTCGACAATGTGCGAGATCTCGCCGCCTGGCTGCTCAAGGACCAGCCGAAATGGACCCGCGCTGCGATAGACACGGAGATTGCCACCGGGCAGCATCTGGAGGTCGCCATGGCCAAGAAGGTGCCGGTGGCCTGGATCTATCTCACGGCCTGGATGACCAAGGACCAGACCATCCAGTTCCGCAACGACGTCTATAATCAGGACGAGCAATTGCTGGAGGCCACCGCCGAGGAGGCTGCGTTCTTCAGCAATGCCGGCAACCATCCGCTGACCGCGCATATGGCGCAGTAGGCGCGAGCGCGCCATGCAATCGCGGCACAGGCGGGTGCGGACCCCCTCGCCTCGCCGCGGTTGACCCCGGCCGCGCCAAAGTCGCACATTACGCCTCGCCAAATATGAGCGAGCGCGCGATGCCTGACCTCTCCCATGAAACTTCCTACGCCGACGGCAAGATCATCACACACACCGCCGACGGCGTTGGCGTGATCACCTTCAACAATCCCGACAAGCGCAATGCGATGTCGCTGGAGATGTGGGAGGGATTTGGCGAGGCGCTGACCAGCCTGCGCGACGACGACGCGGTGCGCGTCGTGATCCTGCGTGGCGCCGGCGGCAAGGCGTTCGTCTCGGGCGCCGACATCAGCCAGTTCGAGAAAACCCGCCGCGTCAGAAGAATATGGCAGGCGCAGCGCCGCCCAGCGCGCCCTGCTCGCCGACTACCCCAAGCCAACGATCGCCTGCATCCAGGGTTTTTGTCTTGGCGGTGGCATGCAGGTCGCGATGCTCGCAGATATCCGCATCGCCGCGCAGAGCAGCCAGTTCGGCATTCCCGCGGCCAGGCTCGGCATCGCCTATGGCTTTGACGGATTGCGGCACCTGGTGTCGCTGGTCGGACCGTCCTGGGCGCGGCTGTTGATGTACACGGGCATGCGCATCGACGCGGCGGAGGCACTGCGCATCGGCCTGATCGAGCGGATGGTCCCGGACGATCAGCTCTGGGGCGAGACGATGCTGATTGCGGAGACGATCTCTACCAATGCGCCGCTCGCGATCAAGGCCGCCAAGATCACCATCGCACAGGTGCTGAAGGACGAAAGCGGGCGCGACATGGACGCGATCAAGGCGATCGGCATCGCCTGCATGGACTCGGCGGATTTCCGCGAGGGCCGGCAGGCCTTCATGGAGAAGCGCAAGCCGCAGTTTTCAGGGAAATAACCTCGGCGTCCGGCCGCGCCAGCAAAAAACTCGAAAACAACCCCATGCAAAGTAGAAATTGCTCAACAATTTCGCCCGGCATGACTTGAGCGGTTGCGACAACGAAGTTTGACTCGTCGGGCAAAACACGGGCAGAATTCGATGATGGCGCCGACCGCGCGAAGGTCGAGTTGATAGCCGATCTCAAGTCGAGCCTCTCGCAACGTGCCGACGCATTGCGGGCGCGCGTTTCGGAGAGACGCGCTAGGCAGATCTCGAGAACCCGATGTCATCGTCGATCACCGCGCCGGGCCCAACCGGAACCTTTCCAGGTCTTGACTGATTGAGATTGTGGAAGACGATCTTGTCGCGCCATACCTTGCGGAGAAAATCTCCGAACACGTCGATTGTCAGCTGCTCGCCGGGACAACGTCGATAACCGAAGCCGAACGGGGCGAATCCAGCATAATCGCAAACTGGTGCCGGCTTTCCTTCCGACACGGCAAACACTGTGCCGAAGCCGCTGTTGGTGATGCCGGTTTTCCGCCCGTCACTTACCGGAAGCGTCGTAATGTCGAAGGGGCAACGCGGCAGACCGATCTGCTTGCATTTTGCCTCATCGATCTGGGCGCTGGTCGGCACGCCCAGGTACCGCTGAGGGTCGAACCGCTCAGGCTCCTTCCACAGACGCGGGTCGAAGCTCGTCTCGGTATGGGGCGTATTCATGTATGAGTGCCGCTCGTAGGGCACACCGAACTGGGCGAATGGAGAGCCGCCGTAGAAGGACGAGGCGCGCGTGTCCGTGACCGCCGAAATACTGCCGCCGTTCGGCGAGATAGTGCGGAAGAACTCCATCACCAGAAGCTCGAGGGGCGTATAAGGCGCTCCGCTCGCATTGTCGAAGTTCCCGCTCATCGTCTTTTGGAAGGCCGCTCGCACCGCTTGATCCCCTCCGTTCTGGTTCAGGCGCGTCATGATGCCGAAGATGGAGTTTCCCCATTGGCTCAGCGCTACGAAATTGTGGAAGCATTCAAAGACAACGTCTTTCTTGGCAAAATGCTTTCCGTCGCCCGCATTCCTGAGCCAGTAATAGGCGATGGTCTTGTCGGGATTGGAAACCCTTTCGTTCGCGATGTCGTCCAGCCTCGCATCAATCCATTTTGCAAGGAACGGCCGAAGCGCCCTCACGGTCATATAGTTTTCGTATACGATCTCCTGCAATGGATTGCGAAAGGCGAGCACCGTGTTGAAGGCTTCTCCGATCGCGCGGACTTGAGGCGGTACGGCCTCGCCCTTCACGCCGAGGTGCAGATCCCAATAGATATCCCAAAAATGGTCGAGGTAGTGGCGCATGAAAGGCTTGTCGGCATACTTGGGGTCAAGAAGCGTGTCGAAAAACGCGACGACCTTGGCCTGATACTTCGGAACATAAAGGTCGGGAGTGACGCCGGTGAAATAGATACGCTTGCGCAGGTTGTTGGCGCCGCGATTCTCGAGCCCCTCGAGGAAAACTGTCACGCCGTCCGAAGGGGTCGGCTTCCAATCTTGGTAGAGCATTCCCCAAAAGTCCCAAGGGATCGCGTCCTGTTTGGTGAGAGGAAGGTCGATCATGGGAAGGATCGGTCGCTCGCCGGCGAAGATGCTGCCGAGAAAGAACGGGACCACTGCGTTGTCGACGTAGTCGCGGTCGAAGTGACTTGGGATCGTAGCGCGGAATTTCGCCAAGGCCGCGGAGAGGTCAGGAGCCTGAGGCGCAGCAGACGCCTGAGTGGAGAGCCCGCCTGCAGCAAGAGCCGCGGTGCCCATGAGGAGCATTCGTCTTTCTATGGAGAGAGGAGAAAGATGATCCGCCGAGCCTTCCAAGGACTTTGAGCTTGCAGAGGCGCCATCTTCGAACGGCTGGGGCATAGGCCTAAACTCCCTGGTGGCAACTCCTCGCCCGGGTATGACGGTTCTTTACAGACTTGCTCGCCCGGAACGAGGCGCGCATGAAGATGCCGATTCAATCGAACTTCGGAAGGTGCGGACATCAGCAAAAACCCTGGGCTGCTTGCGATGAAGCACCTCTGAGATTCTGAATGACGCGGTCAAAACCCAAGTCTGAGCGCGCGTCTGCCGTGGCTGTCTTTACTGCCCTCTGACTGCCAACCGGGAGCCCTGCAAGATCTCCTTCAAGGCCTGAACGTTCGCCGAGCCCGCTCCCCTGCGCCAGATGAGCACTGTCCACGCCCGGTTCTCCGTTCGTCCCAAGGGGTGGACGCTCAAAAGCCTTCTGTCTGGAAAAGTGGTGAGAACGCTTTTGGGAATCAGGGCGACGCCCATGCCCGCAACGACGCAGCCCAGCATGGCGTGATACGACGCCAGTTCGATCATGCGTTCCGGCATTTCGTTGCGCCTTGCGTACCAGTCTTCAAGACGCTTGCGATGCGGGCATCCGTGTTCGAAGACGATGATGGTACGTGGCAGGTTGCTGCCCTTCTTACCGATCGGCGGATGATTGGCGGCCGCAATAATCACCAACTCCTCCTCGAAGGCGAGCACCTTCTCAAATGGCTCATCGGCGATGGGTTCGGCAACAAGCGCTGCATCGAGATCGCCGGCGAGAATGGCGCTCGCGAGAAACTGTGGATTGCCGGTGCGAAGCTCCAGAACGACGCCTGGATGCCGTTGGTGGTATTCGCTGAGCAGTCCCGGCAGCCTGACAGCCGCCGTGCTTTCCATCGCGCCGAGGCGGAACGTGCCGCGTGGTTTTGCGTCTTGCAGGGCATCGCGTGTTTCGTCCGCAAGCGCGAGCAGGCGATTGGCGTAGCCAAACAGCACCTGCCCCTGGGGGGCCAGATGAAAACGCTTACCCTCTCGAATGAAGAGGGCTACGCCGAGATCCTCTTCCAGCTGCCGGATACGGGTTGTCACATTGGACTGAACGCGATGCAGCCGTTCAGCCGCGCGGGTCACACCGCCTTCGCGCACAACAGCGACGAATATCCGCAGATCCGACAGATCCATATATCTCTCAACGTGATCAACTAGATCATAATTATTCATTATATGTGATGATACGCCTCACGTAAAGATCGCGGCACGGACGATGGCGCTGCCGACCAGGCGATGACTGCCGCAAAGGCGGTGAACAAAGTTCGTCACACACAGGAGCTTGTCTGATGATCGTCACTGTCTTTCGCACGCGGCTGAATCCCGGCGTGCAGGATGAATATGCGCCGATGGCAAAGCGCATGAGTGAACTGGCGCAAGCAATACCTGGCTACATCTCGCACAAGGGCTTTGTTGCGGACGATGGAGAGCGAGTGACGATCGTCGAATTCGAGACCGAGGAAGCGCTTCATCAATGGCGGATCGATCCCGAGCACGCCAAGGCAAAGCGGCGCGGGGTCGAGGCCTTTTTCAACGAATTCAAGTTCCAGATTTGCAGCGTCATTCGGGAGCGAGTGTGGACTGCAAAGGCAACCCGCGGCGTTTGAATTGACCATCGGTCGAAAGGCAGCCAAGTCGCTCGGCCTGACATTGCCCCTGTCACTGCTCGGCCATGCCGACCAGATCATCGAATAGGACTGCGGCTTGGATGAGTCTGCTCGTGGGCCCGTAATGGAGGTCGCCACCACTTTGACGGATCTCGGCTTTTGGCCCAAAGCTGAGCAACACTCGCTGCCGGGATGTGCTAGGCTGCAAAAGTCTCAAAAAGGGAAGCGATTGATGTCGGCTTCGGTTCTTCAGCCAAAACGCCGCTTCCAGCTGGTGATGATCAAACCGTCACATTACGGCGAAGACGGATATGTGATCCGATGGTGGCGGGCGACTATTCCCTCCAATTCGCTTGCCAGCATCTATGGAATTGCGCAGGAAAGCGACGCACGTCGCGTGCTGGGGCCCGATGTTGAGATCGATATCGAGGCGATCGACGAATTCAGCGCCCGCGTTGACATTTCAAAGCTGGTGGCGCGTTTTTCGCGGCACGACAATTTCGGCGTGGTCATGCTCGTCGGCGTGCAGTCGAACCAGTATCCTCGCGCTCTCGATATCGCCCGTCCGCTGCGCGAAGCCGATATTCAGGTCGTCATCGGCGGCTTTCACGTCTCGGGTTGCCTGTCGATGCTCGACGGCAGCGCGGTCGATTTGGACGCCTGCCGCGCAATGAAGGTTTCTGTGTTCGCTGGCGAAGCGGAAGGTCGCCTCGATATCGTCCTGCAGGATGCCGCTGCCCAACGGCTGGAGCCCACTTACAATTTTCTCAAAGACTTGCCCGGCATTGAAGGTACGCCTGCGCCCTTCCTGCCGATCGAGAACGTGAGACGAACTTTAGGTCTGAGTACCAGCTTCGATGCCGGACGCGGGTGCCCCTACCAATGCTCCTTCTGCACGATCATCAACGTGCAGGGACGCAAGTCGCGCTTCCGGACACCGGACGATGTCGAGGCGCTGGTCCGCAGCAACTGGAAGCAAGGTGTCTCCAAATATTTCATCACCGACGATAACTTTGCGCGCAACAAGCACTGGGAAGAAATCCTTGATCGCTTGATCTGGCTGCGGGAATCCCAAGGCATCCCCCTTGGGCTTCTGATCCAGGTGGACACACTTTGTCACAAAATTCCAAATTTTATCGAGAAAGCAAAACGCGCGGGCGTGACTCGCGTATTCATCGGGCTCGAGAACATCAATCCTGACAATCTCCTGGCGGCGAAGAAGCGACAAAACAAGATCACCGAGTATCGCAAGATGCTGCTGGCCTGGAAAGATCAGGGCATTCTCACACTTGCCGGGTACATCCTGGGTTTTCCGGCCGACACACCTGAATCGATCCGCAATGATATTGCAATTATCAAGCGCGAGCTGCCGATCGACATACTCGAGTTCTTTTGTCTGACCCCGTTGCCGGGTTCCGAGGATCACAAGAACCTCTGGACCGCCCAAGTTCCGATGGATCCCGATCTTAACAATTACGACCTCGAGCATGTCTGCGCCGCACATTCCCGCATGTCGGAAGACGAGTGGAAAGCGATCTATTGGGAGGCCTGGGCACTATATTATACGCCAGAGCACATGAAGACGCTGCTGCTCCGGGGCGCGGCGACCGGCGTCAATTTAAGTAGCCTGGTGAAGCTGCTCGCTACGTTCTCGTTGAGCCAGAGGCTTGAGAATGTCCATCCGCTGCAATGGGGGATCATTCGCTTGCGCCATCCCACCGAGCGACGTCCAGGTCTTTCAGCCGAGAGCGCTCTCTGGTTTTGGCCAAAGCTGACAATTGAGATCGCATACAAGACGGCAATTGCAATTGCTGCACTGTCACGTCTTGCTGTCCAGGGTCTTAAAATCTCCCGTGATCCAAATCGTCTGAAATACACGGATCAAGCCTTGTCGCGCGCCAGCGACGAGGACGATGAATCGCTCGAGTTGCTGACGCAAACTTCAAGCGCAAAGCAATCCGCAGCTCATCAGAAGAAGGTCTTCAATCTCACGCATGGCGCGGGGTAATTTCATCCGCCAGGACATCGGCGCGCCCTGCATGGGCACACCTTCTACAGCGCGGCAAGCACCGCCTTGGCAATATCCGCGGTGCCGTTGCTGCCGCCGAATTCCATCGGCTTGAGGCCGCCGGCATAGACCTGATCCACCGCGCGCTCGATTTGCTCGCCGGCCTCAGTCGCGCTCTCGACGCCATGTTCTCCATCACCATCACGTCGAAATCCCAGGGCCGCTTCACCAGCATCGCCGATCAGGCATCGACATAGAGCCGATCGGTCTTCACTTCGGGATGATTTTTCGCGATCTCGTCGAAGATGCCGCGGAAGAACGCAAAGGCCTTGAACACGTTCGCCTTGTCGACGCAGGCAAGGTTGCCCTGCTTCTCGCGCGCTTTGCGCCGCTCGGCGAGGCGGAACGAGAACTCGAACAAGCGTTCGGAGGTCCTGCGCGTGATCACCAGCGTCTCGCGCGCATCGTGCGGCGTTCCGAGAGGCGCGCCAGAAGGCAGGGGCGATACTGCTTGAGCCGATCATGAAGATGGAGATGATGATCCCCGACGACTGTGTCGGACCTGTCATCACGGATCTGAATTTGCGGCGCGGACAGGTGCAGGGTCAAGACGCGCGCGGCGACGTCACCGTCATCAATGCGATGGTGCTGCTCATGAACATGTTCGGTTACGTAAGTGACCTGCGCTCGATGAGCCAAGCTCGCGCAACCTTCACAATGGAATTCGATCACTATGCCTCGGCAGCCTCGCTCGAGAATGATCCACCATCTCGGCCTGCGATCGGGATGCGTGCTTGAACGACGCCCCGCGGACTAGGATAGCAACGACGTCGCTCCTGTGAACACTGCTCACGGTGTTGCGCTGCGATAGCAGGCAATTGATCTGCCGGAGCAGAAACATGGCGAGCGCGACCTCTTTCCCACATCTATCGTCATCGGGCACCTTGACAACCTTTGCGGGCGTGACGCCAGATATCTACTTTAATTTGTTTATTTGGGGGGCGATTGTGAGGAAGCTAGCTTTGTTTCTGGTGGCCATTGTGAGCTGCGGGCTGATTGCAAGTGAAGTCGATGCCAAGCCGAAACAGCAGAAACGCCCCGTTGCGGTAACGACGCCCAAACCACCGGCTCCCGCGCAGCCAAAAACGGCTCAGCAGCTCTTTACAGATCCTATCGTCATCCTTGACTCGGACGCCGGCAACAGCAGCGGCGTGAGCATCAAGACGGCGCCGTGGTCTCTCGCCGACAATGACAAGACGCCGAAGCACGTCGACGCGACTTACTACGCCTTCGCGCAGGCACATAAGGAGCCCTTGAACCGCTACGATTTCTACTATCGGCTGGAGATCGTCCCGCAGTTCCGGCAAGGGTTCAGGAACTGCACAAAGGATGCCGACATCGCCGGCTTCTTTCAAAAGTTATTCAAGACCGAAACCGGGGCTCTGGTGACGGTCAAAGCCAATATCCAACACAGATGGTCGAGCAGCAGTGCGACCGACCTTTTCAAGGGTGACGCAGCTCTCGTCCTCGCTGCCAAAGGCGGTGGCATCGATGGCAAACCGGGAGCAGGCTGCTTCTTTGATTTCACGACGCGACCGAGTTTCCCGTGGATCACCTGGAATGGTGGCCGCGCCGATCGCATTCAGGACATGTTCGACGACTTCCAGATCAAGTTCACCGTGGCGGGAGGCAAGACAAAGGATATCGGCGCCGTCAACGCGGTCGTCACCCTATTCTCCAGCTTCAGCGCGGCCGCCAGATGGTTTTCGGTGGCCGATCCGCTCGCGTCGCCCGTTTCCACCGGTACCCAGGCGTTCGCCAACTCGCTCCAAGACGCATTCAAGGGAGCGGGAACAGTCCAGAACCAGGTAACGGTGAGCCACTTCCTGAACGCCTATTTCCCAGATCGAGATGCACAGCATGGGAAAATCCTGGTCGAGATTCCGGACCTGTTTCAGGACGAAAACGGCGGAAGCCGACAGAGCCCGGGAAACCTGGCGATCTATGTCAGGCGCCAGGCTTCGATTGCCTTGCAGGGTAGCGGCAACATCACCCCTGACACGATCTTCGATACGCCCGAGCTGGCCTACCGTCAGTGCGCTATCGGCAAGATAGCTTCAGGCACTTGCGAGGCCGACAACGTCTCGATTCGCAGCGCGATGACGACGGCGTTGAAGTCCGTCGACGGCAATCTTGACCCCAAGAATCCCGCGGCTGCGCTGTTTGATCTCCGGAGCCCGGAGACAAAGCCCAAAGCTATGAAAGCGACCAAGCCGGGCAATGGTGAGAAAGACAAGCAACCCGACGGAGCGACCGATGACCCGCCTGCCGACCGTCGCAAGCTCGTCTACGATATGTGCAAGGGTATGAGAGAAGTATCGCTGCTTCAGCTTCATCTTAGCACGCTCGACGAGATAGCGGTCCGGTGGGCTTTCACCAAGGAGGGTGGCGTTCAGGATGCGCTGGCCGAGGTCAAGAAGGACAAACAAAAAGAGGCGACGTTTCTGGCCGACTTCGGCCGTCCTTGGCAGGAGATCGAGGCTCAATGCTGGAATGAAGGCGACCAACTCTTGTTGGCCGACACAGCCAAGGCGCTCGGAAGGCCTCTCGACGGAAGCATCGAGAATAAGCAGGAGGTGGCGCGAAAGGGTCTCGATCTCATGACTTTGGCCGAGAAGGACAAGGTCTTGACCCAGCAACCAATCGCACCTGCGGCACCCGAAACCGCTTATGTTTTCGACGCTGCGCAACGGGCGAAGTTCGCCAACGGTACATTCGGCTTTGACCTTTCGCATTACGAGATCGATGTGGACGGCAGCCCTCCCGAATGCCGCACCGACCGGCAGCTCTATAACAGCAGCAGCAAGTGTTCCTGCACGGTCGATTGGCAAAAACTGGCGCAACAGGGACTGCGCTACGTCTATTACGAGCACACGGTGGGCGGTAAGCCGGCGGATTTTTCGGCGGGCAAGGTCTGGGCAGAGCTCGAGAGCCTCCATCGCTCAAGGAAGCTATTCCGCGGCGCCTACCATTTTCTGATGCCAAATCCGCCTGGGGTGCCCGCCGGCGATGCGACGGTTCAGGCGGAATATTTTCTCCAGAGCGTTGGCGCGATCGACGGTCACAAACCGGAGCAGCTTTCGCCCGTGTTGGACATGGAGGGGACGCACACGGCCGTGAAGGTCGACAGTGACGAGTTCAAGCAATGCCCGGAAGGCTATCTGCGCAAGTCTGATGACAATCCACCGAAATACACTTGCGATATGTGGTACAAGGTGAAGCGCGAAGACATTGCCGCGCTGGCGCGCGACTGGATCAGCCGGGTCGAGAAAGCGACCGGGAAGAAGGTGATCATCTACACCAACACGGATGATTGGTGGGATTTGGTCATGACCCCGACGAAGGCGGGTGAGGATCTGATCAAGAACCATCCCATCTGGATCGCCCGCTATACGAAGACAGGTCCGGAGCACAATTCGTCATGGGGCGGCTCGGGAGTCAAATGGGGCATGCCGCCACTGCCGGCAGACGCGACCTATCCCGACAAGGCTTACGATATTGCGCACTTCTGGCAATTCACAGAAAGCGGCAAGCTTCGCTTTGAGGACGGAAGCACTGGGAATGGCATCACCTGCAACCGTAATACGTCTTCCAAGACGATCGATTTTAGTTACGTACCTGTCGCGGGCGACGCGTTCGAGAAATTATTCGGCGTAGCCGAACAACCCAGAGAGGTCTCCGCAAACATCGCGGCTTCACCCGGAAAGCGCTAGCCCATTCGGCGCGAAGCGGTGCTCCTCTGACCACTACAGCGCCGCAATCACCGCTTTCGTAATATCCGCGGTGCCGTTGCTGCCGCCGAATTCCATCGGCTTGAGGCCGCCGGCATAGACCTGATCCACCGCACGCTCGATTTGCTCGCCGGCCTCAGTCGCGCTCTCGACGCCATGCTTGTCGGCGAGCCAGTCCAGCATCATCGCGGCCGACAGGATCATGCCGGTGGGGTTGGCCTTGCCCTGCCCCATGATATCGGGCGCGGTGCCGTGACAGGGCTGGAATACGGCGTACTTGTCACCGATGTCGGCCGACGGAGCCATGCCGAGGCCGCCGATCAGGCTCGCGGTGATGTCGGAGACGATGTCGCCGAACATGTTCTCCATCACCATCACGTCGAAATCCCAGGGCCGCTTCACCAGCATCGCCGCGCAGGCGTCGACATAGAGCCGATCGGTCTTCACCTCCGGATGATTTTTCGCGATCTCATCGAAGATGCCGCGGAAGAACGCAAAGGCCTTGAACACGTTCGCCTTGTCGACGCAGGCAAGGCTGCCCTGCTTGCCGCGCGCCTTGCGCCGCTCGGCAAGGCGGAACGAGAACTCGAACAGGCGCTCGGAGGTCCTGCGCGTGATCACCAGCGTCTCGCGCGCGTCCTCGTGGGTGACGATGCCCTTGCCCATCGAGGCGAACAGGCCTTCGGTGGATTCGCGGATCACCACGAGATCGATGCCACGCTGATCGGCGCCGACGATCGGGCTCGGCACGCCCGGGATCAGCCGCGCCGGCCGCACGCCGGCATAGAGATCGAAGATGAAGCGCAGCTCGATCTGCGGCGCGATCTCGGTGTTGTCGGGGTAGCGGACCGACGGCAGGCCGCAGGCCCCTAACAGGATCGCGTCGGCCTCCTCGCAGAGCTTGATGGTGCTGTCCGGCATCGACTTGCCGGTGGCGAGATAATTGTTGGCGCCGGCAGGCGCCTCGGTGAAGCGCTTGCCGGTGGCGAGATAATTGTTGGCGCCGGCAGGCGCCTCGGTGAAGCGGAAACGCAAGTCCGACTTCGCCTCGATCTTGCGCAGTACCTCGAGCGCGGGCGCCATGACTTCGGGACCGATGCCGTCACCGGCGAGCACGGCGATGTGGAAGGCGTTGTTTGCGGACATTTCAAGGGCCTCGGGAAGGAGCTAGCCAAGTCGTCATTGCGAGCGAAGCGAAGCAATCCAGAACTGCATCCGCGGAGACAATCTGGATTGCTTCGTCGCTTCGCTCCTCGCAATGACGAGGAGAGAGTGTGGGTTACGGCGTCAGCACCGTGCGTCCGACTACCGCGCCCTGCTGCAATTGCACCAGCGCATCGTTGGCCTTGTTGAGCGGTGCCGTCGTCACCGGGATCGGCGGCACCTTCTTGCTACGGACGAGCTCAAGCAACTCCTGCGTCTCGCGCAGATTTCCGACATAGCTGCCCTGGATCGTCACCGCCTTGATCGGAATCAGCGGCAGTGCCCAGGTCGCTCCGCCGCCGAACAGGCCGACGATGACGAGCTTGCCGCCCTTGGTCAGGCAGTCGAAGCCAAGCTGCGTGGTAGCAGCGTTGCCGACGAGGTCGATTACGGCGCGGATCGGTCCGCCCGCCTTCTTCGCCAGTTGCTCCAGCGCATCCGGTGCCTTGGGATCGACGGTCGCGAGCGCGCCGGCCTTCTCCGCCGCCTCGCGCTTCCTGGCATCGATATCGAGCATGATCGCGCCCTTGCCGCCCATGGCTTTCAAGAGCGACAGGGCCATCAGACCGAGCCCGCCGGCGCCGAACATCACGATCGGCGTATCGAAATGTTGCTCGACCTTCTTCAATGCGCTGTAGGTGGTGACGCCCGAGCAGGCATAGGGCGCGGCCGATGCGGGATCGAGCCCCCTGAGATTGAGAAGATAGCGCGGATGCGGCACCAGCATGTGGTCGGAATAGCCGCCGTCGCAATAGACGCCGAGCGAGCGCGGCGTCAGGCACATGTTCTCGTCGCCGCCAAGACAGGTGGCGCATTTGCCGCAGCCGATCCAGGGATAGACGAGGCCGACATCGCCGAGCTTGATATCACCCTGATCCGATGGCTTGACATCGGGGCCGAACGCCAGGACCTCGCCGACCGTCTCATGGCCCATGGTCAGCGGCAGGTTGATGCCGCGCTCCTTCAGCGACAGCGGCTTGCGGCCGTGGCCGAGATCATAGCCGCCTTCCCAGATATGGAGGTCGCTATGGCAGACGCCGGCCGCCTTCACCTTGATCAGCACCTGCGTACCCGATGGCTGCGGCGTGGCCTCGTCGAACTCTTTCAGCGGCGCCTTGAAATCGGCGACCTTGAAACTCTTCATCGGCGTCCTCCCGGCATATTTCTTGTTGTCGCGCCACCATGCCACGGGCGGCGGGACGAGACAAACCTGTCTAGTTGATCGGCGGATGGTGGCAAGCCGGCCACGCGCAACGCCGCATTGCTGGCCTGCACGAAGCCGCTCGTCAGCCCTGCACGGATGTTTTGCCTGACGGAATTGGCGCGTCGTCGGCGAGGCCAACCTCGTTGCGCAGTTCGCGCGTGTGCTCGCCGAGCGCGGCCATCCTCTCGCCCGGCGTCGTGTCGGCACCGGTCATCCGGAACGGCAGGTTCAGAACCCTGAACGAGCCGCCCTCGTCCTGGACAGCCGACAGCGCCTGCCGGTGCGCGAGCTGCGGATCGGCCAAGGCCTCGGTGATGGTGCGATACGCCGAGGCCGGCACGCCAGCGGCGCTCAAACCGACAAGACATTCATCGGTCGACAGCTGCCGCGACCATGCCTCCACACCGTCCATCATGTCGGCCCAGTTCTCGCGGCGCGCGGCGTAGGTGGCAAAGCGCGGGTCGGCGATCCATTCGGGGCGGCCTATCACGCCCATCAATCCCTGAAACGTCTTCTCGCTCGCGACAGTGATCATGACGTAGCCGTTGGCCGTCTCGGTCGGGCCGAACATCGGACGCGGCGGCGGCTTTACCGCGAATTGCGAGCTCTGCAACTCGATCACCGTCAGCGTCAGCATCGACTCCAGCATGGAGACGTCGATGTGCTGGCCGAGCGCGGTTACCGTGCGCTGGTAGAGCGCGGACGCAATCGCGCCAAAGCCATAGGTGCCGGTGACGACGTCGGCATGATAGATGCCGCAATAGTCGGGACGGCTGCGGCCGGGCTGGTAGGCGAGATGCGCCATGTCGTAGCCGGAAGCCGCGTGGATCACCGGCGCATAGGCCGGCAGCTCGGCCGAGGGACCGGTCTGGCCGTAGCCGGAGATCGAGCAGTAGATCAGCTTCGGATTGACCGGGCGCAGGCTGTCGTAGTCGAGCCGCAGCCGGCGCATCACGCCGGGACGGAAGTTCTCGACGAGGATGTCTGATGTCGCGACCAGCCGGCGGACCGCCTCCCTGCCGTCCTCCGATTTGAGGTCGAGCACGACGCTTTTCTTGCCGACATTGAGCTGGCCGAACACGGTGCTGCATCCCTTGCGCAGCGGCGGCCGGGTTCGCATCGTCTCGCCGCCGTCGGTCTCGATCTTGATGACCTCGGCGCCCATGTCGGCAAGCATCCGCGCGCAATGGGGACCGGCAATGGTGGTCGAAAAATCCAGGACCCTGAGGCCGGCAAAGGCCTTTGTCGTCGTCCCCTCATGCTTATCTGATAGCTGCATGCGTGCCGCGTCCCTGCCTGTGTCCTCGGGTCCCCTAGGAACAATCGATGTTCTCTATCGTTGGTGCGCAGACCCTAGAGGGCGGCGGCTAAGTAGGAAAGTCTTTACCGAACCGACGCGACTCGCGGGCAGGCTTTGGAATCCTGGGGCAACTGGACCCTTTCTTGCATAGCAGCAAACTAGATCGGCAAGGGGCAATCGTTCTTGAGGGTCTTATTTGTTACGACAGAGATGGACGACTTCGTCCGCGTCGGCGGACTTGGTGCCGTTTCTGCTGCCCTTCCCAGAGCCCTTCGTCCGTTCGCAGATATCCGGATCATGCTGCCCGGCTATCGCGACATCATCGAGCAACTCACGCATATACAGATCGTTGGACGCTGCCCGGCATTCGCGGAGATGCCGGCTTGCTCGCTCGGCCGGGCCGCAACCAAGGACGGCCTGCCGGTCTATGTGCTGTTGTGCTCACAACTCTACGACCGACCCGGCAATCCCTATGGCGACGAGTCCGGGCGCGATTGGCCGGACAACGACATCCGCTTCGCGCGCTTTGCCTCGGCCGCCGCTGAGCTTGCCATGGGCAAGCTGGACAAGAATTGGGCAGCAGACCTGGTGCATGCCAACGACTGGCAGGCCTCGCTCGTGCCGGCTTACCTCGCCTGGCGCGGAAGCAAGCTGCCGTCGATCCTGACCATTCATAACCTCGCCTATCAGGGCCTCTTCCCGAAGGACTCGTTGCGACGGATCGGCGTGCCCGAGAGCTCCTTCCACATCGACGGCGTCGAATTCTACGACCAGCTCTCCTTCCTCAAGGCGGGGCTGGTCTATGCCTCGCACCTCACCACCGTCAGCGGCACTTACGCGCGGGAGATCACCACGTCCGAATACGGCTGCGGCATGGAGGGCCTGTTGCGCCTGCGCTCCGATGCGGCCGAGCTCACCGGCATTCTCAACGGCATCGACGAGAGCTGGGACCCGCGCTCCTGCGCCCAGCTCGCGCAACAATTCGGCGCCGGCGACTGGGTCGGCAAGAAGGCCAATGCGGATTATGTGCGCAAGCAGTTTGGGCTGGCGGTGTCGCGCGGCCCGATGTTCGGCATCGTCGCGCGCCTCGTGCACCAGAAGGGCATCGACCTCGTGCTGGCGGCGGCCGACGAGATCGTCGACGCCGGCGGGCAGATCGTGGTCACCGGCTCCGGCGAGCCGGCGCTGGAGCAGGCCCTGATCGATGCACACCGCCGTCGTCCCGACGCGATCGGCGTTACGATCGGCTTCAACGATGCCCAGGCCCGCCGCATCTTCGCCGGCAGCGATTTCACCCTGATGCCGTCGCGCTTCGAGCCGTGCGGATTGAGCCAGATGTACGCCCAGCGCTTCGGCTCGCTGCCGATCGGCCACCAGACCGGCGGGCTCGCTGAAACCATCAGCGACGGCGAGACCGGCTTTTTGTTCTCAAAACCCTCGCACGAGTCTTTCCTCGGCGGCGTCCGCCGGGCCTTCGAGGCTTTCATGGCCCAGGACCAGCTCGACTCCATGCGCCGCAGCGCCATGGGACGCTCGTTCTCCTGGAGCATCTCGGCCGGCAGCTACAACGCGCTGTACCGGAAGCTCGCGGCGGTGTGAGAGAGCACCATACGCCACTCTATCCCCCGTCACCCTGAGAGCTTGTGACGCTTTTACTTGTTCGGAACGGAGTGGAGTTTCCTGTCGCGGTAAATGGCGGGTCTGAGTTCGTCGATGAGCTCTCGTTTATGCGCTGCGGAGGCGGTTGCCTTGCAGGATGTTGTTGGTGAGGGCGTACCAGAGCACGACGGCGCGGACCTTTTCGATCCCGCGCACGGTCAATTGCCGTAGGTTCCAGTTGCGCCAGCGGGCATGGATGCACTCGCATATCGAACGGGGCTTGTACCGGGCCTTGCCCTCTTTGCTCGCCATCCGCGCACGCCAAGCCAGTACCCCCGCGCCGTCGCCGCGTCGCGGCAGGTAGGGGTCGGTGCCGTGCTTGGATTGAGTGGGCGGGCAAAAAACCTCTATGCCCTCGGCATGCGCCCACTCGATGTCTTCCGCGCTGCCAAAGCCGCCATCGACGAGATGGTCTTTGGGCAGGCCGCCAGGGCGCGTGCGCTGCCGCTCCAGCATGGGCCGCATCAGCCCGCGGTCGGACCCCGTGTTGCATACCTTAACGTCAGTGACGAACTGCTCGCCGGCCGCACTCGTCACCTGCACGTTGTAGGCTGGGCGGAAGCCGCCATCCGCCATCTTCATGACCCGTGCATCGGCGTCCGTCGTCGACGCGCGCGGCTCCTTCGGCGTCTTGCCATTGCCTTGCTTGCTCTCGCGTTCCTTGCGCTGCTGCTTGATCTCGGCAAGCGCCGCCTGCGCCGCTTTCACGCGCGCGCTGCGTTCCTGCGCGGCTCGCTCCTTGGCTGCCCGGGCGCGCTGATTGCTGGCGTCAGAGCGCACGTCGACTTCGCGCTTGAGGTCTTCCACCACCGTCCCAGCCAGGGCCAGATGCCGCTCGAGTGTCGCCTCGCGCCGGAACGAGGCGGCTCCCGCGCTGGCCCGGACCCGCACCCCGTCCTGCGCCAGTGTCGCCAGATTGACGAGACCAGCCTTCGCCAGCGCCGCCAGATGCTCGCTGAGCAGCCGGTCCAGCAGGTCGGCGCAACCGACCCGGAAGTCCGCCAGCATGTGATAGTTCACCGACACCCCGCCGCACAGCCAACGATAGGCATCGTGGCTCTCGCACAGTCGCTCCAATGCTCGCGCGCTGCCGACGCCCTCGCTGGTGGCTGAGAGCCACAGCGCCAGCAAAAGCCGCGGCGAGGTCGCGGGGTGACCGGGGCGGTCGCCCCTGGCCTTGATCCGGTTCTCCAGCTCACTCAGATCAAGCTCTTCGACATAAGACCAGATCAGGCGCACCGGATGGTCTTCCCCGATCAGGCTCTCGATATCCACCGCTCGCAACGCGATCTGGTCGCGCTGTGGCTCACGCAGCCGTGGCGCGCCGAGCGGCGCCGCGTCGGCTTCAGGCTTCGACTGCGCCGGCAGATCACCGAACAATTCATCGGCAGCCATCTTCGCCTCCCGCCAATCCATCATCGCCAGAGAATCACATGCCACCGGCATTCGGACAGATTTACCTGGCACGCTGCCAAAAAATCACACGCTCTGAGG